>CAZYPA010000053.1:0-15181 GCA_964649175.1 uncultured Leptospirales bacterium | reverse complement strand
TCTAAACTTTATATCCCCAGACATACTGTAAATGCTAAACTGAAACGTAACATAGCCTCTACCTTGATGCTTAATTCTGTCAGGATTGCTGACTATATGGCTCCTTTAGTTGATACTGATATATCATGGCTAAAACCGTATATATATATTGGCGGTTCTGACTATAATGAAAGTCCTTTTAGAATTGCACGAGTTGATAACAGCGATGAAATAAAGCTCATTAATGGGGCAATTGCCAATGAAAAATATAATTTATGGTATAATTCGATCTTAGGGTATAAAGCTGAAAAAAAGGAGATAACAAGTGAATAAAAACCGGTTTAATTTAATAGATGAACCATGGATTCCTGTTGCTGATAAAGGTCTTGTAAGCCTGAATCAGATATTTTCTGATAATAAAATATCTGCACTTGGAGGAAATCCTGTAGAAAAAATTGCAGTCTTTAAACTGCTGCTTGCAATTGCTCAAAGTGCATATACTCCAGCTAATGAACAGGAGTGGAAAAAGCTTGGTGTTGCAGGTTTACAAAAGAAAATTTTTTCCTATCTCAATGAGCAACATGACAATTTTTGGCTATATGGAGAAAAGCCTTTTTTACAGATACCCGCTATTAGAAAAGCAAAAAAGACATCTTTTGGCGACGTGCAAATGATGGTTGCAACAGGCAATACCACAGTAGTAACACAGTTTCAACAAGAAAAATCATTATCAGATGCAGAAAAAGCAATGCTTGTATTAACATTGATGGGTTTTGCTTTAGGTGGTAAAAAAACAGATAATTCAGTTGTCTTAACTCCTGGTTATAATTTAAAATCAAATGAAAAGGGGAAACCATCCACTGGAAAACCAGGTCCTTCTTTAGCATATATGGGTTTACTTCATAGTTTTCTTTTTGGAATTTCATTACAGGAATCTATTTATTATAATCTTTTTACAAAAGACTATATAACTGCAATGCAAATCTTCCCGGAGTTAATAGGTTCTGCCCCCTGGGAGCAAATGCCAACTGGCGAGCTTGATGATACAGCAAAAAAATTGACAGCCTCATATATGGGCAGACTTATTTCTCTTAATCGTTTTATTTTATTGGATATAGATGGTATTCACTATTCAGAAGGCATTGCTCATCCAAATTATGCGGATTCTGTATTTGATCTCAGCATTACTATTGATTTTTCAGCATCCAAACCAAAAGTATTATGGGCTAATCCAGAAAAAAAGCCCTGGCGTCAATTATCATCATTATTGTCTTTTATAAAATCAACTCAATCATTTAACTGTTTTCAGTTAAAAAACAGCTTTAATCGTGCTCATGAAATGGATTTTTTTACTATCTGGTCAGGCGGTGTGCGCATTAGCAGTAATGCTGGAGAACAGTACTTATCCGGCACTGACGACTTTGTCGAATCAGAAATTAAACTCTCCTCATCTATCTTTTCTGACACAGCCTCTTTTTTTGATAATCTTACATCAGTAATGGATAAGCTGGATCAGTTTTCCAAATTTCTTTATAGCTCTGTTTTACGATATTACAAAGAACTTATGATGGATGGCGGAGATATTGCAGCTAAAGCTACTAATCTCTACTGGCAGCTTTGTGAAAACAGGTTTCAACAGCTTGTTACTGCCTGCGAAGATTCTTCTGGCGAAAAAGCAAAATCCATGATGCCTGCTTTTTATGGCTTTGTATTACATGTTTATGACCGTCTTTGTCCAAATCAGACTGCACGCCAAATGGAATCATGGGTCAAAAACAGACCCTTTAATACTATAAAAGAAAAAACAGAGGAGGTGGTAAAATAAATGGTAACTGAAAAAGTCAACCGACAGGTGTCTGATGTTAAGCGCTTTATTGACCGCTGCAAAGAGGACAATGCTTTTCTTGCAGCTTTTAAACGTGCTGATAACCCTGCAACAGAATATCAATGCTGGGAATACCTTGCATGGTTAGGGATTGATCTTGAAAAAAGCTGGTTACGCCTGCCCTATGTTACAGTGCTATCAGCTGCTGCACGGGCTAAACCAGATAAGGATGGGTATCTTGACATTGGCAGTGCAATTGTACGCTGCTATGATGATGGGAATGCAAACGACCAGGCAAAGGCAAAACTGCGTCGTTTACTTGCCTGCAACTCTCTTGAAGAAATATGCTCTGTAATTCGGCCTCTCTTTAGTCTTATTTCATCAAAAGGCGTTCCTGTATTTTATGGTAATGTTTTAAATGATCTTGTCTGGTTTGATAATGATCCACTTCGTACAAAAACAAGATGGGCACAGGGTTTTTTTGGAAAACCGCGTTCAGATGAGGAGGCTATATGATTGCATCTGTATTGCGTCTTTCAAGATCTGACTGCAAAGAGCTTAATATTCATGATGCCTACAGTTTACATAAAATTGTTTATTCCCTCTTTCCGCAGACAAATAATGATAAACGTTCTTTTTTGTATTGCGATAAAGGGGGTAATTTTCATGAAAGGATTATACTGCTTTTATCTGATACTCCCCCTGTTAAACAGAATTATGGAGAAATTGAATCCAGACCAATTCCTTCAGATTTTCTTGAAAAAAATTTTTATGGTTTTGAAATTGTCATGAATCCGGTAATGCGTGATAATAAGTCGCGTAAACTCATACCTGTTAAGGGTAAAGACAATATGCTTGTCTGGTTTTCTCAAAAAGCATCTGGTTATGGTTTTCACATACTTCCCAATTCACTTTCAGTTAAAGAAACCGATGTTATCACCTTTGAAAAGGGCAAGGATAAAATTGTTCTTAGTAAAGCTGTGTTCATTGGTAAATTAAAAGTAACAAACCGCGAAGTTTTTATAAAATCATTTAAACAAGGCCTTGGCCGTGGCAAAGCCTTTGGTTTTGGTCTTTTTCAGATTATTCCAATTACAATGGCATCAGTTAATGCCTAATTTAACAAGGAGAAAAATAATGAATAATATAACAAATTCCTATACAAATAAGCGTGTTGAGTTCCATATACTCCAGGCATTCCCGGTAACCTGTTTAAACCGTGATGATGTTAATGCACCTAAAACAGCCGTTGTGGGGGGCGTAACGCGTGCCCGTGTAAGCAGTCAATGCTGGAAACGGCAGGTCAGGGTTTCCCTTCAGAATTTTAATGTAGTTACAGGTATAAGGACAAAACTTCTATCAAAGCTGGTAGAAAATGCATGTAAAAAGATTGGGGCAACAGATCAACAGGCAAAAACATGCGGTGACAAAATAGAAGGTATTTTTATAAAGGGTGAAGTGAAAGAAGGCGAAAACAGTAAAACAGATACACTGCTTTTTCTTTCTCCATCTGAAGTTTCACTGATAGCTGATAAATTCAAGGAGAAGGGCTTTGTTCCTGACGCACTAATAAAACAATCCGATGCAAAAAAACAGGCTAAAGAACTGGCTGATATAATCGGGAAACCCAAATTTGCTCTGACCCGGAATCTTGACGGACTTGATATATCTCTTTTTGGTCGAATGGTGGCACAGGCTCCATCTATGGATGTGGAAGCTGCTGCTTCATTCAGTCATGCAATATCTACCCATAAAGTAACAAATGAGGTAGAGTTTTTTACAGCTCTTGATGATTTTTCAACTGAACAGGGTTCTGCTCACATGGGAAGTCTTGAATTCAACTCTGCAACATATTACCGTTATATATCCCTTGATCTTGGGCAGCTATACCAGTCTCTTGGTGATGATGAATTTTTTCCTGATGCTGTTTCTGCTTTTATCAAAGCTCTATATACAGCAGTGCCCTCTGCAAGACAAACATCTCAATCAGGGGCATCTCCCTGGGATTACGCTAAAGTTTATATTCGTAAAGGGCAGCGCCTGCAGCTATCATTTGAAACACCGGTGAAATCATCAAAAGATGGCGGTTTTTTAAAGCCAAGTATTGAGATGCTTAATGCTGAATTATCCAAAAAAGAAAAACTTTCAGGCTCTCTTTTTGGAAAGGTGGCTGAATTTGAATTTGGTAAAGATGAAAATTTCTCAATAGATAATTTAATTGAATCTGTAATTAAATCAATAAAGGCATAGTTTATGGGCACAAAATTTATTTTGTTATGGCTTGAAGCTCCAATACAGTCATGGGGTTTTGATTCAAAGTTTGGACGCAGAGATACCCTTAACTTCCCGACAAAATCAGGTATCCTGGGTCTGGTTTGCTGTGCAATGGGTGCAGCAGGTGAACAGGTTAAATTATTAAAAGAGTTTTCAGAATTAAAACAGACTGTTATATCCTATGTCAGGGCAAAAAAAGATAAAAATGGGAATATTATAAAAACCCCACGCGAACCCCTTCTTCATGATTTTCAAATGATTGGCAGCGGGTATGATAATAAAGATCCCTGGCAGAGTCTGCTTATACCCAAAACAGCGGAAGGTAAACCCGCTGTAGGAGGTGGTACAAAACTGACTCATCGTTATTATTTGCAGGATGCTGTATTTGCAGTTATCCTGGAAGTGCCCAATTCTCTTGCAGAAGCTGTATCAGAGGCATTACAAAACCCTGTGTATGATATATACCTGGGGCGTAAATGCTGTGTGCCATCAGACTTTATATATCAGGGTCTTTATACCTCAGAGGATGATGCACAAATTGCAGCAGAAAAAAAAGCTGAATCAAAACAGCACGATAATATATTTTTAATAAAAGATTTTACCGTAATAGATGGAGAATGCAATGAAGGTGATTCTTTTACACTTAATGATGTTCCGGTACAATTTGGTAAAATAAAAAAATATAGGGATAGAAGGGTAACGGTTATTGCTCTATGAATGAAATATCAGATACAACAGATAAACAAAAGGAATATCAGCGCCTTATTGTCAAGGTAACAAAAGCCACGCTTCCTCAGATGAAGGATCGATATCCTTTTTTATACCTTGAAAGGGGACGTCTTGAAATTGATGATAGCAGTGTTAAGTGGATAGATAGCAGCGGTGAAATAATTCGTCTTCCTATTGCCACTATATCAACACTTCTATTAGGTCCCGGTACAAGTGTTACTCATGAAGCAATAAAAACACTTGCAGCAACAAATTGTACAGTTTGCTGGGTTGGCGAAGATTCCCTGCTTTATTATGCTACAGGCCAATCCCCGACTTCTGATACAAGGAATATGCGACGTCAAATGCAGCTTGCGTGCGATAAAAAGCGTTCACTTGACGTAGCAAAAAGAATGTTTTTAAGGAGATTCCCTGCATCTGAACTGGATGGGAAATCCCTTAAAGAAATGATGGGCATGGAAGGCTTTCGTGTTAAAAAACTTTATGAACAAAAAGCTGAGTTTTATAAAGTTGGCTGGAAAGGCAGGGTATATCAGCCTGGCAAAATGGAGTTAAGTGATATTACAAATCAGGTGCTTACATCATGCAATGCGGCATTATACGGGATTCTTCTGTCATGTATTTATGGTATGGGGTTTTCACCGCATATAGGATTTATACATTCAGGCAGCCCACTCCCTTTTGTTTACGATATGGCAGATTTATATAAAGAGGAGTTATGTATAGATCTTGCTTTTAAACTTACGCTTGATCTTGCAGGTAAATATAATAAATACAGAGTTTCTTCCGAATTTAGAAAAAAAGCTATAGATATGAATCTGCTTGCAAGAATAAATCCTGATATTGAAGAAATGTTGGGGGTTGATTTAAAATAATGGTTGTTGTAATTGCAAATGATCTCCCTCCAGCGGTACGCGGAAGGCTAAAACTCTGGTTTGTAGAAGCCAGAGCTAATGTTTTTGTTTCCGGGATAAAAGATTCAGTTGCTGATAAAGTTATCCAATATTTAATTAAGTCCTGCCCTCCTGAATCAGGTATAATGATTTTTCAGCGGATTAATAAAGTTCCAGGTTTTAAAATATGGGGCAGAGGAGATACCAATAAAACTATAACTGAAATTGACGGTTATCAGCTTATAATAGAAAAATTTATCAATAATTAAAAAAAAGGTTGCTCTTTGAAAACCTGCTTTATATATAAATTTATATGTACTTTTAAATTTTTTTAAGTATATTCCCCACGCCTGTGGGGGTGTTTCCGCCATTGCGGGTTAATATCAGTCATGCCTTTAATATTCCCCACGCCTGTGGGGGTGTTTCCTTGCTGACGATATTTTCTACAGCAATGAAGAGATATTCCCCACGCCTGTGGGGGTGTTTCCAATTTACTTCTTGGGTCGTCAAAGTTCAGTTGATATTCCCCACGCCTGTGGGGGTGTTTCCAGCTTTAAAGATGCTTGGCGTTGGTGCTGATAATATTCCCCACGCCTGTGGGGGTGTTTCTAATGGCACATTAAAGTTTGGGGCATAATTCAAAGGATATTCCCCACGCCTGTGGGGGTGTTTCTTTCGTGTTCTCCATAATTAGTTGTTTTTTTACATATTCCCCACGCCTGTGGGGGTGTTTCTATTACCTTTTACTTTTTTTGGCGGCGGGGCAGATATTCCCCACGCCTGTGGGGGTGTTTCTCTTCATCGTCCCTCCTGAAGTCTGATATTTGTATATTCCCCACGCCTGTGGGGGTGTTTCCAAAGAACCCTTGTTTTCTGCTGTAATGCCCTTGATATTCCCCACGCCTGTGGGGGTGTTTCTGGGATAGGCTTAAGAGGTGACGGGTGCTATATATATTCCCCACGCCTGTGGGGGTGTTTCTTTAAATCAGGGGTTCATGCTAATTATGGTCAAATATTCCCCACGCCTGTGGGGGTGTTTCCCCGTTACGGATCCACCACCATTTCCTGGATCGATATTCCCCACGCCTGTGGGGGTGTTTCTTTATTAAGGCAACCAGCGTTTCGGGTAACGGAATATTCCCCACGCCTGTGGGGGTGTTTCTTGATAAAGATATTTATGATGATATTGAGCAAGATATTCCCCACGCCTGTGGGGGTGTTTCCCCTCTTATGAACCAGTTGGAGCTATTTCCAATATATTCCCCACGCCTGTGGGGGTGTTTCTTAAAAAGGCTAAGAGAAGGCTATGGCTACAGTATATTCCCCACGCCTGTGGGGGTGTTTCTTACTGGAGTTTTAGACTATATTTTCAGGCTTTATATTCCCCACGCCTGTGGGGGTGTTTCTTGAATGGGATCCGTCTTTATCTATCCCAGATAATATTCCCCACGCCTGTGGGGGTGTTTCTTTTATTTCAGAGCCTTTGCTGATTGTACCTGAATATTCCCCACGCCTGTGGGGGTGTTTCTGACCAAAAAACCACAAAAGAATTTTCAGGATGATATTCCCCACGCCTGTGGGGGTGTTTCTGAGAGATGGTGAAATTGTAGTCTTAGATAATGAATATTCCCCACGCCTGTGGGGGTGTTTCTCCTTTTGAAATTTATCATATAGTATTTTTATGATATTCCCCACGCCTGTGGGGGTGTTTCTATATTCCGGTGGGATGGGGTGCTATAAAAGGGATATTCCCCACGCCTGTGGGGGTGTTTCTCCAGTTATTTGTATGCCTACCGGAACAGGAAAATATTCCCCACGCCTGTGGGGGTGTTTCTGAGATTGTTTCAGAAAGGCAATTTCTCGGATAATATTCCCCACGCCTGTGGGGGTGTTTCCTACAATTTCACCATCTCGCATTGCTGGAAATTATATTCCCCACGCCTGTGGGGGTGTTTCCTTTTGATGTGTCTGATTTAAGACTTGCTTTTCATATTCCCCACGCCTGTGGGGGTGTTTCTTTAGTAGATAAAAAATATTTTCTTCCTGTGGAATATTCCCCACGCCAGTGGGGGTGTTTCCACGTCTCTGCACAGCATTATCTTCACGCTTAAATATTCCCCACGCCTGTGGGGGTGTTTCCTGAAGATGATGTAGATGAGGCTATTACTCAAGATATTCCCCACGCCTGTGGGGGTGTTTCCGGATAAAGCTATTATCTGTGTTGCCAGGGCAAATATTCCCCACGCCTGTGGGGGTGTTTCTCCTGTAGATACAACTGATTGGGTATTGATAGGAATATTCCCCACGCCTGTGGGGGTGTTTCTATCCCGTTAGGTGTTGTCCATCTTGTGCAACAATATTCCCCACGCCTGTGGGGGTGTTTCTAGAGTAATGACTTCTCCAGACGGAATCACTTGATATTCCCCACGCCTGTGGGGGTGTTTCTTGACGATAAGGCAAGCATACTTCTCCTTCATGATATTCCCCACGCCTGTGGGGGTGTTTCTTCAGAAAAGACGCCAGCAAAGTTATGAGACTGATATTCCCCACGCCTGTGGGGGTGTTTCTATCCAAGAGATTGGGAGGTACAACTTAGTTATGATATTCCCCACGCCTGTGGGGGTGTTTCCGATTGGAATGTCACGATAGGCATTTAGTCTCCATATTCCCCACGCCTGTGGGGGTGTTTCCCCTCTTATGAACCAGTTGGAGCTATTTCCAATATATTCCCCACGCCTGTGGGGGTGTTTCTTCCATGGCCAGCAAGATTTCCTTGTGGACTAGATATTCCCCACGCCTGTGGGGGTGTTTCACTGAAAGTTTTATATTCATAACCAGTTTTTCAATATTCCCCACGCCTGTGGGGGTGTTTCTAATTTTAACAATGAGTCTTCTTCCACTGGAGTATATTCCCCACGCCTGTGGGGGTGTTTCTTTTTAAAGGCTCATTTTGGTGTTAGTCCTCGTATATTCCCCACGCCTGTGGGGGTGTTTCCTTCCAGGATGATTGTCATTTTACTATCATCAAATATTCCCCACGCCTGTGGGGGTGTTTCTCATACTGTTCTTTCCGGTATTCATGAAGACGAATATTCCCCACGCCTGTGGGGGTGTTTCCGAGGTAATGTATTCATGCAAGGAGCAGAAAACATATTCCCCACGCCTGTGGGGGTGTTTCTGTACAGCAGGCAACCAGCACAGGTGATCCTGCATATTCCCCACGCCTGTGGGGGTGTTTCTGTAGGGCTGAGTATGCAGAGGTATTGGAAGTCATATTCCCCACGCCTGTGGGGGTGTTTCTGCAATATGAGTCTCTGGTGCAGCTAATAGAGGATATTCCCCACGCCTGTGGGGGTGTTTCTTATATCGTCCAGTATGCCACCGGTAAAGCCGGATATTCCCCACGCCTGTGGGGGTGTTTCTATTTTATTTTTATGTCAAGATAAAAATAAAAAATATTCCCCACGCCTGTGGGGGTGTTTCCGAAAAGAAAAAAGAAGAGGATCTTCCACTTGGATATTCCCCACGCCTGTGGGGGTGTTTCCCATTTCGCTGTCTTTGTGATGTTCTTCAATAAATATTCCCCACGCCTGTGGGGGTGTTTCCCTGTTTTACATAGTATTTTTTATTTGCCACTTATATTCCCCACGCCTGTGGGGGTGTTTCCGGTCAACACCATTTTTTAATAAGGTTAATATGATATTCCCCACGCCTTCAACGGTCGTCTCGATACATTCCTCGCTTTGCTCGGAACACTCGACGACCTGATATTTATCCTGTATCCCTATATTGCTGTATCGAGATGACTATTTACGATCTTGCACTGATCCCGGTCATCGAGTAGCCGAGTATCGGCGTATCGAGATGACTATTTACGATCTTGCACTGATCCCGGTCATCGAGTAGCCGAGTATCGGCGTATCGAGATGACTATTTTTTAAAATCTTTCTTTGCTAGAAGTTTCAAATCTTCATTTTTCCCCTCAATCAGTGCTTTCTTTTTTGCATGACTCCATCCTTGAATTTGTTTTTCTCTATAGAAAGCTGCACTAATTACAGAATATTCTTCATAATATACAAGTTTTAGCGGATATTTCTTCTTTGTATAATTAGCTCCCAAAAAATTCTCATGTTCCCAAAGCCTTTTATCTAGGTCTTTTGTACTTCCTGTATAATAGGTTCCATCAGCACATTCAAGTATATACATATATCCTTTCATAGGAATCTTTTCATCCTTGATAGATCTTGACAACTTTAACAGTTTTTTCTTTAAGAAATCCTGTGCCTATGGGCGCTTGCGAGATTTTAAATAGTTATCCAGAATAATTTCTCTAACTGTATTTTCATGCCTTTGATCTTCAATCACCATTAAGCTTTCAATACTTTTTTTTGCTCTTATATCATTTCGTTTATGATGATTATTATACAACCCTGCGCCAAGGTCAAGAGCTATTGCAAATTTTAAGGCTGGCATAAAAGCCATGAAGAAGGCAATTACACCTATAACAAATCCCATGATACTACCTACAAAAAAAGCAAACAATAAAGATATAACAAATGCTGTTAATGTTGCTACCATAAAGCCCACCTCCTCCCGGGTTTATAAATCCTATGAGAGTATTACTTACAATGTATAACACAATTTTTAAATGTCAAGATATTCCTATATCTTACTGCGGTCGTCTCGATACATTCCTCGCTTCGCTCGAAACACTCAACGACCTTGCATTTATTCCGGTCATCGAGTAGCCGTATATCGACAGTCTTGAGATGGTCCTTTCCTAGAATCATCCTCTGATTGCATATGCAACTAATTTAATAAAAAAACTTGACATTTACCTCCAAAGGAAATGTATTAATAAAAAGAACATTGTTCCATTTTCCTGTAATAAAACTGTACTGAAATGTTAAATAAAAACTAAATTTACTCAAATTCAGGGAGTTAAATATCCTGTTGTTATTTAAGGAATGAACAGGAAATGAACAATTTAATTATGGAAACAAAAACAGCACAGAATATTCTGGGTGCTAATTAAAATAAAAAACGCTCAATTTAAAGGAGGAGTTATGGCCATAGTTGAATGGAAAAAAGATGAAACCGTTGCTATTCTTGTAATGAATAATGGTGAAAACAGACACAATCCTGAATGGACAGAAGCAATGCTTTCAACTTACAATGAAATACTGGAAGATACAGAAATCAAAGCAATAGTGCTAACATCAAGTGATCCCAAAAACTTTTGTCTTGGAGTAGATCTTGGCTGGATGATGAAAACGCAGCAGGAGAACGATTTCCCAGCAATAAGCAAATGGCTTACCCGAAACGGCGACGTTTTTAAAGCAATGTTAATGTCCCCTGTTCCTACAATTGCAGCTATTACCGGACACGCATTTGGTAATGGAGCTATGCTTGCTGGTGCATGTGACTTCAGATTCATGAGAGCAGACAGAGGTTACTTCTGTTTACCAGAAATTGATTTGGGAATACAATTCTCACCTTCAATGATAGAATGGATGAAGCGAATTATGCCCTATCATCTTTTTATAAAGATGAAATGGTCAGGTGAAAAGGTTGGAGCAAAACTTCTTGAAGAGCACAATGTAATTCTTAAAGCCTGCGCAGATGTTGATGAAACTCTTAAAGAAGCAATTGCATTTGCCAAAACCTTTAATAAATCAAGAAATACACTTGCAGAAATGAAAAGAAGAACCTACAAGCATATTATTGACAAAATGGAAAATGAAGATCCACACTACTATGCATATAAACCTGAAAATGTTAAAGAAGGAAAAGCTCCTATCTTTATGTTTACTCAGGGATAGTATTTTATACTACAGGGCTGTTTTGTTAAAAGCGAAACAGCCCTGTAGTTTTATAAAACTTAAAATTTTCTTTTCAAAATCATATTAAAAAAACTCCATCGTTAATAATTACCCCTGACATTATACTGTAACTTGTTGACTTTTTTTATATAATAGTTATAAATAGTTTATTGCTATAAAAATAAATTTCCAGGAAATACAATGCTTTCAGATAACGAAAAAAATATCTTAAACGAACTCGATGAAGAAAATGTTAATGAACTGATCCCTTTAAAACAGAGGGAACGTATTAACAGTCAACCCTGTAAAATACGGAATAGTGGAAGTTATTACCCTGACCAGACCATAAAGGAACCATATATATATGTTCTTGGTCTTGGTGAAAAACACTATAAAATCTTTGATAAGGAAATTCAACGAATATGCAGCCCTTTCCCATGGACAAAAAATAAAATGATACGCTTTATTATGAATGAACTCATAATCAACACCCAGTTTTCCATGTTAAGGCAAATTGTACATAAAATTCACAAAAATAAAAAAGTAGCAGGATATTTCAATGTAACGGTTTATCCATGTAAGGATTTCTTTTCAGCTTCTATAGAAGAGTTTGGTGATTTTTTTGATTACTATGCTTACCTTGATAAAAGAAACGATTTTGATTATTCAAATCCTGAACACTATGATTCAATTACAGAAACTGTATTAAAAAAAGATGAATTACTCATTGATAACCATGTAAAACTTGTTCTTGATCATGGTAGCAACCTTAGACTTGTAGACAGCTTAAACTACTTTGGTCTTAATGTTATTGAAAAAGCTACAGATGAAGATTTTTATATTACATCATTTTATAAAAATGGCAAATATATGTGGAAACGAGTATATTTTAGAGTGGAAAACAACTGATAAACAATTTAACCTGAAAACCTGACTCTGTCATAGCAGCACAAGCTTATATAAATTTTAAAATCTCCTAATCAGGGAAAATGAAATGAACAATGATGTTGATTACTGGATGGATAAAAAGTATAAACTTTTATCCTATTATGAAAAAAATCAGAAAAAATATAATAAAATACTAGCAGCCCTGTCTCTAAGAATTGACTCCATTCTTGCCAATTCTGCATGTAATGCACAAATAAAAGGTCGCATAAAATCCTTTGACGCCTTTTATCGCAAACTTCTTGCCAGAAGCCAAAAGATATCCATCTCCAATCCCTTTGAATATATTACTGATATTGTGGGCATGAGAATTGTTGTTCCTTTTATCGAAGACCTGGAAAGTGTTGAAAACATAATACTGAAAACTTTCGAAGTAATAGAAACTGAGTATAAATCAAGAGAACTGACTATAAGGGAATTTGGATACGATTCAATCCATATACTTATATCACTTCCAGATGATATTGCTAAAAAATACAAATTAAGTGACTCCATAAAAATAGAGATACAGCTTCGTACGATTCTGCAGGATGCCTGGGCTGAGGTAGAACATGAACTTATTTATAAAACCAGCATTGATAAAATAGAAGATACCATAAGACGAAAAATGATAGCTTTAAATGCAACCCTGTCTTTAGCAGATATTACCTTTCAGGAAATAAGGGAATACCAGAGAAAGCGCTATAGGGATATACAGGAACGCCACAAAAAACTTATGGATAAAGTTTCCACCATACCGGAAAAAATGGGAAAAATCAAAAATGATGCACCTCTGATAAATCCTGAAAAAAATATTGAAGGCCTGGAAATAGAACCAAAAAAATTTGAGCATATCACAAAAACCGGAAACGGTTCTGAATATGGGCTTAATGACCTGATGGTTGAAGCAATGAATGCTCATCTTGAAAACAGACTGCAAGATGCAGTTGCTCTGTACACCCAACTAATAATTGTTTCACCAAATCATTTTATATATAATCACAGAGGACTTGTTTATTTTACACTTTCTGAATATGATAAGGCTATTGATGATTTTACTACAGCAATAAAAATGGCTCCCAATGATACCAGGGTTTACACAAATCGGGGCCTAACATACAGAATGCTGAAAAAATATGATGAATCCCTTGCTGATTTTAACAAATCACTGGAACTGAATCCATTGTGGCCTGATACATTTTACGGAAGATCTCTTACCTATTATGATCTGGGCGATATACAGCGGGCCCTGGAGGATTGCGACAAGGCAATAAGTATTAAACCTGACTTCAAACAGGCTGTGCGTTTTAAACAATTCCTTATAAACCAGACAATGACATAAATCTTTGAAGAGAAGTTTTATTTAAAAATTTCTCCTGCCTCCTTATACCATAATACAAAATCCAGGTGTTCAAGAGGTATATTGCTCTTTATAGAATACTTTCTCAGTTTATCTTCAAGAGTCAGATAAACTTTGCTGCTTATACTTTTAGGTATTCTATCGATTATTCCTAAAAGTACCATGTTTTTAAGTATATGTCTGTCGAGTATTGCCAGATCGGTCCCTATGCCAATATTTCTCAGGAAGTGACTAGCCTCTTTAAAACCTAAACCTTTTACGTTTTTTACAAGCCATTCTCTTTTTTCTGCCTGTTCAAAATTTTTATCAAGACAATCTCTAATGCTGCTTCCCCCTGTTATAAACCTGTCCCTTGCTTCAACAAGATACCTTGATTTATTATTTCTGAATCTCACAATATTAATTTCCTCTGCAATCTCTTCAGCTGTTCCATGAAAAAGCAGATTTTTATCAATTAAACGATTTACAGCTTTCCAGCACTGACGGGCACCTGACTGAGGTGTAAAAAGGCAAAAAGAAAGCTCAATAAACAGCTCCTCATTATCTGCCTTTTTCCATATTTCACGAAATTCCCCTATTCGCTTAATAATATCTGGTTTTATTTGATCATAAAGATGCTTTATTTCATCTTCATATTCTTTATGTTTCTTTGTTTTCACTAAATTTCTTTAAGCCTCTTTTTAAAAAAGAATTTTTCAAGTATCACTAAAAAATATTCAATACCAGAATTTTTAAGCCCCCCTTCCGGGGGGCTGTATTAATCTGCCTGACTATTAACTTAACAACATTGAACAGACACCTGACCTTGAATGATTATAGCCAGGGAGCTCTAACCATAAATGTCATCTTTCCAGTTCAATTGATTGCTCTGCCATAACTATAACCGGAATCTTCATTCCATTAAGAGATTTAAGATTATCAGCAAGCTCCTGCGGAATGGTTCTGTACAACAAAGATGCTGTTACAGTAAACTTTCCTTTAATATCACCAATATCAAATTTCTCAATATGCTCTACCCCTGCTTTAAGGCGCTTGTCATGGATAATCTCTTTTGCTTTTGCAATATTATCAACAGGGTTTCCCTTGCCATCACCAAAAACAGTGACAAAAACAACAGCATCTTTACCAGGATATCCTTTTTTATCCAAAACACCGCTTTCAAAAACTGTCTTTCCCTTTGCATCAACAGCTTTAACCTGTACCCAAACCTGCCTGGTATTTGAAGAACCAGTAGGAACATCGTGCCCGGCACCTTTATTATTGAGCCTTACTATCAGATTATTACCCTCGGTTTTATTGTCAATATTGACTGTAACAGCGTTTTTAAGGCGGGCTTCTGCCATTTTAGTCCTGACTGAATCCTTTTCCATTGCCG
>CAZYPA010000052.1:0-15847 GCA_964649175.1 uncultured Leptospirales bacterium | reverse complement strand
TTATCCCGGAACCGGATCTGAAAAATTTTGAAAAGATAGCTATGTTTCGTAATCTTCTTGTTTATTATTATGAAAAAGTAGATGATGAAATCGTTTTTGCAATATTTAAAAACAGGCTTGATGATTTTGAAAGGTTTTTAAAATATATTCTCAAGTACCTCGAAGATTGAAAAAGTGGAATTTATTTTTGCAAAATAATTTATCGTGAGCGCATCCGCTTGCATATGATCCATATAAAATTATTTTTTTTACCTGCATTGTCTGTCTGACAATGTCGGCATACTGTTTTATTTTTTCAGTAATTGCCTGATCCATTTGTATAGTTCCTCTGTCTGTTTTACTAAATCAAGGCATAACTGCTCTGTAAGAACTTTGATCAATTCGTCTTTGTCCTGTGGATAACGGGACTGTATATTCAGTGGCATTAAACGATTAATAAGCCTGTTTTTATTTTCATCTATTATTACTCTTTGTCAAGCATATTTGGATGGTGGGATTGTATGGTTGATGTAAACTAGCTGTTGCAGTTAATTCCAGGATAGAGAAGGGTTTTCTATGTGAAAAGAATAAGAAAGTAATATCAGGCAAATAACGCATTTTGCATTCAATAATTTCAAAAGATATAAAAATTTGCCCTTTGGTAGCAATTGCTTTTTCAGTAGTATTATAAAAAAAGCAGGTAATCTGATTTGTAAATCTTTGGTTTCATGAAGTTTAGTTTAAAGCTAAAAATCCATGGCAATCCTGGGGCAATCGAAAACATGCCTGTTATGTGGAAATAAAAAGCCCCTGATTGTATCAGGGGTTATGCACGCCCGGCAGGATTCGAACCTGCGACGCACGGATTCGAAGTCCGACGCTCTATCCAGCTGAGCTACGGGCGCATTTTATATTATAGTTGTTTGTTATAGCCATATATGTCAATAAAATTAAATTTAGAATCATGGATATACCTGTATAAAGTTTTTATCAAAGCTTTGAAAGTCTGGTTCGTGGAAGTTGTAAATTTTATAATTTCCCTTAGCAAGCCTTTTAATAAAGTCTATATTTTTTTGATGATTATAAAATGAACCAATTCCAACCTGTTCCTCTACATTTTTTTGTGAATAAATTTCATCACCTGTAAAACAAAACTCAATATCCTTATGTTTAAGAAAAACCACTGATGAAGCAATGGAGTGCCCACCAATTCTTTCAATATTTATATTGTCATAAAGAGTTAAGGATTGCTTAAAAGTTATAATACGGTTATTGTTTTTAAGAAAGTCCTTTATATTCTGAAAGCCTTTTAATTTAAAAACTTCTTTAAACTCATTTTCCTGTATGTAAATATTGGAATTTTTAAATTTATCAACAGAGCCAATATGATCAAAATGGTGATGAGTTATTATTATATCAGTTATCTGATCTGCCTCAATGCCGTTTGCTTTTAGTATTTCAACAGGGTCTATGAAGTTTTGAAGATTAAAGAGCTTTACCAGCTTTGGATTGTTAAACCCTGTATCAATAAGTATATTTATATCCTTGTAACTGATGTAGTAAAACTTCCAGGCAAAGGGTGCCTTATCCTCCTCGTTGTAATTATGGAAAATAAATTTTTTGGGATACATGGAATCCGCGTATTTTACCTGATATATTTTCAGATCATTATCTGCTGATTTTCCACAATAGCTATACAGGAATAATGCAGAAAAAAATAAAACAACCGCGAATAATTTTTTTAACACCAGTATTAGCCCTATTTTTTTATCACAACAAATAATCCAAGTGAAGCTGCATATGTTGCAAATCCTATGGCAAATGTTGTGTTAAGACCATAGGTTACATTTATAAGAATAGTTAAAATAGCAGCAACTGTCATTAGGGCACCATTAACCCCAAACATAAGCGTGGCATATTCATTGGATATATCCTGCTTAATCTGTTCAAGTGCATGAGGGAATGGAATTCCTATAAGAAATGCCAAAGGAAAGATCATTGCTGATGAAATAAATAGCTTGGTTGTAAAGCTGTACTTTGCCAAAGCATTGAAAATTGCATCAGCAAAAAGTGCCTGAAATAAAATTAGTACAGGTATTGCAGCAATACAGATGATGAGATTCTTCCTTGAAAAATTCCTGCTGAAATAGCTTCCAAGTCCGCTAAAGAACAGGAGGCCTCCAAGAATCACAATTGTTGAATAAATCGGTGAACCTATAAATCTTTGATATTTTTGCATAAGGACAATTTCTATCATCATGAAACCAAGTCCCAGCAGTGCGAAAAACAGGGTGTGCAAAGGTAGCTTAAACCCCTGGGATCTGTAGCGTATAATTGTAAGTAGTATTACAGGTATAAAAAGTATTCCTGCCAGTTTTAATATTACATCAAGAAGTACCTGTACTTCTTTTTTGTTTTTATAAACATTAAAAGGGAAGGGCTTATTGTCTGTTGTTGGCGTAAGATCAACTTCATATGGGAAGTCAATCTGGTCAAGTATTGCGTGAACCCTTTCCCTGTTTGCATCAGTTACTGCATTGCGTTTAATGTAGTATCTTTTGTATTGATTGCTGAAAGTAAAGAGGCTTTTAAAAAATTCAGCGTCTTCAGCTTTTTTTATAAGAGGAAGCATCTCCTCTTCAAATTGAGCCTGTCTTATCCTGTTTGGATATTCAGTCATTTCATATATAGGTTCATTTGCATTAAAAACTTTTTCAAAGGTATGGCCTGTTTTTATGACAGGATGAAGGGTAATTTCTGAACCGTATCTTGGAGCAATTACATTATGGTATCCGGCAAAAGTTGCAAGCTCCTTTTGAGTAAATGGAGATTTCTTAACAAGTACAGTCTGAAAATTCTGATTTGGTCCCCAGAAATCCCAGGAGTATATAAGAACATGCTGGCTGGGATCCTTTATCCCTATTTCTTTCAGTGTGTATTTGATAGTATTTAAAAGCTTATAAAAAGCATATCTCCCTCTTGGCGTTTCAAGTATCTCTTCATAAACCAGCATCCCCTTATCTGAAAGCTTGTTCAACATCATTTTGGTTGCTTCAACTGTATGCAGATATTCAGGCATGAGAGTTGCAATTGCAGGATATTCAGGATGAAGGTTCATGAGTGTTATCATGTCGTATTCTTTAGTATTGCTTGTGAGGAAATATCTTCCTTCAGCTTCATATGCATCAACATCCTTATACGGGAAATTGGCGAATTTTGAAAAATACCCATTGCCATTGTCTTCAGTAAGCAGATCCATTAGAACAGGTGAAAATTCAACGCCGCTTACCTTTGACCCTGGCTGTCTTTTTGTGGATTTAACCAGACCATCGTATGATAAGCCAATTATGAAAATATCAGGGTTTTCAATAAGGGGAACCCTGGGATCCCATATTGTCCCATTTGACTGTAAAGCTGTATCAAGGGGGATACCGTTTGTACAAAAAATAATGGTTTGGTCATTAACATTGAAAAAGTCAATTTTACCCATGAGATCATCCTGGGAGTAAATAAGCTTCCAGTTGTTGCCGGGCAGATGGGAATACCAGGTTTTTCTTGACTCAACCTTGCTCATATCAACTTTATGAGTGGCTGTTGTAGCATCAATGAGCTTATCAACCCAGTTTCGGTTCTCTTTGTTTGCTGTTGTGTTTTGACGGTTTATATTATAGTTTATATCAAAGCTTTTCCAGTGCCCAATATCGTGGAGAATATATTTTGCCCTTTTAATTCCATATTTGTCGCCATTATAAACGTATTTATCTCCATCCTTTGTGTAGCTTCTCTGCATAAACTGTCTGTCATAGGTGTTTTTGATACCTGGGATAATCTGCTCCTCATACTCTGTTTTTGTTAATTTTTCAGGGAGTTTAAGATTGTGCATTAGTACAGTTGATGTAGCAAAAATAAGAGTTATTGCAATTATTGCAGTAGCTATTTTTGTAATTATATTTTTGAATCCAAAGGCAAGAATCAGTATAAATACTGCGGGGAAGAACATGAGTATAATAAGTACATCTTCAGATTTAAAAGGATTAACTGCAAATATAGGGAAAATAACCCCCAGTGCTGATGCTGCAAGGTTTCCAAAATATATTTTGTTTGAATTTGCCTTTGAAAAAAGCAAAGATACAATAATCGCTGCAAACATAAATGGAAGAATCAGCAAATAGGGATATTGGAAATATCCTATATTTATTATGTTATAATAGGATAGGGGCAATGTTGCTGTATAGAGCAGGGCTGCAATAAGAATTATTACATAGCTGTTTAGTTTAGCAAGATAAAAGCTTATAAAACTACCAAAGGCCATGCCTATCATGGCAATGGAAATTACAAAAGTTGCTGTCAGGTAATTGGTTATTATAAGAAGTTGATGAACGAAAAGTGCTTCAATAGCCATTATTGAAAATGAAAAAACAAGCATGGCTAGATTATAAATAATACTTTGACTAAGGCTCTTCTTTTCTGTCATTGGTCTCTCTTTTTATATTATAAATTAAATATATCTTTTTATTTATGTGAGGTTCTAATTAAGGCAAAAGTAGCGGGCTTTGATTTTTCAGTCAACTTAATTCATGTTAATGATCATTTTTTTAATAAAAAGTTTATAGGCCTTTATAGTTTATTGATGAATATTTTTTTCTTCTTATTTAATTTTGGTTTGACTTTCATGTGAATAAGCTCAATATTTACATTTGGCTGTTGTATAGTGCTGTATTAATTATAAATAATAGAGGAGTAAGGGATGAAAAAATTAATTCTTGTTATTACAGCGTTTCTTGTTTTTGCTGTAATGCTTACAGGTTGTAAAAAAGAAACAGCTGAGCTTGATAATGTAGATGTTATCAAAATTGGTATTTTCGAGCCTATGACAGGAGCGAATGCAAATGGAGGAGAACTTGAAGTTCTGGGAATAAAACTTGCAAATGAAATGTTCCCTGAAGTTCTTGGTAAGAAGATTGAGCTTGTTATTGCTGACAACAAAAGTGACAAGGTTGAAGCTGCTAATGCTGCTGAAAGACTTGTAAACAGAGACAAAGTTGTTGGTATTCTGGGCAGTTGGGGAAGCTCATTGTCAATGGCTGCTGGTCCTGTTGTAAAAGGGAAAGTCCCTGCCATTGCATGTTCAGCTACAAATCCACTTGTTACAAAAGGTAATGACTGGTATTTCCGTGTTTGCTTTATAGACCCTTTTCAGGGGAAAGTAATGGCAACCTATGCTGTTAAAGAACTTGGCGCAAAAACAGCATGTATTATTCAGGAAATTTCAAATGATTATTCCGTAGGTCTTGCAAAGTTTTTTATGGATTCATTTAAAGAGCTGACAAAAAATGACAAGTCAATCCTTGCTGCTCCTTTTAACTATAACACAGGCGATAATGATTTTACAGCTCAGGTTACAGCTATAGCTCAACTTAAGCCTGATGTAATTTTTGCTCCAGGGAACTATACTGAATCTGCCCTTATTATAAAGCAGGCAAGGGATCAGGGTATAGATATTCCTTTCCTTGGTGGAGATACATGGGAAACAGGTCCATTCCTTACTGTTGGGAAAAAGACTGTGGAAGGCGCAACATTTTCAACTTTTTTTACATCAGAAGTTCCTATTACAAAAATGTCAGAGACATTTCTTAAAGTTTTCAGGGAAAAATATAAAGAAGAACCTGCAGCTGTTACAGCTCTTGGATTTGACTCATATCTTGTAATGCGTGCAGCAATTGAAAAAGCCGGTTCTATTGATGGCAAAAAAATCAGGGATGAAATTGCAAAAACAAAGGATTTTGAAGGCGCAGCCGGAATGATCACTCTTAATCAGGATGGTGATGCAGTAAAAAATGCTGTTATTAAAATAGTGAAAGATAACCAGTTCAAATATCTTACAACAGTACAGCCTTAATTCATAATTAAAGTCAATTATGATCTATAATAAAGAGCCTGGTTTATGCCAGGCTCTTTTAATTGGAAATAATTTGTTGACATATCTGCTATAGAGTGAATTTTTTACCTTGATTTACTTTAAAAAAGAATAAAATTTTTAATTCAAGTCTGGTATTGCTATCAGGCTGCTATTCTGGTCTTTGCCGGTCAGTGGAGTATTTTTCTTGCTATGGTAACCTATTCCTGTCTTGAATTAATATTATAAAAGATCCTCGGAGCTATAAATGAGTTTTGAAATATTTCTTCAACATTTAATAAACGCAATTTCTCTTGGAAGTCTTTATGCGCTTATAGCAATTGGATATACCATGGTTTATGGAATATTAAGGCTTATAAATTTTGCCCATGGTGATATTTTTATGTTAGGCGGATATTTCGCCTTTTATGCTCTTACCATGTTTTTTATGCCCTGGTGGGCAGGCTTTATTGTGGCAATTGTTTTAACTGCCCTGTTTGGCATGATGATTGAAAAGGTTGCTTACAGGCCACTTAGAGATTCCCCAAGGGTTTCAATACTGATTTCTGCAATAGGCGTTTCATTTTTTCTTCAAAGTTTAGGGGTAGTTCTTTTTGGTGGAATACAAAAGGCTTTCCCTATTCCTGAGTTATTTGGAACAAGACTTGTTTTTGGAAATATTTCAATTATGAGTGTTAATCTTTTTATACCTGTGATAACCGGTGTTTTTCTTGCAGGATTAATGTATCTTGTCAATTACACAAAAACAGGCATGGCAATGAGGGCCCTTTCCAAGGACCATGAAACAGCCAGATTGATGTCCATTGATGTTGATAAAATTGTATCATATACCTTTGGGCTTGGTTCTTTACTTGCTGCTGTTGGTGGTATTATGTGGGGGATGAAATATCCCCAACTCTATCCTCTCATGGGACTAATGCCAGGTTTAAAATGTTTTATTGCAGCTGTTGTTGGCGGAATAGGCAATATAACAGGTGCTGTTATTGGTGCACTTATAATTGGAATGACTGAAATTATGGCAGTAGCATTTATGCCTGCTTTAAGCGGATATAGGGACGCATTTGCTTTTATTCTCCTTATAGTAATATTGCTTGTTAAACCAAGCGGTATTATGGGTGAAAGTCTTACGGAAAAGGTTTAAGTATTATGGACAACAACAAAGATTTAAAAAAGATTCTTACAGTAGTATCTGTATTAGTAGCGATTTCTCTGCTTATTATTTTCAATTATACTTTTGATTCATATAAAATTCGAATTTTAAATATGTGCGGTATATATATTACTTTGGGATTAAGCCTTAATCTTATTTATGGTTTTACAGGACTTTTCTCCCTTGGCCATGCAGGGTTTATGGCAATAGGAGCTTATGTTACATCGCTTTTAACCATGTCTCCTGAACTGAAAGAGCTTAATTTTTTTCTTGTTCCAATAGCTTCCTGGCTTGCTGATACTCAATGGGATTTTTTCCCTGCTCTTTTAGCTGGTGGTGCAATGGCAGCAATTGCAGGTATTTTTATTGGAGCACCTGTTATTAAGCTGAGAGACGATTATCTTGCAATTGCAACACTTGGATTTGCTGAGATCATTAGAATAGTTATAACAAATATGCAGAGTATAACAAACGGTTCCCTAGGATTAAAGGGGCTGGAGCCATATACAACCGTCTGGTGGACATGGGGAACTGCTATAGCTTCTATTGCCTTTATGGTTTATCTGTTTAAGGGAAGCTATGGCAGAGCATTTAAGGCTATACGGGAAGATCAGGTTGCTGCTGAGGCAATGGGTATTAATCTCTTTAAGCACAAGGTTCTTTCCTTTACAATAGGTTCATTTATGGCAGGAATTGCCGGAGGTCTTCTTGCGCATCTTATAGGTACAATTGATCCTCTGATGTTTCGTTTTCTTCTTACATTTAATATTTTGCTTATAGTTGTGCTTGGAGGCATGGGAAGTATTTCCGGGACAGTAATTTCAGCTATAGTTGTAACTGTTGCAATGGAGTATATGAGAATACTGGACGGACCAATGGATTTTTATTTTTTCAAGACAGATGGAATTTCAGGACTGAGAATGGTTATTTTTTCTATTGCACTTCTTATTGTTATACTCTTTTTTCAGCGTGGTCTTATGGGTAATAGAGAGCTTTCATGGGACATGATTCTAGACCCTCTACAGAATAGAAAAAAGGGAGTTAAGGGATAATCATAATGAATATATTACGTACAGACAATATTACAATGAAATTTGGTGGCCTTGTGGCTGTTTCAGAACTTAGTCTTGAATTAAAAAACAATGAAATAGTGGGGCTTATAGGTCCCAATGGTGCAGGGAAAACAACAGCTTTTAATATTATTACAAGTCAGTATACTCCAACAGAAGGATTTATCTACTTTAGAAATGAAGATATTACTCATTTCAGGCCCCATGAAATAACAAAGCTTGGTATAGCAAGAACCTTTCAAAATATTAAACTTTTCAAGGAAATGACTGTACTAGACAATGTTCTTGTAGGTAATCATCTGCGCCTAAGATCAAAAATCTTTTCTTCAGTTTTCAGAACACCGCCCTATATGCGTGAAGAGAAACACATGATTGAAAAATCAATGAATCTTTTAGAGGATTTAGGACTTGTTGATGTAGCACATGAACAATCCTATTCTCTTCCCTATGGTAAGCAGCGCAGGCTTGAAATAGCACGGGCACTTGCAACAGATCCTACGCTTCTCCTTCTTGACGAGCCAGCTGCAGGAATGAATCCCCATGAGTCAATTGAGCTTATGGACTTTATTCATGAGGTAAGAGATAAGTTTGATCTAACCATACTCCTTATTGAGCATACAATGCAGGTTGTAATGGGTGTATGTGAAAGGATTTATGTCCTGGATCATGGCAATACCATAGCAGAGGGAACCCCCGCGGAAATTCAAAACAATCCAAGGGTAATTGAAGCTTATTTGGGGGTTAACTAGATGCTCATTATTAAAGATTTATATGTTAATTACGGCGGAATTAAAGCTCTTCAGGGAATAAATATAGAAGTGCCTGAGGGGAAAATAATTACACTCATTGGTGGAAATGGTGCAGGAAAAAGTACCACACTTAGAGCAGCAATAGGTCTGGTAAAGCCTTTATCTGGAAATATTTTGTATAATGGAGAGGATATTACAGAACATAAAACAGTGGATATAGTAAAACAGGGTATGGCTCTTGTTCCTGAAGGGCGAAGGGTTTTCACTAATCTCAGTGTAGGTGAAAACCTTGTACTTGGTGCATATTCACGCACAGACAAAGAAGGGATTGCTGAAAATCAGGAAAAGGTCTTTTCCATATTTCCCAGGCTTAAGGAGAGATTAAAGCAGAAAGCAGGAACCCTCTCCGGAGGGGAGCAGCAGATGCTTGCTGTAGGCAGGGCAATTATGTCAAAGCCAAAACTCCTCATGATGGATGAGCCTTCCTTAGGGTTGGCTCCGCTTATTGTTAAAGAAATTTTTAATGTAATAAAAGAAATAAATTCTCTTGGGGTTACTATACTCCTTATTGAACAGAATGCCAAGGTTGCCCTTGAGATTGCGGATTTTGGATATGTCCTGGAAACAGGTTCAATTGTTCTCAAAGGCACAGGTGCTGAGCTGCTGAATAATGATGATGTAAAAAAAGCCTATCTTGGTATAGCCTGACAATAATATGGCTGATAATCATAGATCAGTACTTATAATTTATACTGGCGGCACAATAGGAATGGCTCTTGACCGTGATTCAGGAGCGTATCACCCGATTAATTTTCAGAATATAAGGGATGAAGTTCCAGAACTTAAAAGACTGGATACGCATCTTCATGTGATAGAATTTGATGATCCAATAGATTCTTCAAAAATGACACCTGCCTTATGGATGCAGATTGCCAAAATTATTTCAAAAAATTATTTGATCTATGATGGTTTTGTTGTTCTTCATGGTACAGATACAATGGCCTATACTGCTTCAGCACTCAGCTTTATTTTACAAGACCTTCATAAACCTGTAATTTTTACTGGTTCACAACTTCCCATAAATACTCTTCGAACTGATGGAAGGGAAAATCTCATTACTGCAATAGAGATAGCATCTGCAAAAAAAAGAGGAGCTCCGGTTATTGCAGAGGTTTGTATTTATTTTGAGAACAGGCTTTATCGTGGGAACAGAACAACCAAAAGGAGTGCTGATAATTTCAATGCATTTGAGTCCCCCAATTATCCCTTTCTTGCTGAAGCCGGAATAAATATAGTGTACAATAAAAATGTTGTAAAAAAAGAAAATGTTTTTAATGAAGCGCTAATTCAGATTGGAGCATTTCCTGATTCAAATGTTTTTTTGCTTAAACTCTTCCCGGGAATTACATCTGCCTCAATAGAAAGCGTTGTTAATATTCCCGGGCTTAAGGGGCTTATCCTGGAAACCTATGGTTCCGGTAATGCTCCTGAAGAGGACTGGTTTATTAAGCCCCTTGCACATGGTGTAAAAAAAGGAATTATTGTTGCAAATATTACCCAGTGTATTTCAGGCACTGTGCATATGAAACGCTATAAAACCGGGCTTGGGCTGCTTGATGCAGGTATAATAAGCGGGTTTGATATGACAACTGAGGCAGCAGTAACAAAGATGATGTATCTTTTGGGAAATCATAGGGATAGGGAAATTGTGCGCAAAAAATTTCAGGAGAACCTTGCAGGTGAGCTTACAGTATAGGGATTGTTATTTTATTCCTCCCTTGTCAGCAAGGTGTTTAATCACATCATGGCTGGATTCAAATGATGCAAAGAACTCCAGGGTACTTATAGTGGGCACAACCATTTTCATCTTTTTATTTTTATAACAGGAAAGAGCTTCCTTTGGTGTCATCCATCTGGTTTCAACAAGCTCAATACCATCGTGCATTATGTACTGGTTTTCAGGAGCAAGCACTGCAAAAAATCTAGTATCATATCTGATTGGGGAGAAAACAGGTGTTATCCATCTTGAAAGATAATGTATTGACTCAATAGCAGGTTTAAGCTTTTCAATTTTAAGCATTTCATTAAAGCTTAGCTGATTTTCGTAAATCATTGTTCTATATTTTGAATATTTTTCTATATCAGCATCTTTACTTATTGAAACAAAATCTCCATTGCTATTCCTTGCAAGCAGGAATCCTGATTCTTCAAAGGTTTCTCTTATTGCTCCCATTGTATAAAGATAAACATCAAAATCATCTTTGTTTTTTTTATCCGTTTTAATGCTGTAATCTTTTTTACCAGGAATGCTGTCCTGTTCATCAATTCCTCCTCCAGGGAAAACATAATAGGAGGGTAAAAATTTGTCCTGCTTGTGTCTTTTCAGGAGGAGTACTTCAAATTCATCAGTAGAAGATTTGTTTTTTAATATAGCAACAGTGGCAGCTTTACGTGGTTTACTAAACATTTAACTATTCCAATTTATTTTAAACTATTCTTAGTTCATTCAAAAGTAATTCAAAGTCAAGCTTATATTTGTCTAAAATATATTTCTTTAGCGCATCCTCTTTTTGAAGGCGTCTTGCAGCCTTGTATGTGTTTTCCATGATATTCTTAATTCCTTCACTGCTGCATAAATCGCTATATTTTTGATAAAATTTCAGGGTGTAGTCGCATACAGACAGGACTTTGTTTAATTGTTTTTTTTGCATATAAATATCTGACAGCTCATTACAGGTCTCAATTATAGCTTTAACATTATTTGATTCAGATTCAGTTTTGTCTTCAAAAGGATCAATCCTGATTACTTTTAAGTAATATTTTAAAGCATTTTTAGTATCATTAAGATTATGGTGATAAACATATCCAAGCCTGTAAAGGGCCAGAATATAATCAGGTTTAAGCTTAATAGCATTTTCAAAGGAATTGATTACAAATAAGGGATCTTTTCTTACTGCAAAATTAGCTCCAAGCATAAACCATGATTTAGCAGATCTTGAACTAACTGCGTGAAGCTCCCTGGCTTTTTCATGAGCCTTGTATTCGTTTTCATTTAATATAGAAATCCTTTTTGCCAATGAGTTCTGTAGTTTAATGGCTTTTTTCCGATATTTTTTTGAATCACTGTAATTTATTATTTCACTATATTCTTCAAGTGCCATGTCCTCATATTCCTTATCTCCGGACAAATAAGCAACTTTATCATAAGCCATTGCCAGGGTCAGGGAGGTCAGGGGCAGATCATACCCATGATGTTTTAATTGTTTTAAAATTAGAATAGTTTCATGGAGCTTGTTTTTTTTATACAGTTTCTTGGCCAGTTTAAATGACTTTTTATAATTTTTAACAGGTTTTTCAATATCAAATAATTTTTTCATAGCAAGTGACATAATACCTTTTTATTATCTTCGGTATTTAATCTCACAGTATTAAGAATTAATTCAACAGGGATTTAAATAATTCACACTGTTGTGTTGAAATTCTTTTAGCAGTGTGTTTCAAAACAGGTTTTAATTTTTTTATTTTAACAATTAAAGTATAAGTATTGAAATATTATTAAAAGTTTATAAATATTGTTTAATGTAAAATTTTTTGAAATGAATAATATGTTAAAAATTAACAAGACTACATAATGGAGAATTGATCAGGCTAAGGGTGAGATCTTGAATTATAAAACAAACAGGTTTTCTTCTGTAAAAGAAAGTTTTTCAATAGAGAAAGAAAGTTTAGCAGATGAGAGGATTTTTTGCAAGCAATGTATGGCTTATGTAGCAAATAAAAACGACATTATAATAATTGAAGGTTCAGCTTCTCATTATAAAAAAAATCCTGCAGGAATATTTTTTTCCATAATATGTTTAAGCAGTGCTTCAGGGTGTACTATCCTGGGAGATTATACATCAGAATATTCATGGTTCCCGGGATATAAGTGGAGCATTGCTCTTTGTTCAAGCTGTGTTTCCCATTTAGGGTGGCATTTTATTGGCAAGGGGAGTTTCTATGGATTAATTGCCAATAGAATTATTGGAATTTAAAAAAGGCTTTACTTGCCAGGGCTTTTTTGTTGTTTCTGATAAGTTGATTTACCTTGGTGCAGATTGTCTAAAAAAATATTAATAAAAAAGCAGAGCTTATGACAAATAAAGATAAAAAAATACTTATAATAAACTATGAATTTCCTCCTCTTGGTGGTGGCGGTGGTGTTGCAGCATATGATCTTGCTCTTGAATGGCTTAAATATGGACAGGTTGATGTGCTTACATCCGGGTTTGAAGATCTTCCTTCGTATGAGAATATGAAGGGAATAAACATATATAGATCTAAAATATTTTTTAGAAAATCCAGGGATGCTGCAACATTCATTTCAATGCTTTCCTTTTTGATAACAGGTTTTCTTAAGGGATTTTCTCTTATGCGAAAAAACAGGTACACTGTTATCAATACACATTTTGCAGTTCCATCAGGGCCTTTGGGTTATGTTCTTGGAAAGTTTTTTTCTGTTCCCAATGTTCTTTCACTTCATGGAGGGGATATTTATGATCCAAGTAAAAAAATGTCTCCTCATAATAGTTTCTTTTTTAAAAGAGTTGTTGCTTTTATTCTCAATAGGGCTCAGAGCGTAGTTGCTCAATCCAGCAATACCAGAGATAATGCAGTAAAATATTATAATCCCGGGAATGAAGTGCTTATAATTCCCCTTGCTTTTCATCAGCCTGAAATTTTACCTGCAACAAGAAAAGATTTTAATCTTGATAATAATACATTTTATTTGATAACTATTGGAAGGCTTGTTAAAAGAAAGTCGATTGAAACAATTATATATGCCTTATCTGGTATAGAAAATAAAAATATAAAATTGCTTATTCTGGGGGATGGTCCGGAAAAGGAATTTTTGAGTGACCTTGCTGTTGAGAAAAAAGTTGAAGACAAAATAATTTTTTGTGGTTATGTTTCTGATGAAGATAAGTATAAATACCTTAGCCTTTCTGATGTTTTTATTCTTACCTCCCTTCATGAGGGTTTTGGCATAGTTTTTATGGAAGCTATGTATTGCAGTTTGCCAATTATATGCACCAATCATGGAGGACAAACTGATTTTTTGGAAGACAGGCAGAATGCTTTATTACTTGATGTTGGTGATGTGGAATCATGTAAAAATTCAATTATAGAATTATCGGGAAATAAAAACCTTTATAGAACATTGTCTATTAACAATAAAGAAAAAGTTAAAGATTTTTATGCAGAATCAGTAGCTATGCGCTATTTAGAAATATTTAAAGAACTATCAGAGCAGAAAAAAAATGAAATTAAATATCGGCCTGGTTACAAAAAACCATGAAATATCGGATGATTTTAAAACCAGTCTGCCTGATTTAAATGTTTCATTATACCGTAATATTGATGTAATACAGAGGGGTATAGATTCTGTTTTTTTTATTGATTATGAAGAAATTGCTGATTCAGATTCTACGCAATTTTATCTTTCCAGGCTTAGAAAAAAAATTATAAATATCCCTGTAATTTTGGTCCTTCAGAATAATACAATTTCAGAGCTTGATTCTACATGGTTTTTTGATGATTTTATTTTATATCCATTTCGTAAAGGAGAAATTCAGGCAAGGCTTAAAAGGATTATTCCTGAAAACCCTGAATGTGATGAAGAAATATCTATAGGTCAAATGCGCATAAACATGAAGGAATATGCTGTTTACCTTAATGATGAAAAAATTGAGCTTACCTATAAAGAGTTGGAACTTTTAAGACTTTTTCTTTTTAACAGGGGAACAGTTTTTTCACGAAAAGATGTTTTGAGCCGTATATGGGGAATGGAGTATATTGGTGGTACAAGAACTGTTGATGTACATATTAGAAGGCTCAGGAGCAAGCTGGGCGATGATTTTAATTCAATAATAGAAACTGTACGGAACGTGGGTTATAAATGCAGGGATTAATCCAATTCCTGGTGCAGGCATTTTAAGTTTAAATTTTTTTCTGAAACCATTTTTAAAACATACCTACAGAGTAATGATGACAGTTGTATATAGTTTATCATTTTATTTATATTTGACAAAGGATTTTAACCTCTGTATTATGTCTTATTGAATTATCATTGCTCAGTAAGGTAATTGTTATTTTATTTAATTTTATAGGATTTGAACAGCTGAATAAATGAAAGATTATGTTTTGAGAAGACTTCTCCTTATAATTCCAACCTTTATTGGGATTACCTTAATGGTTTTTATAATGACCAGATTTGTCCCAGGGGGGCCTATTGAAAGGATGATTGCCCAGGCGCAAGAGGCATCTGCTGCTCAGGGCTATAACAGGATGAATGAAGCTCCTCTTTCTGCAGAGCAGCTTCAGGAGCTTAAAAGTTTTTATGGCTTTGATAAACCGGTTGTTGTAAGTTATATTTACTGGCTTAAGAACGTTGTACTTTTGGATCTTGGTACATCTACAAGGTATTATGAGTCTGTATGGGAGCTCATTAAAAGTAAGCTTCCAGTATCGCTTTTTTATGGGATAATGGCCATGATACTCACATATGCAGTATGTATACCTCTTGGTGTTTTAAAAGCAATAAAACATAGAACAGCCATTGATAATCTTTCCTCTATATTTATATTTGTAGGTTATGCAATTCCTAATTATGTTGTTGCAATTATACTTCTTCTTGTTTTTTCATCATGGCTTGATGTTTTTCCTCTTGGCGGTTTTGTAGGGAATAATTTTCATGAATTATCCATATTTGGTAAAATAGGGGATATATTTTATCATGCAGCTCTTCCTTTGGTTGCCTATATGGCAGGGAGTTTTGCTGTAATGACATTGCTGATGAAAAATTCACTTATGGATTATCTGGCTTCAGATTTTATGCGTACAGCTATTGCTAAGGGTCAGAATTTTAAAGGGGCAGTTTTAAAACATGCTTTCAGAAACAGCCTGATTCCCCTTGCAACACACTTTGGTAATAATATTTCAC
>CAZYPA010000051.1:0-15902 GCA_964649175.1 uncultured Leptospirales bacterium | reverse complement strand
TATGCTATGAGGCATTGAAAAATATTGAAGTTGAAGATTATGAAATTGAAACTCCCATGACCAGAATGATTGGTAAGAGGATGAAAAACGATATAGTTATAGTCCCTATTCTTCGTGCGGGTGTGGGTATGCTGGATGGGATTCTCAAGCTTGTTCCTAATGCAAGGGTTGGATTTTTAGGAATCTACCGGGATCATGATACCAAACTTCCTGTTGAATATTACTCCAAGCTTCCTGAGAATCTTACAAATCCACTTGTTTTTATCATTGACCCCATGCTTGCAACAGGAGGCTCTGTTGTTGCTGCAATTGATATTCTTAAAAAACAGGGATATGATCATATTGTACTTATTTCAATTATCTCTGCACCTGAAGGGATCAAGGTTGTTGAAAAAGCTCATCCAGATGTTCAGATCTTTACAGGCAATGTGGATGATTTTCTTGATGAGAATAAATATATTGTTCCAGGTCTTGGTGATGCTGGTGACAGATTATACGGAACTAAATAAAAAGGAAAAATAAATGGAAATTAAAAAAATCATCGTAGGCATGCAAATGCTCTTTGTTGCTTTTGGATCATTGGTGCTTGTCCCTCTTTTAACAGGTCTTGATGCAAACGTAGCGCTTTTTACAGCAGGAGTTGGAACCCTTATTTTTCATTTTGTTACAAAAGGCCAGGTTCCCATTTTTCTTGCTTCATCATTTGCTTATATTGCTCCAATTATAGCTGCTACAAAACTTTTTGGCTTAAAAGGAACCCTTGGCGGGCTTGTTGCAGCAGGTTTAGTGCAGATGTTTTTTGCAGGAGCAATTAAAAGATTTGGAGTTGCAATTGTTCATAAGTTTTTACCCTCTCATGTTATAGGGCCTGTAATTATAGTTATTGGTTTAAGCCTTGCTCCTGTTGCAATTGGAATGGCTAAAAACACTGAGACAGGGCCTAATAATATTTACATAGCAGTAATTGCAATGTTCACTACTATTGCAATCTCACTTTTTGCCAAGGGAACATTTAAACTCATCCCTATTATTGGCGGCATAGCAGTTGGTTATACTGCTGCTTTAATTTTAGGTGTAGTGAATATTCAGCCAGTGCTTGATGCTCCATGGCTGCGTGTACCTGCATTTGTTTTTCCGGAATTTAACTGGAAAGCCATACTTTTTTTAACACCTGTTATTCTTGCTCCTACAATTGAACATATTGGTGATATTATGGTTATTTCCAGTGTTACAGGGAAAAAGTTTTATGAAAACCCCGGATTCCATAGAACACTTTTTGGTGATGGTCTTGCAACAAGCTTTGCAGGTATGGTTGGTGGTCCTCCTAATACTACTTATTCAGAAGTAACAGGAGCTGTTGCTCTTACAAGGGTTTTTGATCCCAGGGTACTTCAAATATCTGCAATATTTGCAATTATTCTCTCTTTTGTTGGTAAGCTTGGTGCTTTTTTATCCACAATTCCGGCTCCTGTAATGGGTGGAATAATGATAATACTTTTTGGTACAATTGCTTCCATCGGTATAAAAAATATGGTAGAACACAAAGTTGATTTTACATCTAATAAAAATCTTATAATTGTTGCTGTAATTCTGGTAGTAGGTATTGGTGGAGCCTCTTTAAACTTTGGCCAGTTTACACTTGAAGGCATAGGCCTTTCCGGACTTGTAGGTGTTTTTCTTAATATAATACTGCCTGAATCAAATGACAACATAGATATTGGCGGAGATCCGGAAGAAACAAATTACGAAAAATTAGGATAAATTTTTTGCGGAGCGGAATAATATCCGCTCCGCATATTGCTTCTTAATATCATTCAATTTTTTTAAAAACCAGCAATTAACATCTGCAAAACAAAATTTAATTTGTCATATCAGCAGGCTGACCTGTTGCATCAATTACTGAACTCCAGAACCTGCTTTTTGGATTGATGGCTTTTTGCCTGGAAATAGCCAGTTCAATGGGAACATGGGTATAGTTGTTATTCCACTGCCCTATTACCAGATCGGTTTTACCAGCCATACCTGCATGAACAGCATACTGGCCAAGATGAATACAGTATATAGAATCATTTGGTACAGCAGGAGAACTCCTTATCATATAGCTTGGGTCAATATATTTAAGGTTAATTTCAAAATTTTTTTCAGCAAAATAACTATTAATTCTATCCTTGAGGAATACCCCTATATCCTTTAGTTTAATATTTCCTGAAGCATCATAGGATATTCTCGGGTCTGCTTCCTGTAAAAGGTTTTGTCCTGCTCCTTCAGCTACACATATAACTGCATGCTGTCTTCTAATAAGCCTGGCTTCAAGATGAGCCAGTAATCCATTGTCGCCGTAAAGCTCAAAGGGTATTTCCGGGACAAGCACAAAATTCACATCATTCATTGCCAAAGCAGCATTTGCAGCAATAAATCCCGAATGTCTTCCCATGAGCTTAACAAGTCCAATCCCGTTAGGCGCCCCCTTTGATTCAATATGGGCAGATGTAATTGATTTTACAGCCTGGGAAAAAGCAGTTTCAAATCCAAAAGATCGTTGAATAAAGCTAATATCATTATCAATTGTTTTTGGAATACCTATTACTGCTAATTTAAGCCCCCTTTCTCTGGCAAGTCTTGAAATTTCAGTGGCACCCTTAAGTGTTCCATCTCCCCCTATGGTGTAGAGAATATTGATTTTCATCTTCTCCAGCGTATCCACAAGAATATTCATATCTTCAGTTCCTCCCCTTGAAGAACCAAGAATTGTACCTCCGTCCATATGAATATCCCTTACTGCTTCAGGGAAAAGCTCCATGGGCTTATAATTTTTAGCAGGGTTTAACCCATTATAGCCATACCTTATTCCATAAATAGTTGAAGTGCCATATCTGTAATATGATTCCATAACTATTGCTCTTATTACATCATTTAAGCCAGGACAAAGTCCACCACAGGTCACAATTGCAGAAACAACATTTTCAGGTTCAAAAAAAACTTTTTCCCTTGGCCCGGCAAGTTCAAAGGTTTTGCCAGCTTCAATTTCTATTTCTTTATCAGAGTCAATCATCACATTATAGATCATTCGTCTTGAATCTTTAACAAAATTAATATCTCTCCCTTCAATTTTTTTTAAAAGTGGTGAGTCAATTTTACATTCTCCAAGGTTTCTCACGTTAAAGTTCATTGTTTATCCTTTTAGTTATAAAAATTATTATTTTAATATTTTCTTTAAATTCAATAAAGTAATTTTATCATTAGTTAAAAATTTTGCAGGCATATTAACTTCCCTATTATATTTATTCTAGAATTAAACTTTTTTAGGTAAAGCACATATTATTAATTTATATAATTATTCAGTTATTAAATAAATATAATATTTTTTAAGGGAAAATCCAGTAATATTTTACAGGAAGAATGTTTTAATAAAAAAAGATAAAGATTTTAAGTACTCTTTATCTTTTTTTATTCACATCATTTACTTAAAGTATTGAAGTTTAAACTGCAGAGCCCAATACTCTGTTACAAACCAGAATATTGGGCTTTTTTTTAGAATACTTCTTTTACAGGCACTTCAAAAGTCTCATTATAATGTTCAATTGGTTCTACTCCATACACCTTCATAAAATCAGGTCTTACTGGACAAACTTTACACGCTGACCACATAACCCCCAATGCTAATTTTCTTGCTGTTTCATTGATGTCTTTATCAACATCAAGAAACTTCAAATAGCCTTTATCACTAACTTTAAAGTTAAAGTTAGTTATGTTGAATCTACATTCAGCACACTTTCTTGAATTCTCTTTTGTTTTAAAGTTTATAAACCCCATATTTTCCCCCTTTCCTACTTTCTTTTAATTTTAATAATCAAAAAACAACTTTTGAACATAATCACTAAAGGTGTTTATATAAAAAAAAATTCATAACCCTGGCCATAAAATACGATCCTGTTGTGACAAAAAAAGGCAAAGTACCGAAAAACAGAGCAATCTCAATTTTGCTCACCACAGTTGAATGTAAAACCTTTTTCCCAAAAAAATTATAATGGTAATTTTCCGGTAATTGAGATCTTTTATAAATATTAACAAATATCTTTATTTTTAATATTAAACAAAAAAACATTATAACACCTGACATTAACCAGGATAATAGAATGACATCAACCTTGGCAAACATATCGGGTCTCTTTAGAACAAGAACAATGCTGACAATAGATAAGACCACATTGCTTATAGCTGTCTTGATAAAAGTTCTTAAAGATCGTTCCGATTTTTTTGTTACATAATTAAATAAAGATACAATATGAGCCAAAAACGAAAAAAATAAAAAAAGAAGAATTATAGTAAATATCATTTGTTTTCATATTTCGCAAGTGATTTATTTTTTAATAACTACGATTCAATATAATACAATAAAACTGTGTAAGTCAAGAAAAATAAATCTATTTTCTTTGAGGCAGGCAGTTTTTTTAAAAATTATAAACGCAGGGTTTGGTTTTCTATTCTTTTTTTGGGTTAAGCCTTATATTCATAGCATAGTATGCTCTTTTAGCTTCAGCTTTTACATTTGAATTAGGGTCATTTTTTGCCTTATTTAAAGCCTCAAGCACCCTGGGGGAATCATATCTGGAAAGAGCCTTGATAGCTTCTATTCGCACATCAAAATAATGATCATTCATAAGCTCCAGTAATATATCAACTGATGAATTTTCTTTAAGAAGGGCAATGGATTTAATGGCTTCAAATCTTACATTCTTATATTCATCAAAACATGCTTTATGGAGAAGAGGTAGTCCTATAAGTTTTCGTGCTTTACCTATATTGGTTACTGTTACAAGTCTTTTAGCTACACTTTCATTCATGTTTTTTACCATGAGCAAAAATGGAGCGTCTTTTAATGCATCAATAGCTTCAGGAGTATCAATAGCCTTTAGTGAATATTCAGCAGCTTTCCTTACATCTGGACTTGCGTCAGTGAGTGCACCTTTTAAATAATCAATGCTGGCAGGGTTTTTGAGCTTTCCAAGTGCAACAATAGAATCAAGACGTATCTTTGAATTGGGATGATGGGTAAAATCAAAGAGGGTGTTATTCATAGATTCCACCAGCATATCTCCAATTGATCTTATAGCTTCAAGCTGAACAGAAAAACGCTTTGCATTAAGTCCCAATGCAAGAATATTTGTTATCCTGTCATTATTTGCAGTATAATAATGAGGAAGAAGCCTTAAAACATCTATCTGCTCATCAATTCCTCCATTAACTACTATTTTATAAAGATCATCCATAATGCTGGTATCACCGAGCCTGGCAAAAGAAAAAACCGCATTATTTCTAGTTATTCTATCCTTGTCTTTAAGGGCAATTCGAAGCTTTTCCAGATCAACTGAATCCGGATTTTGTTTATAAAGAGAATAAAGTGTATCAAAAGCTTCAATTCTCACATCAGATTTTCTGTGACGTAAATATTTATAAATTTTTTTTATTTTACCTGCTTCTAAAAGTTTGGGAATATCAGGTCTCCAAAACATAATGCACCAACCTATAATATAACATTTTTGAGTATAATTACATGAAATTCACGAAATGATAAAAAAAAACGCTTGAGCTGTCAAGCCTGTAAAACTTTATTATTCGATTAATAATGAAAAAGATGTTGAAATAAATGACTGGATGTTGTAAATTAAAAAATAATTCATTAATTAAAGAGTTTACAATATTTTCTACCTCTAACATGAAAAATATATTTAATTTTGAATTTTTCTCTACTATGACTTATTATTAAAAAAAATAATTATCAAGGAATGATTCATATATGAACATCAAAAATGTTAAACTTTATGATGCAGATACAATGGAATATGCAGGCGAAATTGTAGTTAATACTGATAAATGGAAATATGTTGATGTGACAAATTCCGAGCTCGTGGAAATGACTCATAAAATGCCTCTCAAAGCTCTTTTACCCTGTTTAATCTCGTTCAATCTTGTTTACGACCTTTTTGAAGAATAGATGAGGCTCTATTTTTATGCCTGATTTTAACGATTTTGATTTTGATCTGCTTAGCAATGACGAAATATTTTCGCCAGATGATGATATCTTAATGATGGATGAAATTGAGGCAGATGGTGAATCAGGCAATAAAAAAACAACCATTGCTGACAGCAAGGATAAGGCAGAAAGTACAAGATCAAGGAAAAGGAGCTCTGCGGATTTTTCACCAGATATGGATTTGCTTCTTCTTACTGCACAGTCATCAATGATTCTCGAAGGGATGAATTTTATTTTTAAACACGATTTCAAATCATCAAATCTGTCAACTTTTTCTGAAGCAATCAAAGGCGTAGATCTTCATATTAAAATATTGCAGCGAAATCCTGAAAACTACAAAAAACTTTCCGCAATGCTTAGCACGGATAGGGACTGCATGAAAGTGCAGGAAATTACATTTAATTTATATAAAAATCTCTATGATGAACCACCTGAATCTGAATCTCAGAAACAAAGGGCATTTGAATTGATAAGGGATACTCTGTATAATGGATATAGCAAATCACTTATTTCACTTGCATTGATTGAAATAAAAAAATTTTATTTTATGACAGGAGACCCTGATTTTTCTAAAATTGACGAAGTCATAAAAACAAAAAAAGATAAAGGGGCCTCTTATTTTTTTAAACTTGAAAAACATGTAGATATAGCAAGAAATCTATTAAAATCAGGAAATTTTGAAATCAACAAAGGCATGAAGGGAAGAGAAATAAATATTTTCATTGTTAAAGCTTCCCAGATTTTATTTTATTATTTTTCTAAAACAAATTATAACGACAAAGCTAATTTTTATAACAAACTCTATGAAAATTTTAAAAAATATTTCATAGTTAAATAATAGCAAAATAAAAAGGAGAATAACATGAGAAACGCCAAATCAGCTCAGGAGAGATGGTATATTCAGGAATTAACCTGTCCACAGCTTTTGAATCGCAACGCTTTAAAATTTGGAGACAGGCGTTTTCAGTGGTGGAAAAAACCGGATGGAACACTTGAGTCTAACACCTACGCAGAAGTGTGGAGACTTGTCAAGGAAATGGCAAGCGGTTTAATGGAATTAGGAATTGAAAAAGGTGATAGAGTAGCTGTTTTAAGCCATACAGCTCCACAATGGGTTTGGGCCGATTATTCAATCTTATGTGCAGCTGGTGTTACTGTGTGTATTTATCCCACACTTTCGGAATCTGAAATAGCCTATATTATCAATGATTCAGGTTCTAAAATAATTTATGTCTATGATGAAACTCTTCTTCAAAAAATTTTAAATATACGATCTCAAACTTCCTCATTAAAAAAAGTAATTCTCTTAACAGGTGATGCACCAGGAAATGATGATTTTGTTATGAGTTTATCCCAGCTGTGTAAAAAAGGTGAAGCACTTCTAGCCAGGAATAAGAATGCTTATGATAATAGGTGGAGATCCGTTGAAATGACTGATCTTATGACAATAGTTTATACCTCTGGTACTACAGGTATGCCCAGAGGAGCTGTTCATACTCACCAAAGCTTCAATGCTGCCTGTTGCAGAGACTGCCTGCAGGTTCCTGTAGCTACAGATAAAGAGGTATTTCTCTCCTTTCTTCCACTTGCTCACACCTATGAGCGTGAATGTGGTCATGGAGTAGGAATGATAACAGCATCCACTATTGCCTATTCATCGCCTGTTGACCTTGTTGGAGATCTTCAGATTTTTAGGCCTTCTATTTTCATGTCAGTTCCCCGAATATATGAAAGAATATACATGGCCTTGCAGGAACAGACATCAAAGTCGCCTGTTAAGAAAAAAATATTTGATGCAGCAATGAAAACAGGCCTTCAGGTTGTTGCAAAACGTCAGGATAAAAATGGTTTTCTGGATATGCGTGACAATGTTGATTTTACTGAAAACCTGGGATTTTGGCTCAAATTCAAATTTAAACTTTTTGACAAGCTTCTATACAGCAAGGTTCGAGCTCTTTTAGGTGGCAATTACAGATTTGCCTTTTCAGCTGCAGGGAGCCTTTCTGCCGATCTATGCAAAACCTATATGGCAATGGGTATCAGAATATTTGAAGGATATGGTGCAACTGAGACATGGAATGCTATCAATCTCAACTGGGATTATAAGGTACTCCCTGGTTCAGTAGGCTTAACATGTATAGGGGTTGAAGGTCGCATTGCAGAAGATGGCGAATGGCAGGTAAGAGGAGATAACAACTTTATAGGATACTGGAATAATCCGGAAGCCACAGCTGAAGCGTTCACTAAAGACGGATACTATAAAACCGGGGATATAGTTGAAGAGATTGCAGATGGATATATCCGTATTGTTGACAGGAAAAAAGGACTGATGGTTCTGGATACAGGGAAAAATGTTGCTTCTAATAAGATTGAAAGTAAATTTTCTCTGACAAAATGGGTAGATACTGCTGTACCTGTTGGGAGCGAAAGGAAATTCGTTTCTGCACTTATTATTCCCAACTTTGATGCTTTGGTTGAACTCTTTGACAAGGAAAAGATCAATTACAACAAAGATAAAATTGTAAGAGTAACAGATCCAATGCCCATGGTAGTTGAAGTTGATGATTCCTTTATAGAAAACCCCAGGCTAAAAGAGCTTATAGATGCAGATGTTCAGCTTGTCAACAAAGAGCTGGAAGAATACGAAAGGATAAAAAAATATACCATACTTACAAGACGCCTTACAATTGATGATGGAGATATGACTCCAACATTAAAGGTAAAAAGAAAATTTGTACTTGATAAGTATAATGATAAAATAGAAAAAATGTATTCGTAATTTTTCTGGATGTCCCTTCTGTTTTTCAGGAGGGACATCCAGTTTTACTCCTCCTTTATTATTATAAAATTTAAATATCTTTTTAAAAATAGATGATATTTTTCCTGCATAGCTTATGCAAAATAGCATCTTAAATTAATATGTAATAATCAGGTATAAAAATGGGTATTAACAAAAAAATAATGATAATCACTGATTCTGTGTCAATGCCAAGAGATGAAGTTTCCTACGAAAATACCTGGATTTCACGTTTAAAGAAATCAATGCCCGATTTTGATTTAATGGATAGATCAGCCAGAGGATCAACCAGCACGCGCCTTGTAACAGAGGGAGGAGCTGGTGTTGATTTGCTTGAATCATACATGCCGGGATTGGTTATTCTTCAACTAGGTATGGCTGAATGTGCGCCGAGGCTTTTTAAACAAAAGGGATTTGAAGTTTTCTTTTTAAATCGTATTATCCCAAAAAAATTTATACCTGATTATGTAAATTATGTTAAACGTACCAGGGGCAGAAATCCCGATATTACAAATGTTTCACCTGAACAATACAGACTTAATCTAATCAACTTTGCTGAAAGATGCAGAAAGAGTAATACAATTCTTTTAATTGTGACTATATTAAAACCCACAAACCTTTATATATCAAAAAGCCCTGGAGTTAAAAAAAATATAGATTTATACAATAGCATTACCAGAGAAGTAGCCAAAGAATTCAGCAACATAAAGATCATTGATCCTGCTGCAGAAGTTGATAATGTTGATTCAATATGCCTTGATGAACTTCACATAAATATTGAAGGGCATGATATCTATTTTAAAAAAATACTTGGAGCTTTAGAGCTAATCTACAACAGGTAATTTTTTTCTTTGTGGAAGCGGACCCATGTACATATAAAAATAAGATTTAATTTTTCCATTATAAAGCTTTCTGTTTTTATTAGCTTTTTTTCCAAACTGTTTTTCAAAATCTTCAAAGGAAGTAATAATAAAATAAGACCAGGAATCAAGCCTGTTAAAAACTTCTCCCATTTCCCTGTATAAATCAGCTATAGAGCTATCAGAGTTCATTCTTTCGCCATAGGGAGGATTGGTTATAATACATCCAAATTTTTTTTTGGTGCGAAACTCTGAAAGAGGTTTTTTCTCAAAAAGTATTGAATCTGATACCCCTGCTAATCTGGCATTTTCCTGGGCAAAATCAAAAACTTTTTTATCATAATCTGAAGCGTATATTTCAACATCCCTGTGAACTATCTGCTCTTGAGCTTCTTCCCTGTATTGATTCCAGAGGCTTTCAGGAATTTGAGGCCACATCTCTGATGCGAATCCTCGATTAAGCCCTGGCGCAATGTTTTTTGCAATCATCGCAGCTTCAATAGCTATTGTTCCTGAACCGCATAAAGGATCTGCAAAAGGACGATCCGGATTCCATCTGCTTAAACTAATCATTGCAGCAGCAAGGGTTTCCTTTAGAGGGGCATCTCCCTGGTGAAGCCTGTAACCCCTTTTGTGAAGCCCTGATCCGGAAGTATCCAGAGTCAGCAGAGCCATATCATTGTGTAAACTTATTTCTATTTTATAAACAGGACCGTCTTCATCAAACCAGTCCTGTTTATATTTTCGCTTCATTGACTCAACTATTGCCTTTTTCACAATAGCCTGGCAGTCTGACACGCTAAAGAGTTTTGACTTAACAGACTTGCCTGTTATATGCATTTTCCCATTAAGAGGTATTATATCTTCCCATGGAATTGCCATTGTACCCTGAAACAGTTCCTCAAAATCAAGGGCCTTGAACTCAGCTATTTTTATTAAAATTCTATCAGAGCAGCGAAGCCATAAATTTGTTTTTACAATATCTTCAACTTTTCCGGAGAATGTAACACTGCCATTTTCGACCTTTAAATTTTCAAAGCCAAGTTTTTTCAGCTCAAAAGATACAACAGATTCAAGTCCAAACGCAGCAGTAGTAATAATTTCAAATTCAGACATATTTTTTCCGTTTAAATTAAATATTAGTTTTTAAAAGTTACAGGAATTATAACTGTTTCTGTTAACTCTTATTTAAGCATGATATACAATAAAGCCTTTGGAAAAACAATCAGGCAGTCTCAGAAGGTGAGTTATTTAAAATAAAAAGGTCATCCCTGTTAACAACTTCGTCAAAATATTTAATTCCAAGAATACTCTTTATCTGATCTGTTCTCTTCCCCTTGATTATATCAAGCTCTTCGGAATTGTAATGCACAATACCCTTGGCAAGAAGCTCCCCCTTAGAATCAACAATTTCAATAATATCACCCATATCAAATTTCCCTTTAACTTCAGTAATACCTGTAGCAAGAAGAGATTTTTTGCCTGTAATAAGGGCTTTAACAGCACCTTCATCAATTACAATAGACCCCTTTGATTTACGTAAACTAATCCACTTTTTTCTGCTTGTAAATCTTTTGTTTTCACCAATAAATAATGAGCCAATTCTTTCGCCTGACATTATTCTTTTCATTATTAAAGGCTCATTACCATCAGCTATTATCATTTTTCCGCCACAGCGCATTATCATTTCAGCAGCATTGATTTTCGTAATCATTCCACCTGTTCCATGAACAGTACCAGCCCCACCTGCCCTGTTTCTGATATCATCATCAATTTTGAATATCTCGTATACTGGTTCCGGATCTTTTAAATCATAATAAAACCCGTCAATATCGCTTAAAAGAATAAGAAGATCCCCCTCAATCAGGGTAAGTACATGTGCGGAAAGTGTGTCATTGTCACCAATTTTAATTTCTTTGACTGTAACTGAATCGTTTTCATTTATTATTGGTACAACTTTAAGATCAAGAAGCGCATTTATTGTATTGCGGGCATTTAAAAATCTGCGTCGGTTTCGCATATCATCTTCAGTGAGAAGCATTTGCCCTACGTTGATCCCTTTTCTGCTAAAACATTTACTGTATTCATCCATTAGAACTGTTTGTCCAATAGCTGCTAATGCCTGTCTTTCAGGAATTGTCAAATGATTACGGGTCATGTTTAAAATTCCGGCACCTGAAGAAATTGCACCTGAAGTTACAATAATAACCTGCATACCGCTGCTAATAAGGAAAGAAACATCATCAACAATTTTTGAAATTTTTTCAGGGCTAATTTTATCATTCACAGTAATGGTAGAAGTGCCTATTTTTACAACAATGCGTTTTACTTTATTTAAATAATCAGTCCTTTTCAAACTAAGACTCCATCATCTCTTTTATTGCAGTATAAAGCGGTTGAAGGCTCTTGTCAACAAGAGCAGATATGGGTATTACATTTTTGCCAATAAGACGAGTTTTATTCTGAATTTCATCTTCACTAACAAGATCCATCTTGGATAAAATTATTTTGAACTTTTTCTTAACCAGCTCTTTATTATAAGTTTTTAGTTCATTTCTTAAAAGCTCAAGATTATAGAGAGGATCCGGTTCAGATGCGTCAATTATAAAAAGTATACACTTTACTCTTTCTATATGCTGAAGAAAGGATAGCCCCAAACCAAGGCCCTTGTGAGCTCCTTCGATAATCCCTGGAATATCAGCAATTTTATAAACCTTTCCATCCGGATACTGAAGCACTCCAAGATTGGGAATGAGTGTTGTAAAAGGATAATTTCCTATTTTAGGATTGGCATTTGTAATAAGAGAAAGAAGGGTTGATTTACCTGCATTTGGCAATCCAACAAGGCCTATGTCTGCAATGAGCTTTAAATTAAGGCTTATTTTCATTTCAATCCCCGGCATTCCCGGCTGGGCAAAACGGGGGGTCTGATGGGTTGCTGTTTTAAAAAAAGCATTACCCTGTCCGCCAATTCCCCCTTCTGAGATTTTAAAGGGTTCATTTTCAACTATCAGATCAACAATAGTTTCCCCTGTTTCAGAATTAATAACAACAGTTCCTGGCGGAACCTTGATAGTCAGATCTTCACCATCCTTGCCAATGCGATTTTCACTCATCCCGTGACTACCATTTTTAGCTTTGTAAATTCTATCAGGAAAAAAATGTGAAAGATTATAATACCTTCTATCAGCTTCTATATAAACATCACCACCTTTGCCACCTTCACCACCATCTGGCCCTCCTTTGGGAGCATATTTTTCTCTCCGAAAAGACACTGCTCCTGGGCCTCCATCTCCTGACTTGATATGAATATCTATTATATCTGTAAATCTGCTCACTTATTTTAACTCCAAAAAATAAAAATCGCGTATGATTTCATACGCGATCTAATAATATTAAATTTAAATTTCAAATAGAAAATTAAACAGCTGTTGGATATACTGAAACTTTTTTCCTTGTTTTATCAAGCCTTTCAAATTTAATATATCCATCAATTTTGGCAAAAAGCGTATCATCTTTTCCTCTGCCAACATTATTTCCTGGATGAATTTTTGTGCCGCGCTGTCTTATTATTATAGTACCACCTGTGACTAATTCACCGCCAAATCTTTTGACGCCAAGCCTTTGGGAATTTGAATCGCGTCCATTCCTGGTAGAACCACCGCCTTTCTTCGTTGCCATGATATAACTCCTTAATGTCTTTCAATATCAATAATTATGGTGCCGGGATATTCTTTGCTTATTTCAGAAGATCCCAATATAAAAGATTCAATCAAAAGTTTAAGTTTATCTGAATCTTCACGATCTAAATTTTGAATATCAATTTCTGTGCTAAGCAGACCAGACTCGTTTCTTTCAACTTTCTGTTCTAGTTTAAGTATTCTGGAAACTGAAAGAATAAAAGTTTGAAAAAGTGTTGATATTCCGGCACATACAATGTCATTTCCTTTTGTACTATACCCGGAATGGCCCTCAACTTTTATTTTAATTGCACCGGAATCAGGAAATATTACCCCTGTGCCAAAAGAAAGATTTAAAAATTCAATCTTAATCAATCAGTTTGCAACTAACTCGCTTATTTTTAATTGAGAATACAAAGGTCTATGTCCCAGAGTTCTTGTATAATTTTTTCTTTTCTTAAACTTAATACCACGAACTTTTTTACCTTTGATTTCACCAAGAACTTCAGCCTTAACTTTAACATTGTCAAGATAGGGCTGACCTATTCGAATATCACCTTCATTTGAATAAAGAAGAACTTTATCAATAATAATAGTTTCAGGACTATTTTTTAGCCTGTCAACATTAACTATAATATCTTTTTCAACTTTATATTGCTTACCCGCTATCTCTACAATTGCATACATTGAATTATCCTTTTATCAATACTTATTATAAATATACAAGAGGATTGCTCCCCTTATTATTGGGCCCACAAGGAATCGAACCTTGGACCTACTGATTATGAGTCAGCCGCTCTAACCAACTGAGCTATGAGCCCTTTTACTTATGCTTTAGCCATATATTACGTTGATCTTTTTAATGTCAAGAAAATATTTTAAAAAAGGGGTTAATGAGACATAAAAAAATAAGCTTAAATTGAATAATTTTTACTTTTCGTAAACTATCTTTGTTCCATAAGGATTATCTGTATTTTTGCCAAAAAGATTTTTTTTATTAAGTTCATCAGCATCATTATATGCTTCAATAATACCTACAAAATGGACTATAAGAGTCATAAAAAATAAAAATCCTGTCATTAAAAGATAATTTTTATACTCCCTGCTCCCTCTATCTGCAAGTGAAGCCTTAATTAAAAAATAGCCTGTGGCAGTATATCCTATACCTGCTGCAATACAAAAAGACAATCCCTTGGCATCCTGGTTTATATAAAAATGCCCGCCACCAGGCATTATCACTGATAAAAGGCATACCAGCCTGGGATTTTTTTCATCAGTATTATCTGCTTGAGAATGTTCTGATACATCAACATCAGACTTTAAGAACTTTTCCTCTTTTTCAATATTTTCCCTGGTAGACCCTCTGACCTTTTCCGGTTCAATTTCACCCAGAGTTATAGCTAGGGCAGATGGAGCCAGATAAATACTGGTAAAAAATAAAATTGCTGTTAACAGTGAAATTACAGATTTTAATCTGCATGCAAACACACTTGCACCTTTTCCTTTTCTAGTAGTCATTTTTCTATTTTAAAAATATGTTACCCTATTGCGACCCTCTTTCTTTGACTGATAAAGTGCCTTATCAGCTCTTTCAATAAGGGATTCCTTGTCCATATCTATTGATGAATCATACTGTGTTACACCTATTGATATAGAGACTCCCACTGAAACACCATTAAAAGTAAAACTGGCTTGCTCAATACAGCTTCTGATTCTTTCTGCTACAATAATAGCCTCATTTATATCTGTTTTTGGCAGGATCACAGCAAATTCTTCACCACCATATCTTGCGCCAATATCTATGAGTCTTATATTTTCCTTTATGATGAGTGCTACTTTTTTAAGTACTTCATCACCAGCCTGGTGTCCATAAGTGTCATTAAAAATTTTAAAATGATCAATATCTGACATAATAAGAGAAAGGGGCTTGTCATTTTTTAATGATCTTTTAATTTCTTCAATTAATATAGTCTGAAAAAAATGATGTATTTTAAGCTTAGTCATCATATCAGTAGTTGCCATTTCATAAAGTATGGCATTGTGAATAGCAATTCCAGCAAGAGAGGCTATGTTTAGTATATATTCAATTTCACTTTCAACAAAATCTCCCTGATTTATTCTGTCTCCAAGAACAATTATTCCATTAAGCTCACCCTTGCTTATGAGTGGAACAATAAGATCAGGCTTGAGTTTAATAAGGATATCTACTGCAGAATCTTGAACATTTGATATAATTTCATTGTATGTAAAACAACGGGATTCAATTTCAATATACTTTATCATTGGAGAGTAGATTGAAAAGGAATAATCAACTTCATGGTTCAGCTCAAAACCTTTATAGTTGCGATGCAGAGTGAATTTATCACCACCAAGCGACTTGACAAGAAAAATCCCTGCATTTAAAAGCTGAAGCTGGCCCATACAGGTAAGAAGAATCGAATCTATAAGTATATTATAATCAAGTGTTGAATTAAGCCCTTTGCTGATTTCTATAAGCTGGCGTAGATCATAAATTTTTCTTTCATACTGTT
>CAZYPA010000050.1:3771-16027 GCA_964649175.1 uncultured Leptospirales bacterium | reverse complement strand
CTATTTCTTTATCAAAAAAGTCAAATAATTTATCAATTTTAAGTTCATTTTCCTCCTTGTAGATTTGCCCTATTCTGGTGAAAATTGTTTTTGCCAAAGGATCTTTAAAATCATCAGGTGAAAAATCCATAAGCACATCTCCAGTTATTACAGGATTATTGATTATAAGTTCAATCAGGTCTCTGAATAAACGTGTTTCATATGGAAGATGTTCAGGCTTATTTTTTCTTCTTTCTTCTTTAGTAGAATAATACCCTTCTTTTCCTTCTTTAAGATACCTGTCAAAATCAATTCTCAGGGACTCTTCATTTAGTGCAAGAAGTTCATTTATTTTTTTAAAGCAGTAATCCCTATGGGTGGATAATTCCAGTTTTTCAATGATTTCAAAAAATTCTTTAAGATATAAAAGTTTATCCTTACCTTTGTTCTTCTCAATTATATTTTGAAACTGAAAGTCCAGAGGATTAATAGCTTTGTCTATTACTATCATCAGCCCCATAAGTCCATGAGCCTTAATATAATCAAAGGGATCGCCACTGGGCAGAAGCGCAATTTTTATAGATATGTTGAACATTTCTGATGTGGTAATAGAGCGCAAAGCTGCGTTTATTCCAGCTGAATCTGAATCAAATAACATAATTATTTCATTGCACAGATGGGAAAGCTGCCTTACCTGATTTTCAGTAAGTGCTGTTCCAAGGGGTGCTACTACATTTTTCAATCCCTGCTGATGGCAGCCTATAACGTCCAGATATCCTTCCACTATTATTGCCCTGTCCATATCCCTTATTTCATCCTGAGCAAAATTGAGACCATATAGCATATTTTTTTTCTGATATACTTCGGATTCAGAAGAGTTCAAATATTTTGGCTGCTGTTTTTCATCTATTGATCTGGCACCAAATCCGGCAACATTGTTTGTTCTGTCAAAAATTGGGAACATAACCCTGTTTCTAAACTTATCATAATAATGGTCCCTGTTCTCTCCTTGTATGTTTTTTGTTGACTTTGCACAAAGCCCGACTCTTTCACAGATGGCAATATCAGCTTTATTTTTCATAAGGCTCTTTGTCAGCATTTCCCAGGAGTCAGGAGCCATGCCAAGTTTAAACTTTTCAATGGATGCCTGATCAACACCCCTTGATACAAGATAGGACAACCCTTTTTCGCCTCCAGCTGACTTAAGATAATTGTGATAAAAATTCATAGTATATCTGTTTATTCTTCGTATATGCTCAATTGAAGAATTATCATGCTCTTCCCCGTCATACTCAACTTCTATTCCTGCTATTTTGGCTAAATGTTTTACGCTTTCAGTAAATGTCAGATTTTCTATTTTGGATATAAATGTTATTACATTACCGCCTGTATTACATCCAAAGCAGTTGAAAATCTGTTTTTCAGGTGAAACCGAAAATGAAGGGGTTTTTTCCTTATGAAAAGGACATAGGCCTATATAGTTTCTCCCTCTTTTTTTTAAAGAAGGTACATATTTAAGCACTATTTCCTCTATTCTTGTATGGGTTCTTATATATTCTATAGATTTGTTTGAAATCAAAAATTTACTTCCTCATAATATTTAGAGTAGTTTGTAGCTTATAAAGTTACTTAAATATAAGTGTAAAAATCAACAATAAAAAAATACATTTTTTGGTGTTACGGGCTTTTTAATTTTCTATAAACAAATATTTTTTGACAAATTCAGATTAAAATAGACCATACCCTTTACTCTATGTCGATAAGATAAATAAAAAGTCACAAAAGTATTTATCAAAAATCTGAGGTAAACATGAAAAAGTTTTTAGTAATCTTTTCTTCTTTATTAGTACTGGTTGTTGCTGCAAATTTTACCTATCAATATATCACTGCCCAGAATCTAAATTCAGGGGAACAGGGACTTGATAATAGGGAATCAAAAACAGCTGTTAATAAAGAATACGCCTTTCCTGATTTTTACAGGGGAATTTATCTTAATATAGCATCAGCTCGCAATATGGAAACACTTAAAAAGTTTGTTGAGTTGGCAAAAGATTCAAATATTAACTCCTTTGTCCTTGATGTTCAGGGCTCAAATTACAGAAAAAGTATAGTACCTGATGAAAATGTGAAATACTGCATTGACAATGGAATTCATCCTGTTGCCCGTATTGTAATATTTCCTGATGGGTTAAAAAACTGGCCTGTATCTGAAGCTTATTTAAAAGAGAAGCTTGATATTTCTGAAAGTGCCTGTAAAAATGGATTTAAGGAAATTCAATATGACTATATCCGATTTGATGATTCCAATAAAAACAGACATCTTTCTAATTCACAAAGATATAAATTCATTGAGGATTTTATTTTAAGGGCAAGAAAACAGCTTGAGCCTTATAATGTGAAAATTGCTGCTGATGTATTTGGGCGAATACCCCTTAATAAAGATGATATTATAGGACAACAAATGGAAAGCATGGATAAGGTTGTGGACATCATCTGCCCCATGGCTTATCCTTCACATTATACATGGAGCAAAAAATTACAGACTGATCCATATAATACAGTTTTAATAACATCAAAAAAAGCAAAAGAGCGCGTTGAAAATGCGGAAATAGTTACCTGGATTCAGGCTTTTCAGATGAAGCTTTATGACATACCCTATGACAAGTACATAAAAGAGCAGATTAAAGCTGTTCATGATTCAGGGGTGAGAGGCTATTTTTTATGGAATGCACGTCAGGATTATGATGTTCCACTTAAAGTTGTAAAAGCATATTATAAATCAGAAGAAAAAAATATAGCAAAAGACTAATTTTATTTTTCAAGGGGATCAGTTAAAAACTATCCCCTTTGATCTATTCTATATTCTTGCTAAAAGCTGCATTTCCAAATCTGGTTGATCTCATTGTAACTTTAACTTTTGCTGATTCTGTAACAGTAATATAAATAAAATCAGGCTTGGGCTGCTCTATGTTGTTTACCTTTAAATAGCGGCCCTGCTCTTCATCAAGAACCCATTTTTCCAGTTTTACAAGATGTCTGTTTGCAGAAAGGCTTGTTTCAAAATATTTCTCCTGCGATTCCAGGCCTGTTGTTGTTCTTCCTGAATCTATTTTGTTAATATAGACACGATAGTAACAGCGTCTGTCCATTGCCGGATTATCGATATCAGTGTCATATGCTATGAGAGTAAAGTTTATTTTATTTGGTGCTATTTCAGGAGTGTAAGAATAAAATTCTTCTTTTTCTGTAGAAGAGCATCCTGCTAAAACTAAAATTAAGAAAAAAACAAACAGGATTAATTTTGTTCTCATCTTGCTTCCTCTATTGTTATATGGTAAGGATAATCATACGCTGCTTTCACAGGTTCAACAATAATATATCCTTTTATATCAAATGTTTCAATTATTTCAACTTCCTGGTCATCTTTAACTTCAACTGTTCTTATTATATAGCCAAGCGGATCAGTAGTGGAAACTTTTATTATTCCATTTTTAACACCTTTTATATTTACCTTGAGGCGTTGTCTTGTTTTATGTTTTACAAGGAAGTAATCAATATCGTCTTTCCCGGTAATGTATCCGGAAATTCTTTTATCAATTAAATTTGCTTCTTCTTTTTTATTGTTGGGTTCCTTTTCCACGGGACCTTCAATTTTAAAAGGGGTAATTCGCAAAATATAATCAGAGTTGTTGTCAAAGCCGGATCTGGAAAATATGCTAAAATAGACAGGCCCTGAGAGGAGCAGATTGGGGATAACCTCAACCTCTCCTGTTCCTGTATTATCTGCTTCTATTATCTTGTGTTTTTTTTCATCATAAACAGTAATTACAGGATCAATTACTGACGAAGGTATAAGCTCAATTCTGTATAAGCTGTTTTTTATTTCAGGTTGATATAGAAAAAAATCCACATCATCAGCATAATTTATTTTACCCCGAATTTCATTGCCTGAAATTAAATTTGCTCTACCAATGTCATTGTTATCTTCAAGTTCTGTACCAGATTCATGCTGATTTAAAGAAAAATTAATAACATAGGGTTCATTATTGTTGTACTGGTAATTTTTTGAAAAAATCTGGATGTAATATGTTCCTGGGTTATTAATTCCCAGGCCTGTTATGGCTTCATCTCCCCCTATTGCAGAACTGTCTGATAAGCCGATTTCTTTTAATTCACTATTAAATAATTTCAAAACAGAATCAACACCTGAAACGCCTTTCAGGTGGATATCAGCAATAAGAGGAAGCTCCTCATCCTCCTCAACTATGAATTTAAACCAGTCCTCTTCCCTGAATTCATTTTGTTCATTCATCAGGTTTTGTCCTGGGGAATAAAATCCATAGAGCTGTACACCGCTGCTAATCAGGTTAGCATCTGAATATTTATCATTGGGTTCTTCCTCTTCACTTATATACTGGCGTGAGGTTATTTTAAGCATGTAGGGATTTTCAGTGTTTCCTTTTTTCTCATCCCTTGTACCATGCATTACTGTTATTATATATATTCCTGGAGGTGTATGCAGGTTTGCAATTTCTTCAGGGGAAGATTTTCTGTTATCATCTATTATTTTAAGGAGTGTAACAATGGAGTTCTCAACCCGCCATATCTGCATTGCATGATTAACTCCTTTTACGCCTGAAAGCTCAATTTTAACAATCTGATTTTCCATGCTTTTAAAGACAAAATTATCAACATCTGAATTGCTATCCAGGTATCCGTAGATTTCACTGTTAAGCTCGATCTGGTTAGCCTGGCTAAAAGTATTGTTGGGTTCTATTTCATAATTTTTAGACTCTTTGCATGATAGCAGGCACATCAATATTGCTGCAAGGAATAGAGTTTCTAAAATTTTTTTTTGCATTGAATTTACTTTTCCTGAAATTTTTTTATAAGATATAATTCAAATTAATTTTTTTAAAATTGATCAATGTTATGTCATTCCAGCTGTAGCATGCACGCCTTAAGTACAGTAAAACTGCTTTTGTTTAAGTATTAATTAATAAACTCCTGTTATAAATATCAATTTACAAATAATATATAAATAATTATATATTGTAAACTTAATTTAATTGAATATTTTTTTAAAAGCAATTTTGATAAATAAGCAATAAAAATACAATAACTTCTTGGGATTGAAGAATAAATAAAAGAAAAGCCCTGTATCTGTGAGCTGAAAATATTAAAAGATAAAGAATGGTAAAAAATGAAAATACATATTACTGATACAACTTTTGGCGGAAGCGGGATTGGGAAAATTGATGGTAAAGTCTATTTTGTTGATTATTCTGTTCCTGGTGATACTTTGCTTGTGGAAAGTTTTAAGGACAGAAAAAGTTTTTCCTATGCCAAAATTAAGGAGATTATTGAACCTTCTCTTCAAAGGGTTGAGCCAGTGTGTCCCAATTTCAGTATTTGCGGCGGTTGTTCATACCTGAATGTTGATTATAACAAAGAAATTGAATATAAAATAGCAATTTTTAAAAATCTTCTTCACAGGCCAGGAGGGCTTGAGGAAAAAGATATTCCTGAAATAGATATAGTAAAATCTGAAAGATCCGGATACAGAAGCCATACCCTTGTAAAAAGTGAAGGTGAGGGATTTGGTTTATATAAAAAACGGACTAATGATGTTGTTCCTTTCCCTGCACAGGGGTGCAGCATTCTTTCATCTGAACTCAATAGCTATATAAAAACTCTTGAACATAAAAAAATGAATTATGAAACCCGTGTTGCTTCAGATTATAAAAAAAATTTATTTCATGACAAAAGTGATGCACCTGGTTTTATTGATGAAAAGGTTAATGGTATTACATACAGGCGCGAGTTGAACGGATTTTTTCAGGCGAATCAGTTCCTTAGGGGCAAAATGCTTGATATAGTAAAGGACTATAGTTCACTTACACCTGAAGATGAATTTATTGATATAGGCTGTGGCTGCGGTTTTTTTACACTTTATCTTGCTAAGTTTGCTGCACAGGGTTATGGATTTGATGTAGATCGAAAAAGTATAGAGCATGCTAAATATAATGCCATAAAAAATAAAATTAAAAATCTGAAATTTTATCCCCTCTCTTCATCTGACATACACCCTCATAAAATAAAGCCTGCTGTTGTAATAGTTGATCCACCCAGAATGGGGTTAACCAAAAAAACAAGACACACTATAAATGCAATGAAACCGGAAAAAATAGTTTATGTATCATGTAATCCCTCAACTTATGGCAGGGATATAAAAGACTTTTTTGCACAGGGTTATACTTTAGATAAAATCACCATGATTGACATGTTTCCAGGTACTCATCATATAGAAATAATCACCAGGCTTGTACAGGGTTAAAGGTTGCCGGAGAGTATAAGGTTTATAAGCCTTGCAGTAAAATAGGACCCGACTAAAAGGAAGAGAGGCATTGATAAAAACATTGCAGCAAGTTCGCTTTTTTGAACGATCTCCGGCTTGTAAACCTTTTTCCCAAAAAAACTTAAATCATAATAGGCCGGATCTTTTGCTCTTTTTATTATCCTGCCTATAATTGCTACTTGAACGCTGATTAAAATTATATTTAAAAACCCGGATATAACCCAAAGTATAAGACCTATGTTTATATTTCTAATAACAGCAGGATTGCGAAATGCCATAATACTTACCAATACCATTAATATTGTATTGCTGATAAATGTACCAAGAAACATGCGGTAATGTCTATCATTTTTATTAAGAAGATAGAGGATAATGGCCAGAATCTGGATAGCGAAGGAAAAAGCAAGAGTAAGAATTATTATTGTAATTAACATTATTCAGATCTTTAGATGATGATACGGAATTAAAATTATATCAATTCAGTAAGAATTATCATTGTAATTAATATTATTCAGCTACAAGAAAGTAAACTAATTGGTTTGAACATAAATGTCAAGGAACTATTACTTTCTAAACCTTATTAGTTGTACCTTTGTAACAGCTCCCTTGCCTCATTGTTTGCAGGATCAGCATCTATAGCTTTTTTTGCGTAAAATATTCCTTTTTCTTTGTTGTCATGCTTAAAATAAAGCATTGCAAGCCTTAAATTAGCCATGCTATGACCAGGGTTTTCCGCAACTGTTTTAAGAAAGGAGTCACGTGCTTCTTTATCCATATTACTGCTGTTGTCAAAATTTTTTAAATAAAATTCACCAAGTAAAAAATTAATTTCAGGTGATCTGCTGTTGTACTTAAGGGCATCCATGCAGTATTTTATACCTTCATTTCTAAAACGGGTTCTCATTGCCTGAACATTGTAGTTTTTATATGCTTCAATAAAGCTGAGCTCTGCAAGGGTTTGTAAAAGAATAAATTTATCTTCATTATCGTATAGTATTTCAATATTCTCATAGGATTTCTTTAATTCACTATATGCAAAATTATAAATATTGTCACTGTAATATACAAGTCCAAGTGCAAGCCTTGTTTCAGGATTCTTTGAATCCATTTCAAGGGCTTTTCTGTATTCCGAAATAGCCATTCCCTTGTTACCATTTCTTGCATGGAGATCTCCCCTTGATTTATGAATAAATGCCCACTGGGAATTGTGATCCTCCAGAATCTGAACTACTCTGCAACCCTCGCTGCTCAACTTCAGATTGCCATAACCCAAAGCCATCTGCCCGAATGTCTTATTGCTGAAAAAATGTTTAACTTCAATTTTTGAAACAACAAGATTATTGTTATCAATAATGTAGAGGATATCATTTGGTTTTATTCCTTCACTGCTATAAAGCCTCAAGGTTGCTCTGGTTTTTTCTCTGGCTATTCCGGAAATGTCATTTTCCGGAAGGTTTTCGCTTGATGAAATAGAGAGCAAAACCCCTTTTATTATCACATCCTTTCCAAGCGTATCTGTCCGGGTGAAAAAAACCCTGGTTTTAAGATTTTCTGAATGATGTTTCATGTTGCCCAATACTGAAGACATAAAGAGAGCAACAATTATAAAAGAAAGAATAATTTTTTTCACTATTTTAATACCCTTAATGGATTCAAAGGAACAATTCCTTTTCTGATTTCAAAATGAAGATGGGCTCCTGTAACAGCACCGGTTTTTCCTGACATGGCAATAGGCTCACCCCTTTTTACAACATCATTGAGTTTTACCAGATTTTCACTGTTATGAGCATAAACAGTTATATAATTATTGTCATGGGCTATTACAATCATTTTTCCATATACATCTTTCCAGCCTTCAAAAATAACCTTTCCATTGCCAGCTGCACTAACTGTGGTTCCTTCTTCAGCTCCAATATCAAGGCCACTATGAAATTTTTTTTCACCTGAAAAAGGATGAGTCCTGTAACCAAAGCCTGATGTTATAGGGCCCTTTAAAGGCCAGGAAAGTACAATTTTTTTGTTATTATTTTCTTTAACTTCTTTTGCTGCAATGTAGTCAGGATCAATTTCACTGTTTTTTTTATCGGATTTGTTTAAATCAGCTATATTTTCTTTTTTAATAACCCGGGTTTTATCTGTTACAGTTTTTTGATTCAGCTCTTCAGCACCTGGGATGAAAATTTTATTACCTGCAATAATAAGTCCTTTTTTAATATTATTGTGTTCAGCAATTTTTTTTATTTCAACATTGTATTTTTTTGCTATTTCGCTTAAAGTGTCACCTTTATTTATTTTATATACAACTCCCTGTTTTGAAGGAACATTTATTACAGTTCCTGCTTTTACCAGATCAGGGTCAGGAAAGCTGTTAAGGTTGATCAGCATGGAATGGTTTATGTTGAATTTTTTAGCTATTGTCCATAGAGACTCATTCTTTTTTATGGTGTATTTTGTCAGATGCCATCTTGCATCCTCTTTTTGAAGAGATTTAAAGTATTCATCTTTATTTTTAGCAGGTTTTAACTGCTTTTCATTAAATGAAGGATCAAAAATAATTTCTCCTTTTGCTTCATTTTCCATATCTTCTGAAGGAACAATACTGGTTTCTATTTCAAGACTATTGATAATCCAGGATTTTTCAATAGGATCATTCGCAGATTCAACAATCATTGCTATTGAAGGGGCAATAATCAATAGGACCGCAAATGCGGAGAAAAATATTAGCATTTTTAATGTTTTCATACTATTAAGATCGGTAATATTGCAGGTTTTCTTGACTAATCAGGTGTGTTTACGAAGCTGAAATTATATAAATTTATGCTTTCTTCTTTTTAAATTTCCATATAATATTTTTCTTTTCTAAATACCCTTCAAATTCTGAAGCAGAAGAAAAGTGCTCCCTGTAAGGTGAAGAATAAAATTCACACTCCCCTTCTATGTTTCCGTGGCCTGAACAAATATTTGGTCTTGTGGAATATATTTCACATTTGTTGCTGCTGTTTTTTTCACTGCATGGTGTAATAAACTGTATATACCATTTTTTTTCATGATCAATAAAAACAGAAACATTTTCGTGAACAAGATACCATCTTATGTGGTCATAATCTGATTTATTTTTTGGAGGCATCATCTCTATTGCCACATAATCGCAGCATTTCCCACCGCATTCTTCACATGGCGGACTGAATTGTTTCATTTAAATTTTTCCTTTTGACAAAGCACTATTTTTAATGCATTTTAAATGCATTTTTAATATTTTCAATAATGTCACCAGCTTTCATTGTTCTTTGAGGGTTTTCTGAAACAAAGATATCCGCACAAAGGCCATGCAAAAACATCCCGGCTCCTCCTGCATGTAAAAGCGGTATGTCCAGATTCATTAATGAGCCTATTATTCCACTTAACACATCTCCTGAACCAGCTGTGGCAAGAGAGGCATTTCCTGTAGTATTAATTATTGAACTCTCCCCATCAGAAACGATTGAAGCAGGTCCTTTTAGCAGGCAAACTGTTTTTGATAATGCAGCAATATTGCAGCATGAATCAAGTCTTGAAGCTTTTATTTCCTCCACTGTTTTCCCGCATATTCTTGATGCTTCCATAAAATGTGGAGTAATAATAAATTCAATATTTTCAGAGAGTTTTTTTTCTTTCAGGTACAGGGATAAGTGATAAAGGCCATCTCCATCAATAAGGACTCTCTTTATTTTTGTATTATGCAGATTTTCAAGTGCAGTATAAAATATCATTGAAGCATGGCTGGTCCTTCCCATTCCAGGGCCAATAATCATTGAGGTATATTTCTCAGGATCAAAGAGCTTTATAATTTCTTTTTTCTCAGGATTATCGGGAAATGAAATAGTTATTAGTTCGGGAACTTTCCCTGCTATTATTTTTCGTGCTTCATAATCTGTAATAAGTGTGGCAAGACCTGCACCAGTATTAAAAAGAGCAGAACAGGTTAATATTGCAGATCCCTCCATTCCTGTAAATCCTCCAATAATCAGTGTGTGTCCCCTGGAGCCTTTATAGGCTTCAGTATCAGGATTTAATGGAATATTTTTTATCAGGTCTTCATCTGCAAGAGATACTTTAATTTTTTCAGATTGTGTTAATTCCTCTGGAAAGCCAATATCCGCTACAATTACATTCCCGCAAAAATCAGCACATGGATAGGTCTTTAAAGAAATTTTAGGAAGGCCCATTGTGATTGTATAATTAGCACGTACAGCAGGGCCTAAGGGTTTTTCTCCATCTGCTGAAAGACCTGATGGGATGTCAGCTGCAACAACTTTACTTTTGCTGTTGTTTATTAATTTGATTAAATTTAAAAGAGTTCCTGTTGGAGAACCTTTAAAACCTGTACCAGTTAAAGCATCCAGTATTATAAAGTTTTTATCAGATGGCAGAACAGGGATATTTTCATCTCTTACTTCAATAATCTGAAGCCTGGATTTTTCACACATTTCAAGAAAAAACCTGGATGTTGGTGACACATCATTTCTATTCCCAGAAAGAAAAATGCCTGTATCTATGCCCCTGTTTTTGAGGTAATAGGCAGCAGCAAAGCCGTCTCCTCCATTGTTTCCCCTGCCACAGAATATATATACAGCTGTTTCAGGGAATTTCATTTCAATAAAATCTGCAATGCTTTTCCCTGCATTGTTCATAAGAATAGTGGCTGGAACAGAATAATTCTCTATTGCAGTTTTATCTATCAAATTCATCTGTTCAGCAGTTACAACTTTCACTAATTATTCCCATTCATAAATTAAAATTGAATCATTTGAAACATGGTAAGAGTAGAACCTGCCATTGTCATCAGATATTATTTTTGAAAAATAGTTTTTATTATCAAAGTCCAGTTTTATATTGTTAATAATACTCCCCTCTGTATTCTGGAGCATAAATTTGACATCTTTTCCTTCTATATTCCAAAAATAAAGAATTTTATCATCAACAACCTTAAATAGTACATTTTTGGGATCCTGAATAGTGGAGACCTCTCTGATAATTTTATCATTGGCCATGGAGTATTCATAAATTTTTCTATATTTGAATCTTATGTCATGATAATAGGCTACTGAGAGAAGAAGTTTTTCTCCGTTCCTCAGAATTTCCATATTTTCAATTCGCCCCTCATATGTGTTTTTGTTATCCTTTTCTTTAAATTCCAGCTTGGAAAAATCTATGTACTTATCCCTTTTTTTGTTGCTGAATCTATAAAGTTCCCAGGTGTTGAAAGATCGTGATATTACAAGAAGTCTGTTGTTTGAATCAACAAAAAGCTTTTCTATATAAAAAAATGGAAGATCCGGAGTGCCTGTTTTGCCCATGGTGTATTGAAGCTCCCCTTTATTGTTAAACACAAGAATATATGAGGGAGAAAATCCGGCACTGTCTGAGCCATGTCCTCTGGACTGGAGCCTGTTTTGGATATAAATATTATTGTTATAATCCTGCGTAAAAGAACCTATTACTCCAAAATTAAATGGCACTGTTTTAAAATTGTTTCTGTCTATATTTGTTACTGAGCCAACAATAAGCTCAGGTTTGCCGTTTAAATCCATTACCTGCATGCGCTTGAGTGAATTATCCGCTATAATTAAATTTTTTCTGAATACCTCAATACGGAATGAAAGCTCATTAAGGGCATACTCATCTTTTACTATCTGGATTTGCCCGGCTTCCTCCCCATTGGTAATTTCAGCTATAAGCTTTGAATTAAGAGAATTTACATTCCAGTATGCACAGGAGGAAAAAAACAGGAACGATATTATGGGAATAATTAATTTCAGTTTCATAATACACCAGTATATTTTTTAAAATAAAGTTTTTTCAGATGATTACATTTAATAGTTTTTTATTTAAAATAATCAACTGCATTTGTGAAAATTTTCATGCCATCACTTTCCACAG
>CAZYPA010000050.1:0-3671 GCA_964649175.1 uncultured Leptospirales bacterium | reverse complement strand
TATTTAAAATAATCAACTGCATTTGTGAAAATTTTCATGCCATCACTTTCCACAGGTAAATCCTTTCCCTCACGTTTAAACTTTTCCTTTAAAAAGGTCCAGTCATATCTTTGAGTGAAAAACATTCCTCTTTCCGGATGAGGCATCATCCCCATGATTCTGCCATTTTTACTGCATATTGAAGCAATGTCATTCATGGACCCATTGGGGTTATATGGAAACTCGCCTGATGCAGGCTTACCTTCAGGTGTGGAGTATTTCATTGTTACAAGGTTCAAACTTTCTATTTTTTCAAGAGTTTCAGGAGTAGCAAAAAAACTTCCTTCTCCATGAGCAACAGGAATATACAAATTTTTTATATTTCTTGTAAAAACTGAGGGATTATTCTTTCCTACATTCAGATTAACCCATCTGCATTGAAATCTGTTGTTGCTGTTATGCTCAAGAGCAACCTCGACCTTTCCTGTTTCTTCTTCCAGATAAGGGAGTATCCCCAGCTTAACCATAACCTGGAAACCATTGCATATTCCAAGAACAAGGGTATCTCTTTCTATAAAGTTTTTCATTTCATCCAGAAGGTTGTTCTTTATTCTGTTCGCCAGAGCCCTTCCACTTCCTGTATCATCGCCGTATGAAAAGCCGCCAGGGAAAACCAGTATGTGGCAGGATTTTAAAATACTCCTGTTTTCAATAAGATCATTGATGTGGATAATTTCAGCATCTGCACCAGCCAGATTAAAGGCGAATGCTGTTTCTTCTTCGCAGTTTATTCCATAACCTGTAAGTACAAGGGTTTTAATCTTTGCCATTTTATTATTCCTTAAAAATCTTTAAATGTGTCCCTGTAGCTCTTGCTGAGTTCTTCAATGGTTGTTTCTACAAGGGTGTTATGATTGTTCTTTATTATAAATCTGTTATCATTTCTAACCAGGCCTATTGGCATTAAGGGAAGATCGTTGAATAATGATTCAAAGTCGTTTTTAAATTCCGGATTTACAGAAACAAGAAATCTTCCCTGAGATTCAGAATAAAGCCTGTAATCATTTCTTATATTTTCATTTCCGGGAATTAGAGAAATATCAATCTCTGCACCCAGCATCCCAGCAATAGCGGACTTTGCAAAAGCAATACCAAGTCCACCTCTTTCAATGCTTATACATGAAGTCACAAGTTCAGAATTAATTGCCTTTTCCATTGCATAGTATATTTTTTTAAACAGATCTGTATCTACTCCAGGCACTTTTCCTGTTACAACATTTGATGCATTGTTCATTTCCATCAAAAGAGAAGCGTATTCGCTGCCACCTGATTCATCTTCTGTAAAACCAATAATATATATTAAATCATTGCTAAACTTGAAGTCTATTGTTTGTGCCTTTCTTATATCCTGCATTACACCTATTGATGATATGAGAAGCGTTGGTGGAATGGATATTTGCACCTTTTCAAAATCCTCGTTATATCCGCTGAAATCGTTAAACATGCTGTCTTTGCCTGAAATAAAAGGCGTTCCATAGGCAACAGCAAAATCATAGCATGCCTGTGCAGCCTGTTTAAGCTGCCATAGTCTTTCAGAGTTGTTTGAATCACACCAGCAGAAGTTGTCCAGTATTGCAAGGTGATCAATGGGACATCCTGCTGATACAGCATTTCTTACAGCAGTATCAATAGAAGAGGCTGCCATTAAGTATGGGTCAATCTCACTGTATGAGGGATAAAATCCCTGTGAAAGCACAACCCCTTTCCATGAATCAAAAAGAGGCTTTATTACTGATACATTGGAGTTTACCCTGCCCTTTCCCTGAAGCGGCTTAATTGCTGAATTAGCCTGTACTTCGTAGTCATACTGTGATGAAATAAATTCATAGCTGCATATATTTAGCCTTGCGAGCATTTGTTTTAGAATTGCTGTATAATCTGCAGGCTCATTAAACTCGACATCTTTATGTTTTTTAGAAAAAGGTGTGGTTTCCAGCTGTTTTTTTGGAAGGCCATCATGTAAAAAATTCATGTTAAGGTTAAATATTTCCTCTCCATTATGAAGCACAATCCCTCTTTCTGAAGAGTTGAACTGTCCAATAACAGATGCTTCAACGCCTCTTTTTTTCATCAAAGCTTTAAATTCTTCTATTTTATCAGCAGGAACAGAGAGCGTCATTCTTTCCTGGGATTCACTTATCCAGATCTGCCATGGAGATAACCCCGGATATTTTAAAGGTATTTTTTCCAGGTTAACTACAAAGCCTCCGCATTCTGTTGCCATTTCAGCAACAGAGCATGACAGGCCGCCTGCGCCATTATCTGTTATTGAGTTGTAAAGCCCCATGTCCCGGGCTTCTTTAACAATTGCATCTGACATCTTTTTTTGTGTAATAGGATCTCCAATCTGAACTGCTGTAGCCGGACTTCCGGAAGAAAGTGCCTCAGAAGAAAAAGTAGCACCATGTATGCCATCCCGTCCCACTCTGCCTCCTGCCATAACAATAAAATCACCTGGCATTGCTTTTTTATACACAGATGGTTTGCCCATTACTGTCTTAGGCAAAAGCCCTATTGTTCCCACGAATACCAGGGGTTTTCCTTTATATCTTTTATCAAAAAATAAAAATCCCTGTGGAGTAGGAATCCCCGATGTATTCCCCCCTGCATTAACTCCCTGTATTACACCCTCCATAATTCTTCTTGGAGAGAGCATTGCAGAATCGCGGTCCTTGCTTCTATAAAGAGGCGCATCATCTTTAGGATCAGCAAAACAAAAACCGTACCTGTTTGCTATTGGCTTTGCACCCATGCCGAATCCTATGGAATCACGGTTAACACCCACTATGCCGGTGATTGCACCTCCAAAGGGATCAAGGGCACTGGGGCTGTTATGGGTTTCAACCTTGTCAGATACTATAAAGTTTTCATCGAATTCTATTCCGCCTGAATTATCAGTAAATACAGAAAGGCAAAAATCTTTTTCACCTTTATCTTTTCTTATTTTAATTGTAGCCTGCTTGATATATCTTTTGTAAATCCCTTCAGGTACGTCTTCATCAAGAGCAGAAGCGAATATTGTATGCTTGCAATGCTCACTCCAGGTTTGTGCTATTGATTCAAGCTCAATATCCCTTGGGGGTCTTTTTTCTTCTCTGCTGAAATAATCCTTAATTACATGCATTGATGCCATATCAAGTGCAAGGGGCCCCCTTCTGGAACCATCGCTGTTTTTTATACCATCTTTTGCAATGAGCATCAGCTCATCATCAGGAAGATCAAGGTTAACTGAATCAGCATAGGGTTTTTCTGTTATTGTAACAAGAGGAATTTCATGGCCCATGCCTTTATTTTTAAGGTATTGATCTTTTGTGAAAATTTTAATTCTTTGTATAAGAGGGTTGTAAAGCTCATCTGCAATCTGTTTTTGCTCATTGCTCTTTGCAGTGCTTTTAAAAAAATATGTAGTTGTGTAAAAAACAGATTTTTCATGATCCAGATTTTTCTTCAAAAGATCGTCTATTGATTCCCTTACTGTAGTTGCAATGTTATCAGTAACTCCAGGAAGAAAGCCTATTTCTATGCAGTAATCAAAACTCTCCGGAATATAAGGCTCATTGATTTTATAGGCTTGAGTTACAGGCTGTAAAAGCATTTCCGCTACAGATTTTATTTCATCAGAATCCAGTTCA
>CAZYPA010000049.1:0-16596 GCA_964649175.1 uncultured Leptospirales bacterium | reverse complement strand
GCACCCTGCAGTTTTGAAATAAAATCTCCCCATGACTAAAGTAATCACTCCCTGAGTGGCCCATAACAGGAATATTTCTCACAAGATTAAAACCAGGAGTATCAGTAGGCACTATAATCATACTTGCCCGCAAATATATCGGCGCTTCAGGATTGGTAACAGCCATGGTAATGGCAAACTTTGAACCATCCGCAGAGCTGGTATACCATTTATGACCGTTTATAATATAATCATCACCATCCTTCACAGCTGTTGATTCAAGCATTACCGGATTTGATCCAGGCATATCAACCTCTGTCATTGCAAAGCAGCTCCTGATATCTCCCCTAACAAGGGGTTCAAGATATTCCCTGTTCTGCTCCTCTGTTCCATATTTATGCAGAATCTCCACATTCCCTGCATCAGGCGCCTGACATCCAAAAACATAATGACCAAGCGGAGATCTGCCCAAAGCTTCAGAAACAAGGCCATGCTCAACCAGATTAAGGCCCATACCTCCAAGTTCAACAGGATGATTGGGAGCCCATAGTTCCATCTTTTTTACCATGTTTCTTTTTTCATTAAGAAGCGGCAAAAGCTCACGAAAATCCTTAAAGAGAAACTCCCCCTCCATTGGGATAAGTTCATTATCAACAAACTCATCAATCATCTCAATTATGGTTTTCATTTTGTCAGATATTTCAAAGTTCATATAACACCCCTTTATGTTGAATTTTTATATTAAAAATGCTTTTACCTGTATAATAGCATCTCTTTTCCTCGTTTCAAAACCCCTTATTGATCACAATAAGCATAGAATAAAAAAATGTCAAGAAAAATATAGCGAACGCTCGTTTTTTATTTGACATTTATATATAGCTCCTTATATTTATATTTAAAAGGGGCAGATTAATAATGAAAATTCTCATATGCATAAAAGAAGTACCTCATATTGAATCAAAGCCTGAAATAGATTTTGATATAAATTCTCTCATCTACCCCAGGGATAAAAACAGCTTTGTAATTAACAGCTCTGATGAATACGCCCTTGAAGAGGGATTAAAACTTAAAGATGAAATCCCGGATACAAAAGTAGATGTGATTACTGCAGGCACCCGGGATCAGATTCCATTAATCCGCCGTGCACTGGAAATGGGCGCAGACAGGGGATTTATATTAGAGAAAAAACCGGACAGCAATCCCCCTGCTTCTGCATTAATTGCAGCTTTTGCAAAAGATCATGGTTATGATTTAATCCTCACAGGCGTCATGTCAGATGACAATATGGAATTTGTCACAGGCCCGTCAATTGCTGCTCTGCTCAACTACCCCTGGGCCACATCTGCAATCTCAATTACAATAGATCTTCACAACCATACTGTTAAAACAGAGAGGGAGATCGACTCAACCAGGCTTGAGATTGTTACATTAAAACTACCTGCGCTCATTACAGTGCAATCAGGAGTAAACAGACCCAGGTATCCCTCTCTCAGCAACAAGCTTAAAGCTAAAAACGCTGAGATCCCGCAAATTCAGGTTGAACCTCTATCTGCTGCAACATGCCCTATAGAGATAATATCACTTCAGTTTCCTGAATCAAAAAAAGGTGCAATGGAACTTAAAGGGAGCAACAGCGACAAATCAAAAGCCCTCCTTGAAATTCTTAGAAGCAGAGGAGAGATATAGGCTATGAGAAGATATATGATAACAGTAATTATTGAACATAGAAACAGTACTATTACCCAGCAGAGTCTTGATGCTATAAGCTCAGCGCTTAATCTGGCCACAATAAATAAAAGCAGCCTTAGAGCGCTGATGCTTTCAGATGAGCATTTAATTGATGAAGAAAAATTCATCAAAGAATTCGGTATTAACATGGAAATACTGCTAAACAGCAAGCTGGCAAATTACAGTGCTGAAGGGTACATCCAGGCCTTAACAGATTTTTTTAAAAACTCACCTTCAAACTTCATTATTGTCCCCCACTCTCCGCAAGGATATGACTTTGCCCCTGGACTTGCTTTGCATTTAAAAATTCCCTGTATAACTGCAGTTAAAGACATAAAAGGCTATAATGGTACTGCATCATTTCAAAGATTATGTGCAGGAGGGCGCGTAGAATCAACAGTTATTTCAAAATGCGACAAAGCAGTTGTAACTGTAAATCCCATTCCGGATAAAGCTTTTCTGAATACAGGCGAATCAGCTCCTGCTGTTTGTGCAGATAAAATTAATCTCTCTCTGGATAAAACTGTTGAAGTGTTAATAAAAGAATCAAAACCAAGAGCAGGAGATCTGCTTCGAGCACCTGTTGTTATTGCAGCAGGTAAAGGAGTTGCAACAGAGGAAAACATGTCTCTACTAAGAGATATGGCCCGCCTCTTCCCAGGCTCATCTATTGCGGGCTCAAGAGGTGCCTGTGACATGGGGCTTACAGACTATGCGCAACAGGTGGGAATGACAGGGAAAAGTATTTCACCAAAAATTTATTTTGCATGCGGGATTTCAGGATCACCCCAGCACATGTCAGGCCTGCAGGGAGCAGGTACAATAGTAGCCATAAACAGGGACCCTGAAGCGCCCATACATAAAATGGCAGATATAAGTATTGTGGAACGGGTTGAAGATTTTATTCCAGAATTTATAAAGGCTGCTAAAGAGTAATTTTAGTTTGACAAACTATAAAACAGAAATATGGTAAAACACCACCTACTCCCTGCTGATATAAAAAAATTCACCCCTCTCCCCTTTTTTTATCACACCCTCATTTATAAAATCTTTAATTGTAAGCTCAACCCATCCACGAGCAAATTCTCTCTTCATTTTTCCCTGTGCAGGATAGAGTGCCCTGAGTATTTTATCAATAGAAAATGAAGTTCCTCCATTAACCTCAACAAATTCCTTTACATCGGATGTACGTTTTTTACGCCATCTTAAAACTTCATCAAGCCTGATATAAGGTTCTGTTACAGGAGCTCCATGACCAGGAAGTATGAGATGAAGATTTTCCAGTACCATAAATTCACTTATAGTTTTTTCATAATCACCAATACTTGACCTGGGCGGACCAAGCCATACATTAACACTTCTAAGCACATTATCCCCGGAAAAGAAAATTCCCTTTTCTTTATTGTAGAGTGTTATATGATCATCAGCATGTCCTGGTGAGGGGAATATTTCCCAATCCTCATTATTGATGCTTATATTTGCATTTTTATTTATAACAATATCCGGATCATTTACAAAAGCTACACCCCAATAACGGACATAAACTGCAATTTCAATGAACTTTTTTATTCCCAGAAAAAACTTTTTTATGGCTGAAAAAATACCCGAAGACTCAGGTTTTTCCATACTAAAAGATTTAGCATATGCAGAGCGGGACTTTATGATTGATGCCATTTGTTCAGTTAAAATTATTTTAAAACCATATTTTTTTCTTAAAGGTTTAAGTCCTGAAAAATGATCTGCATGGGCATGACTTAAAAGAATTTTTGTTATATTATTTTCAACGCCCCTTTCCTGACAAAGCCTGTTGATTTCCCGCAACTCTCTGCTAAATTGATTTATACTGCTTCTGCTTCCATAACCTGCATCAAAAACAAGACCATCAGGACCTGTTATTACATATATATTCACCGGGGGTTTTAACGATTGCAAAATTCCTCTTTGTTCTATTGAAAATATTCCGGGATAAACCTCTTTCATAATTCAGCTCCACTGTAGTTATTCAAAAACTGTCATTCCGGCCAAAGTGCCGGAATCTTCATAAAAATCAAAAAGTCCTGAGATTCCTGCCTGCGCGAAAATGACATGATCTGCGGATTTAAACTGCTGCCGCAGAACCATTTTTACTCAAAAAAAAATTGACAGCAAAAGTCTTTTAATAATAATATTCATACTATAATATTTATGGTCAATCAATATGTCAATATATGAAAAAATTGCTGAAAAAAGAATAGAACAGGCTATGGCAGAAGGTGCCTTTGATAATCTGAAAAACAAAGGAAAGCCCCTTCCCAAAGATGATATGGAGCATGTGCCTGAAGATCTGCGCATGGCATATAAAATCCTGAAAAACGCAGGGATGATTCCTGAAGAAATAGAACTGAAAAAAGGCATTGTACAAATTTCAACCCTTCTTAATAGCTGCACAGATGAAAAAGAAAGAAAGGAGCTGAGAATGAAACTCAATGAAAAACAGCTCCGTTACAATATTATAATGGAATCAAGGGGACTTCGCCCAATCGACCCTGCCTACGAAAACAAAATATATGACAAGCTGGATTAGTTATTTGCTATCCAGGAAGTTTTTCACCATCTCCACATTATCTGTAACATAGCCATTAACACCTGCATCATAAAGTCTTTGAAGATCAATTTTGGTTTTTACATCCCAGGCATATACCCTTATTCCTTTTTCCTGAAGCTGCCGCACAAGCCCCCTATTTGCAATATAGGAGCCGCCTATCTTTTCTGAAGTTTGAAGCACATCTGCCTCAAATGAAGAAAAAGCAAAAAGAAAACCTGAACGAAAAAGAGCATAAATCCCCAAAAGACCTGGAAGCGTGAATGCTGTAGGGCTATCAGGCAATTTTTTACGCACCTCCTTAATGACTGCGCCATACACAGCAATAGTAAAAATTCTTGATTCAGCATTGCATTTTTTTATTACTTCTGAATATATACGAGCTATATTATTATCTTTATGAATAAGTGTTATATTAAATCTCTTATCCGGGAAATAAAGCAAAAGTTCCTCAAGTGTGAGATAATACAAACCTTTCCCTTTAAATGGGAAATCACCATTCTCATCAGAATACTCCAGTCCAGGGTCCAGTTCTCTTAATTCTAATGCAGTATAATCATTCACTTTACCAGTGAAATTGGGATTTTCAGACCTGTTATCAGGAATAACCATTAGCACACCATCCTTTGAAAGCTGGACATGAACGCATATAGCATGAGCCCCAATTTCAAAAGACTTTTCAAAGCAGGGAATTGTATTTTTGGGGAAGCTGTTATTTCCTCCCTGATTAGCAAAGATTACCGGTTCCGGTGAAAAAAAACTCTTCATAACTCTATACCTGGTGCCTATTCTGTCTGTTTGCGATAGATTCTTTATTAAAGGATGCTTCTAAATACATAATATTATTATAAAAAAATTTTAATTGATTTAAATATGAACTTTTATATTATTACCTTATAAATCAAGACAATTTTTAAACTGGAGAATTGGATATGGCAAAAGCAACAACTCTTATAAAAGCATATATGACTGAGACAATTCCACCTGATGGGGGCTTTATTGTTACTGCTTTTTTTTCTCCTGGGACTAACTACTCTATTTATGAAATAACAGCGTATAGAAATGTAAAAGATATTTTCAGAACAAATGACGGCATTACATTTAAAACCGATGGGAACAGAACCCATATGCTGGTTGAACCTGCTTCATACATAAAAAAATATATTGAACCGGTTAACAGAGAAGAGGGGAAAAGCATCCCCTACAGATTTGCGGACATGGATATACTTGAGCCTGAGAATAATATGAAAATAATGATCCCGCTAGAACCAATAATGCTTTATTCTACATTTACAATTCTTGAAAAAGAGGGAGATTATTTCTCATATGTTTTTCATCCTACAAGTGATGTTTATGTTGCAATGAGGAAATTTATAGCTGACAGCCTTTACAATGATTGCAATGTCCCTTCCAGAAATGCAAAGGAAATAGGGGCAAGGCTTCTTGAAACAATTAAAAAATTCTCAATTTTCTCAGGATAAATTTAAAACCGGAGAAATTTTCAATGTTGACAAAAAATAATGTCTTCAAGAAATATTATTTTCACAAAATACTCCTTCTAAAATATAAAGGAGTACAAAAAACTATTAGAGGTGATTTAAATTAGCATGACTTCAGACAACCCTGACCCTTTAGATAACTCCCGATTAAAAAATTTCTTACAAAACGTTAAAAAGCTATTTAAACCCAAAGAGGAAATTCCTTTTGATAATGATGCTTATGAACAATTAGATCTTCCTCGCAAAGATATGATCCGCGGGATAATGGGTCTTTCAGACCAGAATGCCAAGGACATTATGATCCCCAGGGTAGATGTTGTGGCAATTGATTCAAATGTAGATCTTAAATCCCTTGTTAAAGTAATTATCCATGCCGGGCACTCACGCGTTCCAGTATATGATGAAACTATTGATCACATCATTGGCATACTCTATGTAAAAGATCTTATTAAGCTGCTTCTGGATAAAAATAAAAAATTCAACTTGAAAAAACTTTTAAATGATCCTTTTTTTGTCCCTGAAACAATGCCTCTAGATGACCTTCTCCTTGAATTTCAGGTAAAAAAACTTCATCTTGCCATTGTTGTTGATGAATACGGCGGTGTTGGAGGGATTGTAACACTAGAAGACATACTTGAAGAAATTGTTGGAGACATCAATGATGAATTTGATCCGGATGAACTCCCTGAGCTGGAAAAAATAAAGCCAAACACATGGGAGTTTGATCCGCGAATGCTTATTTCAGATTTTAATGAAGAGCTTGGCCTTGATATCCCTTCAGAAGATTTTGACACAATAGGCGGCTTTGTTTTTGATCTTTTTGGAAGAGTTCCTGAAAAAGATGAAACTGTTAAACATGATAACCTCACCTTTAAAATAAAAGACATTTCAGGACCAAAGATAATACGAATTACATTAACAGTAACAGGACAAAAATAAAAATGTCCCTTTCCAAAGCCAGAGGGATTATTTTATCAAGAAAACTTTTCGGCGAGGCTGATTATCTATGCTCTGTTTTTACCAAAGAATGGGGCCGTGAAATGATTATATTTAAAGGTCTTAAAAAATCAAAAAAACGATCACCCTCAGCATCTGAAACTGGTACAGTGATTGACTTTACCTGCTACTCAAAACAGGGCACCGGGTTAAAAACTGTTTCACAATTTGATTTAATTTCAACCCCGGAAGAAGTTAAAAAAAAAGCTTTAAAGATTTTCACTCTCTATTACATAATGGAAATAGTGGATAAAACAACAGGGTGCAGTGATGCAGATGAATCCCTTTATAATCTCCTTTGCTCTGCAGTTTACAGCCTTGGCAGGGCAGATCATGAAATAAACTTTGCCCTTTTTTACACTATACAGTATTTACGAAAGCAGGGCATACTTCCTCAAATGCAGGAGTGCTCCTCATGCGGCGAATCCGCTTTTGCAACCTGTTCAATAAATAGCAGGAATCTCAAAATACTATGCTCTGAATGCTGCAGCAGAGAAGATCTGCTTATCAGCAAAAAAAGTCTGGAATTTATATCATTATCCCTTAGAGAAAAGTACTCCTGCATTAACCACTCTGTTTATAAAGAACAGGAGCTGCTTCAACTATGCAGAGTAGTTACAGATTTTATTGAGCAGTATTATTCAGTAGTAATAAAATCAAAGGAGATGCTTTTAAACTCCTCCCTGTTATTCCTGCGAATGCAGGAATCCCTTGTTAAGGGAGGTGGCTAAAAGCCGGAGGAACCCCCCCGTATGCTATGCATACGACCCCCTTAATAAAGGGGATATTAGAATTTCAACTGTTAAATTTGAACTTTATGTTCTGACCCCATTTCCCAACCAGACCTCACCCCGGCTCCGCCGTGCCCTCTCCACATGGAGAGGGCTTTGTATCATAAAATTTCAGATTACACTTTAAACCTTTCGATTCATGAAACTAAAAAATCCAATACTTACAAAAAATTCATGCTCTCATTCCCCTTCCTCATTGGGGCTGCACACAGGATGTGTGCGTTTCGACGCGCGACACGACGTCGCAATAAGCGTCGAATGAAGAGGGTTAGGGAGATGGGGTCTGCAGCGTATTAAGGTGACCGCCAAAAAGAATTGTTCACTATTAATTATCTTTTACTGATTCTTCGCAAAGCGAAAGCCTACATTATCTTGACCGAAATTCAAAGGGTTAGCAGAACCCTTCGAATCAAGCTCCATATAAAGAGCTTGCGTTCTAAAGTCGCCGCCCCAGAAGTGGAACCAGGAAATTGCAGGATCCGTAGTAGGAAGAATCTCAAAACAAATCTCCGACACATTACCACTCATGTCATAAAGACCAAGAGCATTAGGGGCTTTTTGACTCACCCTACTTGTGCCACCTGAATTTGAGTAATATACTGCATAATCTCCAAGTGTTGAAGAAACGCTAGCTTTCTCTATATCACCACTGGCTGAATTCCCTTTGGTCCATTTTGTTTCCATTTCATCGAAATTAACACCTTTTACTACTCCAGTTACCACATTGGTTGTGTCACTCCCCCTATAACGGGCAGCAAGCAGCCACTCATTAGCGGTGAGCAAACGAAATCCTTTGGCAGTTATGCCTGAAACTGCTCCATCACAGGCTGTTGCATTACTATCACTGGAATCCCTGATTACAGTACCTGAATATGTGTAAACACAGTCATAACCTGCTTCCTTGTGCTCATTATACCATTCAGTCAGGGCATTGCACCACACTATGCTGTCACGCCAGCTTACCATAGTTACAGGATGCTGCTTATTTGTTATAGCCGAAGGACCACCTCCTATTTGACCAACATGTCCAAACACATACTTATTTGCTCCACGAGCTTCATCAGTTGCCCAAGCATACACCTTTTCCCAAAGCTCATATGTTACCTCTGTTTCACCTATCCAGTAGGCATTATCCACTGTTGCTATATCATTATCACTTTTTCCAACAGGAAAGGTAAAACCGCCCGGAACATATGCCATTTTAAAGGTCATGCTGTCTACAGTTGTTGCAACCTTTGTTTTTACTGGAGGCACTATAATAATTGAAATATCCTTTGTCACTGTTTCTGTGCCTTTGCTTACTATTACAGTCAAAACAACTGTTTGCGAAAAGCCATTAGTTTCTGGCCATGGGCTGTTTGTCACTGCTGCCTTTGAATTACCTTCTCCTGAAAGGATAATATTATTACCCTCATCTATCTTTTCTTCCCAGGTTATTGTTGTTCCGTTTAATCCGCTGGTGGGCAATGTAAAATCCCCTGTTACACTAGAAGGCGAGTCATCTCCAGTGAAAGTGATGTCATCAGCAGTTAACGAAGCCGCATCTTGAGTAACAGCTTCTGTGTCTGTCAGGTGTGTTGTGCCACCGCCACCATCGCCACCGCCACCATCGCAGGCTATAAAAATTATGCTAAAAATAAAAAATATTAGTAAGAGAGAGAGAGAGAGAGAGAGAGAGAGAGAGAGAGAGAGAGAGAATTTTTTAAATCTTTAAATTTTTTGAATTTTTTGAACATTTTTAACTCCTGACACGAATAAAATCCCCTGAAATTTATCAGAGGATTTACCTTTTGTTTATAAATTTTTCAAATTTTAATTTTTACCAGATAGGCTGCATCATGACGTTATTTTATATATATGAAACGTAAATAATAAAAAAAAAGTACTAAAAGTCAAGTTAAATCACTAAAAATTTTTATTTTTCTGTAAATATGCCTCCCTTGTTAAGAGGTGGCTGAAAGCCGGAGGGATCCCCCATATGCTATGCATACGACCCCCTTAAGAAAGGGGGTTTTTGAATTTCTGTTCACATTGAACTTTATGCTCTGACCCCATTTCCCAACCAGACCTCACCCCGGCTCCGCCGTGCCCTCATTCGACGCTTTTTACAACATCCGGTTCTCAGGATGAGGTTCGTGTCGACTACGGCACAGGAGGTGCCGAAAAGAGTCGACCTGTTGCACGTCGAAACACACACATCCTGTGTGTAGTCCACTACGAGCGAGGGCTTTGCATCAGTAAATTTTTTATAGATATTGAATTTTTAGTTTTATGAATCTGAAGGTTCAAAGTGTAATATGGAATTTTATGCTATAATTCCCTCTTCATTCGACGCATATTACGACGTCGTGTCGCGCGTCGAAACACACACATCCTGTGTGCAGTCCATTGAGGGCGAGGCTCATGGATGAGATAGTGCAAAGGGCAGGCACAAGGCCTGATAAGCCCTTTGCTGAAGAGGGTTAGGGAGATGGGGTCTGCAGGCTCTGACCCCTTCCCGGAAGAATCACTTTTTCATCTTCATAGGACAGGCAAGCACCCGGTATGTACCGTTTCTTTCATCCTCTGTAGTAGCCATAGAAGAGAGGTTTCCACCATAATTACAAAGAACCTGAAAATTTCTAAGCTCCATATGATTTCTACATCTTTTACAGTCTTCAAGTTTCATTTAATTGCTTCTCCAGGAGTTTTAATATAATTTTTAGATATGCAGGGGTAAATTATGTCACATGTATTCAACAGAGGAATAAATTATTTTATAGCCTTTAATTGTCAATATATTTTAAATAAAATACCAGACTTGCTACAAATAAAGAACAATATACCAACATTTAAACTTTTCTACAAATCTTTTCAACCAAAAAAGCTATTATAGGTTAATCTAAAAAATACCCAAAATGTAGTAGACATGACTATACATAATTACCTATATATGGTCTGTTTAAAGAGGCGTAATAATGACAGGAAATAAAAAAATCCCCACAGAGCAGGAATGTTTTTCAATTATTCATGATTACAAAATGTTCCCAAATATAATAGAGCACTCCATACAGGTAAAAGAAGTTTCAGTATTAATATACAAAAACCTGAAAGAAAAAAGTTCATTGAACCTGGATCTTATAATTGCATCTGCCCTGCTCCACGATATTGCAAAAACCAGTTCCATAATAAACAAGGAATTGAGGCATGACCTCAAAGGTGGTGAAATATTAAGAAACCTGGGATATGATGAAATTGCGGAAATTGTTGAGAGCCATGTTGTTTTTTCCGGCTTTGATCCCGAAGGTCCTGTAACAGAAAAAGAAATCATCTACTATGCTGATAAAAGGGTAATGCACAACCAGGTCGTTTCAATAGACTCGAGGATTGAAGATCTGGTAAATAGATACGGAAAAACCGAGGAAATAAAAAAGATGATCATCAATAATAAAAAATTTGTCAAATCACTTGAAAGCAAAATTCTAAGCCACATGAGTAAAGACCTTGATATCCTTTTGGAGAAAAGATGAAAAAATACCTTATCCTGGACTGCTATGTAGATGAGCCTGCATGTCTGGGTGTCCCTCCATTTGTTTCTCCCTATCCCAGATATATTTATGGCGCACTTATTGACGCCGGAATTGATGAAGAACAGATAAGCTATATAACAATAGATCTGCTTAGAGATAATGATTTTAAAATAGAGGGTAATTACACCTGCGTGTTTCTTATAGGTGGAGCTGTTGTGCCCGGAAAATACCTGGGAGCAAGAATAGGCACTGTTCCTGAAATTATTAAAATACTCAATACTAACCGGAACTTTAAAATTGCAGCAGGTGGACTTGTGAGTAGCATGTTACAGCTTCATAGACCTGATGTTACAGCAATAAATAATGATATAGAATATTTCGCATATACTGAAGCTAAAGGCAAAGGAGAGGACAAAAGAAGAAGCACAGAACAAATTGCCAAATGGAGCCTGCTGGGAACTGCTGTTGTAAAAAAACACCCCTGGTATCCTGACATCATCTGCGAAATGGAAACAGGCAGAGGCTGTCCCAGGCTTAGACACTGCTCCTTCTGCTCTGAAGGGCTTATGGGCGCAGTTGAATTCAGAGAGGTTGAGGATATTATCAGCGAAGTTGATGCTCTTATTGAATGCGGTGTGAAGCGTTTTCGCATAGGAAGACAGGCTGACATTATCCAGTATAAAAGTCCAATGAAGGATTTTCGTGGCGATTTTCCCAGACCCAACACTGGGGCAGTGAAAGAACTTTTTCATCACCTGAAAGAAAGAAGAGACAAAGGACTTGTTGAAGTGCTGAATATAGACAATGGAAATCCCGGAACAATTGTAAACTGGCCGGATGAATCTGCCTCTATTATATCCTCAATTGCTGAAGCAATAACCCCTGGAGACACCCTCCCATTTGGCGTTGAATCCTTTGACCTTTCTGTAATACAACAAAACAGGCTTAAAACAACACCAGAGGAAACCATATTTGCCATTAAGTTTATAAATGAAATATGTGGCCACAGGGTTAATGGCATACCCCTGCTTTTACCAGGAATAAACCTTATTCAGGGACTTAAAGGGGAAACTGCTGAAACATTTAAAACCAATTACAAATACCTGATGCAGATTGCTGAAATGGGACTGCTTGTAAAAAGGATAAATATAAGAAAGCTTTTGCCATATCCTGGTACAGGGCTTTACAATGAAAAACCTGTAACAAACAGGGGCCTGCTTAACAGATTTGAATTTTTTAGAGGAAAAATCCGCAAAGATATTGATAAATTTATGCTGAAAGAAATATACCCTGCAGGGACAGTTTTAAAAAACAACCTGGTATTGGACAAAAGAGACAACTACTCCTTTGCAAAACAGATAGCAAGCTATTCCATTACTGTTAAAATCCCGGGCAACCTGGAGCTTAAATCTTTTCAGGATATTCTGGTAACAGGACATCGGGAGCGTTCTCTCTCCGGAATTTCTCTGCCCTTTGATATAAATTCAGCAAACCACAAAGTCCTGGAAGCTATTCCGGGAATAAACAGGAACAGGGCTTCGGAAATTATAATCAGGCGTCCATTTAAAAACATCAGTGATGTTGACAGCTATTTAAAGGATGTGCCTGAAGTAATTAAAAAAAATATCATGGAAAATATAAAATTTTAGCTGTGATATAATTTATTATTCCGCAAAAATACGGCTCTGCAAAAAACCCGGGAACGAATTAAATTAAAGCTTCAATAAAATTTCCTGACTTCATCTGCAATAATTTTTATACCCTGCTCAACAACTTCATTACTCTGGGAATAGGTTACCCTTATACATTCATCCCTGTGCTGCCACGGCTCTTCAAGTCCTGGAAAAAAATAATGGCCTGATACAACAAGCACCCCCCTCTCCTTGAGCCTTTTATAAAGCTCGTAGCTGCTTATTTTTATTCCCCTGAACCAAATCCATAAAAATATTGCACCTTCGGGTTTATGAATAAAAAAATCTATTCCATGCAAGTGTTTCCGAAAAAGATTAACAGCGAAATCCGCCTTGTTTTTATAATAAGGCTGTATAATGTTTTTACTCACTTTAATAATTTCGCCTGTACGAACAAGCTCACCAGCAAGTGTAGCACCAACGCTTCCTGGAGCCAGATTCATAACAGCATTAATCTGCGACAAAGCTGCAATAACTTTAGCTGATGCCAAAACTATGCCTGTACGCACTCCAGGTAACCCCAGCTTGGAAAGGCTGAAACACATAATAACATTCTCATTCCAGAAAGGAACAACTTCATCAAAGACAATGCCGGGAAATGGGGCCCCATAGGCATTGTCAATAATAAGGGGTATATCCTTTTCAGATGCAAACCCTATAAGTTTTTCAACCTCCTCATCAGCAATGAGATTACCTGTAGGATTTGTGGGCCTTGATACGCATATTGCACCTATATCATCTCCAACTTCAAGATTCTCAAAATCAATATGATACTTGAAAATATTATCTTCTTCAAAATGAATTTCAGGCCTTATGGAAGTAAAAACTTCCTCAGTACCATAACCTGCATCACTATAGCCTATATATTCCGGTGTAAGCGGTAAAAGTATTTTTTTAAATGAACCATCTGAAAATGGTCCTGAAAAAATATTAAAAAGCAGGAAAAAAGCGGACTGGCTTCCGTTTGTAAGCATTATATTTTCCGGGCCTACATTCCAGCCATATTCCCTTTTAAGCATAGCAGCCATATCATCAATAAACCGGGCATTACCCTGGGGTGCATCATAATTACCAATACACTCCTCAAAGCTGGTTCCGTCATTTAAAATATTTTCCATGCTTTTACGGAAAATTGCCTGAACCTCAGGAATATGGGCCGGGTTTCCACCTCCAAGCATTAGCATATCTTTTCTAACAGCCATTGCATTGCCCAAATCATCCATAAGACTTTTAATGCCTGAATCCTTATTTACCTTTTCACCAAAAATAGAAAATTTCATTGTTACGCCTCTAATTTTTTTACTATTTGAAATAAGAATAGAAAATGAAAAAAACTGTCAATGACTTTAGAAATAAAAAACATAAGCAGATAAAATAATTTTTTAGTTGAATAGAAAAATATATAGTATCATTATTATCTTTACTACATATAATCCGGAGATTATAAAATAAACTTTGAACCAGGAAGCATTTATGAGATACAGTAAAACCGGTTTTTCAAAAAATTTCATCCTTACAGTGTCAATAATATATGCATCGCTTATTATTGTAACTGCTCTTATACTAAACTGGGCACTTAAAAGCACAGTTCAGGGAACATCGGAAATATTATTAGAGGATAATTCTAAAAGTTACAGCCAGATTATTTCCATGATACTAGATGAAACAGAAAGCATCAATGATACAGCTTTGTTAAAAAATTTCCTCTATGAAAAGAGTTCAAAAATACAGGGGATTACAGGAATAAATCTATACCACAGAACAGATGATGAATGCTTTTTCCACGTAATAGACATCATAATAAACAACAGGGCATATATCCCTGAAATATCAGCAGGACAAACAGTAAAGCCTGAACAGGGACTTAACATAATGAAGGAGTCTCTCACCAAAATCACCTATGACACCAGAGTATACACAGATGGCATACTTAGATGGCAATATATTTACGCACCTTTAAATATAGATAAAAAACTGGTACTGTCCCAATGGCTTGTTTCGGTTGCAGAAACAGAAGGGAAAATTTTTGCACTTACCAAAAATTATAAGGCCCAAAAAATAATAATCCTCATTTTATCTCTTATAATCTCAGCAGGAGTAATTGGGATTACCTGGCTTTTTTACCAAAACTACTCACATATCCTCAGAGGAATAGCATCTCACCTTGATAAGGCAGCAGATGGGAATTACAACATAAGAATAGGCTTATCAGACGATGAGGAGCTAAACAAAATAGCAGCTTCATTCAACGCACTTGTTGAGAATATAAAAGACTGGAAAATCAGGGCAGATGATATTGAAGAAACCATGCTGGAAATAAACTCCGGATGTGATAAACTTTTTAAACAGGGAGTTGCATCATTAAAAAACAACAATCCGGAGGATGCTATTGTTTCATTTAAAACAGTCACCCTTTTGCGCCCGGAAAGCTATTCAAGCTTTTTCAATATGGGTGTAGCATTGGCACAGCTTAAAAAATATCAGGAAGCAATAGATATGTTTGCCATGTCCCTTGAAATAAAGCCGGACCATGAACAGAGCAAAATCTATATAAACAAAATAGAATCAATACTTACAAAAAACACAGACAATGCTGAATGAATAAAGATTTAAAAATTGAACAGATTTTATCTGCTCTGCCTGACTCGCCAGGCATATACATGATGCTGGATTTAAAGAAAGAGATAATTTACATAGGCAAGGCCAATTCACTTAAAAAAAGGGTTTCCTCCTACTTCCGCAAAACAGCGCATGATGCAAAAACCAAAGTGCTTGTCAAAAACATCAGCAATATAGAATTCATTGCAACAGACAGTGAGGTTGAGGCTCTTCTTCTTGAAAATAATCTTATAAAAAAACATAAACCAAAGTACAACATTCGCCTCAAGGATGACAAACGCTATCCCTATATAGCAGTAACGCTTCATGAAGAATATCCCAGAATAATTTACACCAGAAACATAAACAAAAAAACAGATCGCTTCTTTGGACCATACACTGATGCAAGAGCAGCTAAAAATACAGCAGCGCTAATAAACAAAACACTTAAACTTAAAACATGCAAAAGAGCACTCCCATTAAAAAAGGGGGAACGGCCCTGTCTCAACTTCCAGATAAATCGCTGCTCCGGAGTATGCACCGGGAATATTACAAAAGAGGAATACAGGGCCCTTATAGATGATGCCATTAATCTGCTGGAAGGAAATATTGACCCTGTTATAAAAAGCCTTAACAGGAGAATGAAAAGTGCTTCAGATGAAATGAATTTTGAAAAAGCAGCACGCCTCAGAGATGTAATATTTGATATTCAAAAGATCGCAGAAACTCAAAAGGTTGAAGTACCCTCAGGCATAAACCAGGACTACATTGCAACAGGTATATTTGGGGATGAAGCTCTGCTTGTAATATTTGAATTCAGAAATGGCATACTTACAGGGAGAAAAATAAATATTTTTGACAATGCAAAATACAGTGAGCCGGAAGATATTATACGGACATTCATTGTTGACTATTATAATAATCGGGAAATCCCCTCAAGAATTGTAAGTGAAATCCGCCTTAGTGACTTAAATATAATTTCATCACACCTTTCTACAAAAGCTTCTAAAAAAATTTCAATTACTGCTGCATCTTCACAGTCTGACAAAGCAATAATAAGGCTTATCAAAAAAAATATCGACATGCTTGCATCTGAAAGGAGTTTTTCACAGGAGAACGATGCAAATCCAGGTACAGCAGCATTGCAAAAAGCCCTTAACCTTGACAGTGAACCGCTCATCATTGAATGCTTTGATATTTCCAATTTTCACGGACAGGATGCAG
>CAZYPA010000048.1:0-16980 GCA_964649175.1 uncultured Leptospirales bacterium | reverse complement strand
CTGCATTGATGAATAAAACTCCTGGTGAATCTGTTGAAATAGTAATTCCAGCAGGGAAAAAGCAGTATCTTATTAAAAAAATTGTTACTATAAATGGAACAGAGCTTACTGTGTAGGCATTTTTTCTCCTATAATCGAGTCCTTCCTTTGCCACAGATTATTGAGCCAGTTGTTGAATTCTGTTTGAAGTTCTTTATCTTCAATATCAGCATTGGAAAATTTTTCTGGTAAAGGAATAGATTCTATTGTTACATCAATTTTTTTCACTTTGCCACAAAAGAATTCCCATAAGCTTTTTATACCTTCAGGGTAAACAATTGTGATATTAAGAATGCTGTTAAATTTATCACCCATGGCTGATATTGTAAAAAAAAGACCTCCTGCTTTTGGTTTTAACAGGTGAGTGTATGGAGAATTTTGGCTATCATGCTTTTCTTTTGTAAATCGCGTTCCTTCAGGGAATGTCATTACAGCTACATAGTCAGTTTTAAATTTTTCACAGGCTTTTCGGGTAATTTCAATATCCTTGCCTTTGAGGGAGGGATTTTTTTCAATCTGCGCCCTGGAAAAGCGTTTCATAAAAGGAAAGTCAAGGGCCCACCAGGCCAAGCCAAGAACAGGAACCCAGATGAGTTCCTGTTTTAGAAAAAATTTTATGTATGGAATTTTACCGTAAAGAACTTTTTGTATTACAAGTATATCCACCCAGGATTGGTGGTTCGATATGATAAGATACCAGTCTTTTCGTTTTAGCTTGTCCAGGCCGGAAATATTCCATTCTATGGGATAGAAAAAGCCGAAAAAATAAGAGTTTCTGAAAACCCAGTTATTCGCAACCTTGATAAGTAATTTCCCGGTATAAAGACGCCACCATTTTAAAGGAATAATAAATTTAATAAGTGCAAGAGGGAAAAGAATGGTAGCTGTAAAAAGGGTGTTTATTACAATGAAAAGCTGTGTTGCTGCTCCAAAAAGATGTGGCAATATAGATTTTAACATTTTTTATTTCACTGCCTGATTTTAATATTTTATTTTTTTTAGCATTACCCAGGGAAGCAAATAATCAATCCTAATATAAAAAAGTCTTGTAAATTTTTTTTAATGTGCAAACTTTGATCAATGTTTTGCTTTTAGGTCCTTTTAAGGGGAATAAAAAATCCCTTGATGAATCAGAGGATTTAGATGTGGAGACGAGGGGGATCGAACCCCTGGCCTCTTGAATGCCATTCAAGCGCTCTCCCAGCTGAGCTACGCCCCCATCTTTGAAAGATGACTTAATAAGTTGATTCCAACCTGTTTTGTCAAGAAGTTTTGTACAGGTTTGTAAAATTTGCCTTGTTTTTTTATTACACTGTAAGTTTATATTTAGTTTGTAACAGTCTTGACAAGATTGTTTATTGAAATATATTATCTTCAATATTTTTTAGTTTTATTTTTGGGCTGTTATTTAAGATTCAATTAATATTCCATAAGGTTGCCATATGCTTTTTACTTATGTTTTAGTTTTTTTATTCTTTATAATTTTTACTATTATAATTCTGTATCTTTTAAGTGTTTATGTTCTTCCTAAAAAGATAGAAGAGATCAGGGCAATGATTGATGCTGGTCAGACCAAACTTGCAATACGGAAGCTTTCAGAGCTTCTTGAAAAAGATGAAAGAAATCCCTATGCGCATTTTCTTCTTGCTGAGGCCTATTTAGCTGAAGGGAATGCCCAGTATGCTATTCTGGAATACAGGCAGGTGTTGAAGTTTGGAAGATTTGATGAAAAGATAAAAGAGAAATATGTCAGGTCAATGCTTGCAAAGCTCTATAAAGAGAAAAAGGCCCTGGAAGAGGCAAGAAACGAATATCTTTTTCTTACTAAAATAGACCCTGCTAATTTTGAAAATTTTTTTGAACTCGGAATTCTTTCTTTTAATATGGGACAGATGGAAAAGGCCGCTGCTTTTTTTAAGAAAAGCACCTCCCTTAACAGCAAACACGATCAGTCCTTTTATTATCTTGGTCAGATTTTTTTCCGAAACGGTTCATATCCTGATGCAAAGCAGAATTTTTTAAATACCATTAAACTTGATCCTACAAATTATCAGGCTCACTATTTTCTGGGGCTGGTTTTAAGACAGCAGGGTGACTTTGAATGGGCTTTAAAGGAATTTGAAGTTTCAATGAAAAGTGATGATTTAAAAGTGAGGAGTCTTCTTGCCAGGGGTAACTGCTTTATGGAACAGGGGCAGTTGCCAAAGGCAGTTATGGAGTTTGAGCGGGGACTTAAATTTGCAAAAAAAGGAAGCGATATTGAGCTTAACATGAGGTATTTTCTTGCCGAATGTCAGGAGAAAATGCGGGACATTCACGCAGCTATTGCTAACTGGGAAAAAATTCTGGGAGTTAATCCGAAGTTTAAAGATGTTCACCAGAAGCTTGGCAATTATGCCGAGTTTCGTCAGGATGATCGCATAAAGGATTTTATGATAGCCGGCCTTGCCCAGTTTGAGCATGTGACCAGGAAAATTATTAGCGGAATGAATTATAATATTACTGATATTGAAATTATAAGTGATACTGAAATTGAAGTAATTGCAATTGAGAATGAAGGCAGATGGAGAAATACCAGGCAATCCAACAGGATTATACGTATAATAAGAACAACTGAAGTTCTGGATGAGGGATATTTCAGAAGGCTTCATGAGTCCATGAGAGCAAAAAATGCCACCAGACTTCTGATAATAACAACTGGTGATATTTCTCCCAAGGCAATTGAATTTGCCAATACCAGGCCCATTGAGATTAAAGGGAAAACAGAGCTTGTGGAATTACTAAAAAAGATATAGACCCTGTATGAATCATACAAAAAAAATACTCCACTCAGTACCATTTCTTAAACACTTCAGTATGGAAGAGTTGAATAGCTTTTTTTATTCAGGCCGGGTTGTTTCGATCCGTTCAGGACAGCTTGTGGATGTGAAAAAAACCGGCTCATTGAATGTTGTTCTTAATGGTATTTTTGAAATAGAATCTATAGGAAACAGGGATGTTGTTTATCTTTCTCCGGGATCTTTTTTTGGGTCCATGCCTTTTACAGAAATAAAGCGCAAGGGAAACATTAAAGCCCTTATTCCTTCTACTCTTTTCATTATAACTGAAGAGGAAGTTTTTAAATTTTTTATTCAATACAGTAAGGCTTTAAGGGGTTACATTAAAATCCTGAACCGTACAGGTTTTGATGTTTCAAAAGCCGGTAAGCAGTATTTTAATTCCAAAATGAAGGTTGTTGCTGTATTTAGTAAAGAGTCTGGTTCAGGCAAATCTTTTTTATCTTCCAGCCTGGGACTTTCATTATCTCAAAATGATAAAACAATAATTCTTGATCTTTCCTATTCGGGAAAGTCTGTATTTGAATTTTTAGATGCAAGACTCACTGCTCCATTATCAGAAAAACAGGAAGTTGAAGGGGAAGCTTTTTCTTTGATTCAGGACAGGCTTGTACATGTTAATGACAAGCTTGATTTACTGAATGTGGCTTTTTCATCCAGGGTTAAAATTGATGTTGAAATTATAGGGTACCTGCTCTTTATTTTGGGCAGAGAATACAGGTATGTCATAGCAGATCTTTCCGGAAGCGATCCTGAGTTAAGAGATGAGGTGTTTAAAAGGTCTGATATAATTTTCAATATTGTAGACAGTAAAAAATCAGCCCATGACATGAATGCAGTTTTTGATTCAGTGCTTCAGGATGGACAAAGGCTTTATTCTGTAAGGAATAATAAGTTTTCCAGCAGCATGGGTGAATTTTACGGAGGCTTAACTTTTGATAACTGCGAAGGCTATAATGATTTTTCAGATATTGAAGTGCTTCAAAGGTTTTCATCAGAGGAATCTATTAAAAATTTTAATGACATTATTGTTAAAAGCACCAAAGCCCTGGTTATTCAGTCTCTTGAGAAGGATTCAATATTCCTGACAGGCTTCCTTTCTGAAATGAATAAAAGTGATAAACACTTTGATTTTTTATATACATCTTCACATAGCTATTTTTTAATTTCTTTTTTTCTTCTTCTTGGCAAAGATAACATGAAAGAGGGAATGATGAAATTTTTTTCACGGGAGCAGATCAATCGCATATGTGATATAACTTTTCCTGATAAGCATGTGTTTAAAAATGATAAGCTTATAAAATACTGTGAAGATTTGGCAGGAGGGAAACGGATTGAAATGTTTCAGTCCCTCCCTTTGTGCAGGCTAATGAATATAGGGAAGGGAGAACGCCTTTTTAGTTCAGGGGATTTACCGGCTCTTATGGCAGCCAGCTTTATATCCAGCCCGCTTTTTGAGCCGGTTAATATACATGGAGAATCTTATGTATCAGGTTTTCCTGAATTAAAGGTATCCGGGGCTCATCTTTTAAGGATCGAGGCAGATGATATTACATACCTGTCTGTGAGAAACAGGGGAAATCTTTTGGTTGACAATAATATTTTAAAGCTTTACGCTTCATTTATTAACAGCAGATCCTTTACAGATGCCAGCTTTTCAGGTGATGATATATATGCAGATAAAAATTTAATACTTGATGTATCATTTGATGAGTTTAGATTTGACAAAATATTTGAAGAGACTCAGATATCAGCAGAGTCTATTATAGCCAAAATTTAAACACAATTATTTGCAGGGAGGAACTCTTTGAGGTCCAGGAAAACAAATATGCTTCAGCTTGTTGTGTTAATTTCAGGAATTATATATATAATTATTGGATTATTATTTTATTTTTCTCCAATGTTTGTTCTGAATCTTTTTGCTGAAAACGTGTCTGAAAACTGGCTTGATCTGGTAAAAGATCATGAGTTGATTGCACCTTTATATTATACTGTAATGGCATTTTCGGCTCTGCTTTTTTCCTCAGGGATTCTCATGATTATGCCTCTTTTTGATCCTTTAAAATACAGGGGCATTGTATATTCTAATGGAGTCCTTTTCCCTTTAATGGGATCAATAGTTTTGATTAAAAACGGACTTTTTACTAAGGCTAAAAAGCTTGGTATTGCAGAAACTGCAGAAGGGGATTATTTTCATACAGCAATAGTTGTGCTTGGCTTTATTCTTCTTGCTGTTTTTATATCATGCCTTACTACTCTAATTTTAACAAGTAAAGATGCATCTAAAGGGAAAGAATAATTTTTTAATTGATTAGTTTTTTTGAATGGTAAATATTTGTAGCATTGTTTATCCCTGAATCTATATCATGCTAATTTTTTGACAGGGAATTATATTTTATATTAAATAAGTAAAATCGGAGTTGAAAAATGAATCTTAATTTAAAGAAATCAGAAAACACAGTTATTATTTATCTTGAAGGCAGACTGGATGTTCATCTCTCTGCTGATATTGAAAAACAGATAAATAAGATTATTGAAAATGAGCCCAAGAGCCATCTTCTGCTTAACCTGAAAGATGTTGAGTATATGAGCAGCTCAGGTTTAAGAATATTTGTATCCACAATGAGGATTCTCAAGGAAAATAATAGAAAACTTGTGCTTTGTAACATGAATAATGCTGTTAAAAAGATTTTTGAAGTTGTAGAGCTTATTGATATGTTTGATATTTTTAATAGCGAAGATGAGGCATTAAATTTTATCAAGTCCATGTAATTGATCAGGCTTTATTGTAATACAGGACAGTTAATATGTCAAAAGCGAAGTTTTCTCTGGATTTTTCAGATAAAAAAATTTATTCTTCAATTGATATTGAAAAAAGAAATTATCTTACCATGGAGGCAGAGAGGGGAATTTCTAATTTTTTTCATTATCAGAAATTCCCTGATTTTAAGTGGCCTTTATGGGTAACTGATTCATCAAAGGAATTTTCAAAAAATTTTCGTGCTGCTTCAATTCCTTTTCTATTGAACAATAGTTTTCGGCAATGGCAGGATTTTACAAATTATTTTTCAAATAATTCAATTTATGTAAACAGCAGTGGAATGATAAGCGGACCAGGTGAAGCTCCCTGGTCTGTTGAATTTTATATCCTTAATAAGGATAAGGTTTTTTATATCAATCAAAATAGATCCCGGATAAAAGGAGAAGTTGAACCCTTAAGTGGTGTTCCTGTTTTTACAGGAAACTTTGGCGATTTTTTCTTTGAAGAGATGATTACAGGCTCCAGAAGCAGCATTGATGAGTCTATTATAAAAGTTTCAGCTGACTTTAAAAAAACTCCTGTAGATGCAGTTTTTTTTATTGTAATCCGTCCATATAATAATACACAAATCGGAAATCTCTTTAACCTCAGCTTTGAGGCAGCGGATCTGCTTGTGAGAATTAATGATAAAAAACATATAGCCCTTGCAAAAGCACCTGATCTGCTCCTTACAGGCAATGCAACAGAGGGTGATATAAACTTTTCCAATTCCACCAGAGGGGCTGTTTATTGTAATGAAGGGATGGCTACTCTGGCTATGGGGTATAATATCAGCTCTGCTAAATTTAGCACAAGCATTAAAATTTCCTTGGATAAAGATGGGAATTTAACTCCCGGGAAATTTAATTTTGAATCTGCTCTTGAGGAATTTAAAAAATTCGCATCAATGAGGTTAAAAAATGGTGCCAGTCTTATTTCACCAGTCCGGGAAATTAACAGGCTTTTTAGCTTATCAGGTCTTTCCCTTTTAAAGGAAACCGGTGAGTTAGACCCTTTAACTGTTGAAAGCTACAGGGAAAATTTTTTTAATATCTATGCATTAAATATGGCTGGATTTGATAATGAAGCTATTAAGAAATTAAATCGTATGATTTCCTGTTTTAAATTTAACAAAAAAAAGATTGAATTTGAAACAGCTGTTAAAGGAGCCTATCTTCTTAAATCTTACACCAGCTATTATCTCTATAAAAGGAACATGGAGTTTTTGCAGAAAAATTTTCCTAATCTGAAGGAGATTGGGCATTACATATACAGATTTTGCACTGAAATACATTCTGTAGAGAGCATAGGGAAAACAACCCTTCCCTATATTTTTGTGGAAAAACCCTCTGGTCATGATCTTATAATAATAGCCTCAGCAATGGTTGATATGTCTTATCTTTCAAGATGTATGGGGATTTTTGGTGATGAGATAAAATTTAAAAATGAAGCAGAAAGGCTTAATGCTCTGCTTCGTGATGATTTTAAAAGTAAAATAGATAGTGCACAGGCTTGTGAACAGGATTATTATGCACTTTTAGCCTTGCCTGAGAAACCTTTAACAGCTATTAAAAATGATGAATATGATTCAATTCTTTCATCTGTTTATAGCATTGCAAATTATCCGATTTTTAACAGCATTATGGGGATTGATAATAATGCTTCTGCCATGTTGTTGTGTCAGCTCCTGGTCCTCAATAATTCCAGCTTTCTTGAATTCAGTAAATTATTTTTTTCTTTAATGTCTCCACTCTTTCTTACTCCGGAATTCATTGACCCTGTTACAGGATTTGGGTGCAATGGTAAGGGGAAATCGGCTATTACCTCATCTCTTTATTATATTATGATAAGGAACATGTTCTTTCTTGACAGAGAGGAGAGGCTGGAGATCTTCCCTGTACCTGATATAAGCTGGTTTGTCCCTGGTGGAAAAATTTTAGTTGATGCCTCACCATCAAGATTCGGTATAATTTCTTTTTCTGTAGAAACAGGAGAAAATGAGCTCAGGTTTAACTTTAATGATCCCCCAAAGTATCTTCCACCGGACATTATGATTAATCTGCCCTTTAATGCTTCCATAATTGAAGGCGATGATTTTATCGTAAAAAAATATACCTCCTCTTCTTTTTTAATCAATGGCTGGCCCTCTCTGGTTCGCTTTAAGCATAACCATGCCTTTGTGAAATAGGGTTTTCCTTACTGGTATTTATTGTAGTAATAATTAATTTTCAGACTTATTGTGCCGATTATTATAATATTACACTTAGAATGGTTAACCAATGGTTTTTGTTATTTTAATTATTACTGTAGTAATCCTTGGTGCTGTAGTATTTTACATATATTTTGTTATTCCAAGGATTAGCCCTAAAAAAAGAGCCCAGAGTTTCCTGGATGAAAACAGGATAGAAGAAGCTATTGTAGAATTTCAAAAGGTTTTAGAATCACAGCCCTATGATATAAATGTATTATGGAGGCTTTCTGAGCTTTATATTTTTCAGGGTAATATGGATCAGGCTACAATATACCTTGAAAAGATAGTTGAAATAAACAGGTATAGTGCAGAAGTTGAGAAAATTGATGTTTTAAAAAACCTTGCCCAGATATATCTTAAACGTGCTGAAAATAGCCGTGCCTTTGAAAAGTATTATGAAATTTTGAGAGATTATCCCAGTGATCCTGAAGCCCTGTATCATGTGGGGTTTATGGCATTGGGGCAGGAATCATTTGACATGGCCTTTAAGCATCTGGGCCTTCTTACAAAGCTTAAAAAGAAAAGGCTTGATATTTTTTTTGGTGCCGGTATGGCAGCGCTTCAAAGTCAGCGGAGTCATGAGGCATTGATTTTTTTTAAAGAAGCTCTTGTAATTGATCCCCTCTCAGAGATTGCAAATATTGCAATGGCCTTTACTTTAAATAAAAGAAAAGATTATAAAACAGCGATTAATTATGCAAAAATGGTTGTTGATAACAGCAAAGATGCGGGGGCACTTTTTGTAGCAAAAAGACTGCTGGCTATGCTTTATATTGATTTTAAAAAAACTTCCATAGCAATTAAGCTTCTTGAGGAGCTGAAGGAGAGCAGTTTAGAAAGTTCATGGACAGATGAGTTGAAGGTTGTATACTATGATTTGGGCTTTGCCTATCTTCTTGATGATAAGACAGCACAGGCATATGATTGCTGGAATCAGCTGTATCAGCTGGATAGAAAATTTCGAAATATTCAGGATCTCATTACCAGGCTTAGAAAAGAGATGGATGACAAGCCTGGGACAAAGTTTGATGAGATTAAATCGGTGTTAGCAGAGATTGATGGATGGAAGAACCAATTTTTCCCTGAAAATTTTGTCTGGAACATATGCGGCCTTAAGAGCAGCTTAGACATAAACATTGAAGAAATTATTGCCCGTTTTAGTTATACTCCAGTATCGGATAAAAAATATTCAGAAGATTCTACTTCAAAAAAAGTAAAAGAGGATGATGATTTAGAGCATTTTTATAAGCTTGATATTGAAAGTTTTAGAAGGGCTGCATACAGGATTTGCGAAAAACTCAACCTTGTTATTGATGATATTCTTGCAACATATAAGGATGCTGATGGTGTTGATTTTATGGCTCATTTGAAGGAAAGCAGTAAAGTAAAGGTTCTTGTATGGGTCAGGAGATGGAAGGGGGCAAGTGTGGGAGAAATCCCTTTAAGGAATTTTGCTCAGGAAATAAATGACTTAAAGGCCCAACAGGGATATTTTATTACAACATCACCACTTACAGTGTCAGGCGAGGATTCTCTTAAAAATCTGGATAAGGTTAGAGTAATTTATCCGGAAGAAGTTGCAAAGCTTATTAAAGGTGTCATCTAACCAGGAAGAGGCATAGCAGATTGGAACAGCTTATTGCAGTAGATCAAATAGACTTGGATGATGAAAGCTTCAAAATTAGCAGAAATGCGCCCCATCCTGATCTTTATGATTCAATAAAAAAATATGGTATGCTTGAAAAGCCCTATGTTATAAAAAGGGAAAATAATTATGTGCTGATGACATGCCACAATCGGATTCGTATATGCTCAGAGCTTGATATTGAAAAGATCAAAGCAATTGTACTTCCTGCTCCTGATGGAGAAATTTTTTTTAATAATCTTATATTAAAGCTATATCGCAATGGTGTTGGACCTTTGGGCCGCATAAAAATTTTAAATATAATTAAACAATACTTTAGTGATAATGAAATAATATCAGCAGCTGATTTGAGAAAAATTACAGGTCTTCCAAAGGAATATTTACAAGGAGGGAATGCAGGCGAAACAGTGCTTTCCTTCCCGGCAGGTTTGCTTGATTATATAGATGCCAGGGATATTAATTTTAAAACAATAAAGGATTTGGCATCTTTTGATAAAAATGGACTTGAATGGTTAAACAGCTGGGTCAGGTCCATGCAGATTGGAGTAAATTTTTTCAAGAGAATAACAGAGCATCTTTTTGATATATTCAGAATGGATAAAATAGATCAACTGCCCCTACCTGGTGATGAAAAAATAAAAAGTGATGCGGACCTTTACGCAGAAATATTTCGCATAAGATATCCAAAGTACAGCAATATAAATAAACAGTCTCTGGAGTTAATTGATAAATTAACATCAAACATCCTGTCGGTTGATTTTCCTGATTTTTTAGAACGGGATTATATTATGCTGAATTTTAAAGTAAGCAAAAACAGCAATGCAAATGAATGGAGAAGAGTTGCTGAAAACTTAAAGGATGAGTATATTAAGGAACTGCTTGATTTACTTTAAAAAATAGTTTTTTTAATGAAGAGTGTCATCCTTGTCATCTTCTTCCTCAGCTTCAAGGGGTGTTATTGAGCCGCCAATTCCCGGAAGTGCCATTATCACACTGTTAAAGATAAAGCCTGTTATTATAAATTTAGTGAGCTTTTCATTATCCTTGTATATTTCAAACAACTGTTGTGTAACATAAATAGAGTTATCCATTATTTCCTGAAGAAATATGTCCCTCTTTGAAACAGTATTTTCCTGGTCAGCAAATTTTATTATAGATATTCTTCTTGATTCAGCAATAATTGCTTCAAGAAGATTTTGAAAAAATCTGTCAAAATCTTCGTTGTATTTTATTTCATAGCCGCTAATAAGTTTAATCATTATTTTTTAACTTGTTTTTGAATTTCCAGAAACTTATCCTTAAAGAGTCCTCCAAGGCTCGTTCCTGAGGTTTCATTGCTTTGAGATAAAAAGGCATTATAATCCTTTTCTTCCTCTTTTGCTATAGCCCCTTTTTCGCTAAGTATGAGCTTTCGTAAGTTTTTATCAAAATCTTTTACTGATACAGTAATTTCGCTTCCTGTGCTATAGTTTTTTTGCATGTCAGATGATTTAAGCAATTCGCCTTTAGGAACAAACCCCAGCATCCCATTGCTAAGGCGGATTGATATTCCGTTGTTTTTAATATTTTCTACAATCCCTTTATGGACTTCTTTTGTAATATTTTCTCCTGCTGTAAGCCATGGATCAGCCTCATCTGTAATCAGTTCAAGGGATATTTTCTTTTCTTTTTCATTGATAGCTCCTATTTTTACACTTACTGAATCAGCAATTGAAAGTATTTCCTCTGGTTTGTTTATTTTTTTTGTCACACTCATTTTGGAAATATGGAGAAAGCCATCAATGCCGGGCTCAAGCTCAATAAAGGCTCCCTGGGGAATGATTGCTGATACCTTCCCGTTTATGATCTGGTTTTCCTTTAACTTATGTACGCTCCAGGGTTCAGGAGTCATTTGCCGCAAGCTCAATGTTATTTTTTTAGCATTCCAGTTAATATCAATTATCTTAGCAGTAATAGCGTCTCCTGGTTTTTGTTTTATATCAGTCAGGTTTCTGCTCCAGCTTATTTCTGATTTAGGAATCAGCGCTTCAATACCGCTCAGGTTTACAAAAAAACCAAAATCGCGTATGGATGAAATTTCACCACTTACAGTGTCACCAATGTGCAGTGTTTCTTTTAATTCCATTTCAGCTTTTGCCTGGATTTCTTCAAGGAGAGCTTTTCTGGAAACAATAATATTGCGGCCCTTTTCCTTAAATTCTATTATTTTAAAGCTGTATCTTTGATTGATATAGGCTGTTTTATCATCATCGACTTTTGTATCAATTTGTGAAAAAGGACAAAAACACTTTATCCCTGAAACCGTTACAGTGTATCCACCCTTTATTTCATCTGTGACTATTCCTTCAACAGGCATTTCATTATGAAAAGCCATTTCCAGCAGCTCAGGATTTGCCTCACCTTTCCCTATTTTAAAGGTGACCCGTATTTCACCACCCTTGATGGAAACAACATAGGCTTCAACCTGGTCACCTTTTTTATAGTCAAGCTCGCCATCCTTATTCAAGAGTTCAGCTGTACTTATTACTGCTTCACTTTTCCCTGAAACATCAAGGAATGAATCCTCTTTTCCTATAGCTACAATAACACCCTTAACCTGATCTCCGGGCTGAAAATCGTCTGTTACTGTAAGTGATTCTTCCATGAGTTTTTCAAAATCTTCCTGAGAAAGGTCATCTATATTAAATTCTTCTGTCATTTTTAGCACCTGTATATGTAAAATATTTCAATTTTTAAAATTATTGGGCATAGTGAATGAATCAAGGTTTAATTATTCTACATTTAAAAAAAGGTTTCAGCCTTGTAAACCCTTTTTTTAGATGGATAATATTTGAATTCATAAACCAGAAATGACTTTCATATAAAAATTGGTTGCCCTCTTTATTGATGTTGTTTAGGTTGCCATTAAGTTAAAGCTTCACAGTTTTGTGGTGGAGTTAAACTATTGAATCAAGGAAATAATAATGGTAAATTTAATACTTTGCGGTGGCAGTGGAACCCGTATGTGGCCACTTTCAAGACAGGCTTTTCCCAAGCAGTTTGTAAAACTGCTTGAAGACCATTCTCTTTTTCAGGACACTGTAAAAAGAAACAGCTCTGTTTTTGATGAATTTTGCATTGTTACAAATAAGGACCATTATTTTATAGCGGAAAACCAGATGGGGAAATCCATAAAAAAGGAAAGTAAAACCTTTGTTCTTGAACCTCTTGGCAGGAACACAGCACCTGCAATTGCCCTGGCCTGCTTTAACTACAGTGCTGAAGAAATAATTTTTGTAACTCCATCTGACCACCTTATAAAAAACATATCCTCCTATGAAGCCAGGGTTCAAAGAGCTGTTAAGCTGGCTAAAGAGGGAAGGCTGGTAACATTTGGTATTAAGCCGGAATATGCTGAAACAGGCTATGGCTATATTGAAGCAGGGGCCGGTATTGATGATTCTGTTTACACTGTTAAAAGCTTCAGGGAAAAGCCTGATCAGAATACTGCTGAGACATATATTAAAGAAGGCAACTACTACTGGAATAGCGGAATGTTTGTTTTTAAAGCAGGTGTGTACCTGGAGGAGCTGAAAAAGTATTCTCCTGAAATTTATGCAAGCTCATTAAATGCCTATAATAATTCCGAAAAGCTTGATGATGAAACCGGTACAATAATACATATATTTGAGTCGGACATGAAAAAAATTCCTTCAAACAGCATAGACTATGCTGTTATGGAAAAGTCAGATAGGGTTTATGTTGTTGCCTCAGACATAGGCTGGACTGATTTGGGCAGCTATGATGCTATTTGCGATATTGTTGAGATAGATGAAAATGGTAATTCAAAGGATGAGAAGATCGTTCAGGTTAAGTCAAAAAATAATCTTGTGATTTCTGCCAACAGAAAGATAGCCCTTGCAGGTGTAGAAAATCTTATAGTTGTTGATACAGATGATGCGCTTCTTGTTTCAGCAAAGGGTTTTTCCCAGGATGTTAAGGGGATTGTTGATATTTTAAAAGATGGATCTGATAGGGATAATGAGCTCACTATTCTTCATACAACAGTGGAAAGGCCCTGGGGGACCTACAGGGTGTTACATGAATCAGATGGTTATAAGGTAAAGGAAATAGTTGTAAAGCCGGGGAAAAGACTTTCTTTGCAAAAGCATGCACATAGAGGTGAAAACTGGGTTGTTGTAAAGGGAGAAGCGCTTGTGCAGATTGGTGATACTGAGTATTTGAAAAGAAGCGGGGAATCAGCATTCATTCCTGCAGGGGCATTGCACAGGCTTTCAAACAAGGGGGAGGTGCCGCTGATTATTATTGAAACTCAAAGTGGGAATTATCTGGGTGAGGATGATATTGTAAGAGTTGAAGATGATTATAAAAGGATTATTGAGGGCTAAAGTTTTTTCTTGAATAAATTATTTGACATAGCTCTATAATTTTTTTATACTATACATTGGATTAGCTTATGGAGGATTTTATGGCACTTGAAGAAAATGATTATAAAGCAATAGAGGATTATTTAAAAAATAACCTGACCAGGATAATTTCGGAGCAGAGTCTGGCAAAACCTCCTGTTGTTTATGAAATAGAGCTGCGAGAGCGCATGGTTCGCGTAGAAGAGGAGCTTAAAAATCAGCGTGAATTGATGCTCAAAGGCTTTGAAATGATGGATAAGCGCTTTGAAGATATGCAAAAGTATATGGATAGGCGTTTTGAACTAATGGAGAAGCGCTTTGAGCAAATAGATAGGCGCTTTGAGCAAATAGATAGGCGCTTTGAAGATATGCAAAAGTATATGGATAAGCGTTTTGAGCAGGTAGATAAGCGTTTGGAATTGATGGAGAAGCGCTTTGAGCAGATCGACAGGCGTTTTGAGCAGGTAGATAAGCGCTTTGATGAAGTGAATAAGCGTTTGTTTCAGTTTATGATATGGTCTTTTGGTTTAACAGTATCTGCTGCAGGGGTAATTATAGCTGTTATGAAGATGTAGTGGATGAGTTATAAGGGGCAGGTTGCAGGCACAGTGGTATAAATTTCAGGTTTCCATCTTTATTTTTTTATTTAAAAATACGGAGAAGTGAATTAGTGAATATTCTTGTTACAGGTGGAGCAGGATATATCGGCAGTCATGTAGTTAAACTGCTTGGTGAAAAAACAGATCATAATATAACCATAGTTGATAATTTATCCACAGGGTTCAGGGAATCGGTTCTTTATGGAGAGCTTATTGTTGCAGAGCTGTCTGATAAAAATTCCATGGACAGGATATTTAAAGAGAAAAAATTTGATGCAGTAATTCATTTTGCTGCAAATATAGAAGTGAATGAATCTGTCCAAAATCCACTTAAGTATTACAACAACAATACTGTAAATGCCATAGGGCTTATAGAACTTTGCATAAAACATAATGTTAATAAATTTATATTTTCATCAACAGCTGCTGTATATGGTGATCCTGAACATATACCTGTTAAAGAGGATGATCTTAAAGCTCCACTTAGCCCCTATGGTATGTCCAAATTCATGGTTGAAATGGTTCTTCATGATGTTGCAGCAGCAGAGGAATCATTTAAATATGGAATACTAAGGTATTTTAATGTGGCTGGCGCAGATGGCAGCATGAGAATAGGGCAAAGAACCTGTAATGCCACTCATCTTATTAAAGTAGCCTGTCAGGCAGCCCTTGGAATAAGGGAGAGTATTTCCATATTTGGAACAGATTATAATACTCCAGATGGTACAGGCATGCGTGACTATATTCATGTGGATGATCTTGCTTTGGCGCATCTTGCTTTGCTTGATTATCTTGAGGATAATAGCAGCAATATATTCAACTGTGGTTATGGCAGGGGTTATTCTGTGAGGGAAGTTATAGAAGCAGTAAAGAAAGTGAGTAGGGTTAATTTTAAGGTTCTGGAACAGGGACGCAGAGCAGGGGATTCGGCAAAGGTTGTAGCGGAAAATTCCAGGATATTAAAAATGACCCGGTGGCGTCCAATGTATGATAACCTTGAATATATCTGCAAAACAGCCTTTGAATGGGAGAAGAAACTTTATTCCTGAGCTATTTTCTTTTTTTAAAAAAAGGGAAATATAGAAAGAACAGCACAAATAGTTAGTATATAAGGATTTTAGAGTTTTAATAAAATATCTTGACATTAGCCTCTTTAATCTGGAATTTAAAAACAGGCAGGCTAGCCTGTTTATTGATTAAATTATAAATAAATGGTATTATACTATGAAAGGTATTGTGCTTGCAGGAGGAAGCGGAACAAGGCTTTACCCTGTTACAAAGATAATATGTAAACAGCTGCTGCCCATATATGACAAACCCCTTATTTACTATCCACTTTCCACTCTTATGCTTGCAGGGATAAAGGATATTCTTATAATAAGCACTCCGGAAGATACGCCAAAGATGAAAAAACTTCTTGGTACAGGTGAATCTCTTGGTATTTCTTTAACCTATGCTGTGCAGAAAAAACCAAGAGGCCTGGCTGATGCATTTATTGTAGGTAAGGAGTTTATAGGAAAGGATAATGTATGTCTTGTTTTGGGTGATAATATTTTTTATGGTGCAAATATAAGGGACATTTTACAAAAGGCTGCTAAAATTAAAAAGGGCGCCTCTATCTTTGGTTATCCGGTTCAGGACCCTAAAAGTTTTGGAGTTGTTGAGTTTGATGATGATAAAAATGTAATTTCGCTTGAGGAAAAGCCGGCAAATCCTAAATCAAGCTGGGCAGTTGTTGGCCTTTATTTTTATGATAACACAGTAGTAGAAAGGGCTGAAAATTTAAGACCATCTGCAAGGGGAGAGATTGAAATAACAGATCTTAATAAAACATATATGGATGACGGGCTGCTTAAGGTGCACACCTTTGGACGGGGCTTTGCCTGGCTTGATACAGGGACTCCTGAGTCAATGATGGATGCTGCCAATTTTTTAAAAATTATTGAAGAGCGGCAGGGTTTTAAAATAAGCTGTCTTGAGGAAGTTGCATTTCGTATGGGTTTTATAGACCTTGAGGCTCTTGAAAGATTGGGTAAAGAGCTAAGGAAGTCGAACTATGGTAAATATATTCTTTCCCTGGTAAAAGCTGAACGGAATAAATAGAGTTTTTTTAGGGGGAAAACTATAGAGCTTCTATGTTAAAAAACCTGAAAACTTTTTGCCTTTACTTCTTCAACTTTTATCTCACAAAGTTTCTTGACATTACATAGTAATGCATAAAAGTGTTTTTGGATGATGCATATTTGTGTTTTTTGCACTCATTTTAATTATACTAACTAATGAAAATTTTATAAATACACAAGACAACAGGTTCGCTGATAATGTATTATGAAGAAATAACCACATATGAACCAAACCAGAAAATAAAAATCGGTTTTTTTAAAAGCTGTATAATAATGATTC
>CAZYPA010000047.1:0-17606 GCA_964649175.1 uncultured Leptospirales bacterium | reverse complement strand
CAAGTTCAAATTTTGTTTTTGCATCTCTATATTCATTTTTGCTCAAAAACGCATTCCCCTCATCCACAAGCCTTTGTGCAAAGGATTCTCTTGCTTCCGGATTAAGTTTCATTTCACACTTAAGGATAAACTCAGTAGCTATTCTGTTTTTAGGAAAAAGCTCCAGTATTTTCTCCCATCGCTTTTTTGATTCTATATATTTTCCTTCATTATATAATTTTTCGCCTGAAACTATAAGAGAATTTATCAGATCATAATATGACGAATTATCATCAACAATCTCCTCTTCAATCTGCCTCAATGCATCCTTTGCCCTCTGAATATATACTGTTGCAAGCTGATTTTCCGGATCAAGACTAAGGGTTTTTTCAAAGGCTGTAATTGCCTCCTGATACTGCTGCTGGGTCAATGCAATAATACCGTTCTGGAACTCAGTATCTATTGATCTTAAACGTCGCTCCTTTTCCCTTCTTTCAAAATCCTTTCTTAACCCTGGAATAGCCAATAATCTTTCTCTGGAATCTTTGTAGTCAGACACCAGTGCTAGGGCGTTTTCTAAATCATCCCTTCCCTCATTAAATTTATTATCCCTCAGATTATTAATCCCTGAAACATAAAAAACTTCAGCCTGCCTCATCCTTTGTTCAAGACGCCTGTTTTCATTAAGCTTTTCATCTATCCTGTCAATATATTCATCTGCTGCGGTATTGGCCGGATCAAGCTGTAACACACTTATAAACTCCTGCCTGGCAAGGGTTAATTCATTCTGGTTAAAAAAGCCTATACCACTTGCCATGTATCTTCTTATGCTTTCATATCGGATGGCATTTTCAATAGCAAGTTCAGCCTGTCTTTTCCCTTCAATAGCTTCAATATTTTGCGGTAAAAAAGAAAGTATCTCCTCCCAGTAACCTTTTGAATCCTGGTACCTTTTTTCATCCATTGCTGCCAAAGCCAAAACTTTAAGGGAATCAGCTTTTTCTCTTTGTGCTATTGTTACTCTAAGCCTGGTATCCTCAGACACTATATATTTTTCAAGCTTTTCCATCTCATCGCGCAAAAGCATTATTTCAGGATCTTTTGGATCTATTCTGTAAGCTATAACAAAGCTCTCAAAAGCAACAGATGCCTTTCCCCGAGAATTATTAAGATTGGCCTGGGCATTTTTTAAAGAGATTTTATCATCCCTATTCTTAATGAGATCTCTGCGGGCAAGACGAAAATTAAACTTTGCTTTTTCAAGCTCAATATCCTTACGTTGTTTTGTATCATAAAGCATTTCAATTTTTCTCTGTATTTCTGAATTATCAGGATCAAGATCAAGTACGTTCAGCCACAGAGCAACTGCTTTGGAAAACTCCTTATTATCAAAGTGCTTTTGAGCTTCCCTATCCATATCTTTTACTGACTGACCTAAAATACCTGTTGAAGTCATTAAAAGAAAAATTATTATAATGGATAAATGTTTTATTTTAAGCAAAAATTTCATTTTTATCCTTTAATATTTATTTAAAAGCTTAATTCTATAATTTAAAAGCTTAAAGTAAAAAGAAATTTTTGAGCCAAAACCCCATACAACTGCAATTAAGGCAATAATAATAACCAGGGGCACAGCAACAAACCTGGTTTGACCCAGCTTTTCAATAATTTCAGTGTAAAGCCTGTCCAAAGGAGTATGGGCAGGGGCAACATTTATAGTAAAATTAATAAAAACAGGCCTGGTCCATAAATAATTTTTCTTTCCATTTTTCATTTGGAAATACTTTCCCTTAATCCCAAAAACATAATTACCGTTTTTAAGATCTGAAAACTGCACCTCATCCTTATTCAGGTTTATTCTATTAATAGGATTTTTTTTCTCAGGACCAAGAACTATTGAGTACCCTTCCACTAAATCTCTTTTAATATTTACAGGCCGAATTATACCCTTAAAGCTATTTTTATTAAAAACACCTTTTTCAGCAAAAGGAAAGGTTATTTCCAGATAAGGGATTCCTGGCTTTGATATTATTTTTTTATCAGTCATGTCAAAATCTTTATCAGCAAGTTCACGCATATAATCTTCATCAAATTCAGCCTCATCACCTACAATAAAGCTATAGGTTGTAACCCTGCTCACCTGGTCTGTTTTGCTCACAGCAGCAATGTTAAAGAAATACACCCCTTTTTCGAGATTTTTGAAATCCATACTGAAATCCTGCACCAGCTTATCAGGCTTTCTGCTTCTATCCTTTTCAAGGCTGTAAAGAAATCCCTTAAGCCTTCTTGAATCATTAACAACCCATCTAAAAAGAGCATCTTTTGCCATGGACTTATCATCTTCAGGATGTGTTGGTGAAACAACCAGAGGCATTGCAAGGGGATTTGCACTTACATAAATAGGGTAATGTACTGTACGACTCATATTTCCGACTCCATCAACAGCCCGGATATGGAAATAGGTTATTCCATCATTAAGCCCTGTTAAATAAGCCTTATTAACATCATACCTGTAATTTTGAATTGAAGGAATAGAATCCGGGCTGCTATCAAGAAGAGTTGCATACCCGGAAATTCCTGAAATATCTTCAGCACTGCTCCATTGAATAACCGCATCCCTGTTTTTTGACCATTTCTTTTCCGGATGAGTTCTGGAATATACTATTGGTGGCGGAACTGTTATATCAATATAATTCCGTACTATCCTTCCTGACTCTTCCCAAAAAAGGGCCATGCTTTTCCCTGTTCTGATACCCACAGGATTGCGTGCCGGAGTATTTCTCAGAGAAAGTTTAATCTCAGGCATTAATTCTCTGGTTTGAATAGCATACTTACGATAAAAAATCCTGCTCCCCTTTTCTCTCAAATCATGCCATACAATAAGCAGTTCATTATCCGGCCCGGTAATAATATCCGGCGAATAGGAGTTCGCATTTGTTTCAGAAACCTTTATAGGATCAATATCCCATCTTTCACCCATCCTGTAACCGCGAAGCAGTTTGATCCCCCAGTTTTTATCACTATTATCCATGAACACAACATAAGCTGTATCATCATGAATCTCCACAGAAGGCGCCTGATGATTATTTCTCCCTGTTGTTATTTTATCTACACGGCTCCAGCTTTGTCCGTAATTGTCTGTTCTTACAGTATAAAGATGGTCAGTGAAATCTTCTTCTTTGCTCTGCCATACCAGTATCCCTTTTCTTCCATCAAATTTTATTGATGGGGAAAAAGCTCCTCTTATATTTCCTTTTAAAGGGGCAACCCTCTTTGCCTTATTAAATTCTGTTTTCCTGTTTTCCTTTATAGAATGAAATAAGCCAAACTGTCCATCTTTATAAGCAGTAAAAATAAGATGCAGATCATCCCTGTTATCAAAGAATGGAACAGGAAGCATTTCAAGCTGCATACCAAAGTTTATTTCTTCAAAAACAGACCAGGAAACTCCCATATCTTCAGAAAAGGAGTAGAAAATTTTAGATTCAGATTCTTCACCTGAAAGAAGATGCCACATGACATATACAGTTCCGCCTGATGATATTGACACACTCGGATTATTATTAATTTTTGACTCAAACCTGCTTATTACTACTGGCTCAAGAAAACTAACACCGCTATCAAATGATATTGAAGCATAAATATTTTTTAGAGAACCTGCCTCTCCTTCATAAACAGACACAACAAAATTACCTCTTCTGGCACTATTTACGTTTTTTGTATTAACACCGGAGGGAGAAATATAAACAGGCTTTGACCATCCAAGGGGATCTGTTACTGCATCATGGGACTGGAAAACAATAACAGAAATAATACCAAAGCATAAAAAAAGTATAAGGCTATAAAAAAATAGACTCATACGTGAAAAATTAAAATATAAATAGATTATTATTCTTTTTATCAATTTCATAGCTATATTAATAGTTTACCATGTTATGTATCGGCATTTTCTTCATTTTACAGAAGATATTACACAGATGAATAATTCTATTAAATTTTTAATTGCATGTTTATTCTGTTTAAGTTAAAAGTGTCACAATAAATGGATAAATTTTATCAATGTTTTTCATTACAATAAAAAACTGGTTTTAAGTCTATATTTATTTTGTAATTAAAAAGCTGCAGCTCTTTTATAAAAAACAAAAGGAACTGGTATTAGATTAAATTCATATCTCAGCAAAGACTGCATATTATTAATGCATAAAAGGGGATTCAAATGGAACTCAATGAAATAATAAAAGATAACTCTGATCGCCTTTTTATAGTTGATACAGAATGCTTTATAATTTTCACAGGTGATTCCATTGAGGATGACAGGCCATTCATAAGAATAGGCACATGGTTTGATCTTCCAGTTGAAATAATACCACTTATAGAAAATATTATAATAACAGATAATGCCAAAGGCGACCCATCTCATGAGCAGTTCAATATTGACATCAGACATTTAACGTCCAACAGATACATAGGAAGTGAAATATCTTTAAAAAGATTCCTGGATTATCAGAGAAATTTCGGACTTGATCTGACCAATGTATCAGTTGTTAATGTAGACAAAGATGTTCCGGAATTACCCAAAAAAAGAAATATTTCAGACAGAGACCACTTTATAGGGGTTTTTTACAGCAATGGTGATATAAAAATTGTACATTCAGGTCTTGATATATTTGGTCTCCAGAGAACAGATGAAGAATATCCTGACATATCTACCATACATAAAGGCATATCTGAAATCAGCAAAGAAAGTGAAAGATACAGGAATTCAGGATTTATTATTTTTGATGCTAACCCTATATTTTACAGCAATGGTTTTTTTACCTCATACCAGTACCCGGGAAATTACTACAGCCGCTTTTCCAGGATGCAGATTGATCCCGCCAAAATAAGAGAGCTTATACTCCCATCACAAAATATTTCAAATATTTCCGGACTTTTAAAATACAAAAACTCCCGTGAAGGTAAAATACGCCTCTTTTCAGATAATATTGAACAGACTGATTTGATTAAAAAACTTTTTAAAAATGCCACCATTCTTGATGAAAAATTTTCCTTCATGAACTATAATACAGGTGATGGATTAAAAATCGAATCTTTGGGAAACAACCCCAATCTCAAACTTACATACAGAAAAAATAAAAATCAGTCCCGTGACATATCCATAACATTTATCAAATCTCACATTGGCGCAAAATCTGCTTTAAAAGAAAAAAGCGATGCAATTATTATCACATACACAGCTTATGAAGAATCTTCACTTCTTTTTGCTTCAACAAATACCCCTGTACTTATTCTGAATGATGGGAATCCCAATATAAAAAAGCTCTACGATATTGACAGAGACATCCTTATCAATGGAATACAGTATGAATTTGTCACACATTCAACAATAAAAGAACTATCCATTGAACGCATGGGCGACAATGATCTGCTTCAATCTTTTAGCAACAGTCAAATTTCAGAAATAGAATCCAGGCTTGATTCTATTTCCCAGGACCCCAATGACTGGTTAAAACTTTTCAATACTCTTTCACTGCTAAAGGTACATATAAAAAATACTACAGACCGTAAAGTTTCTTCCTCTCTTAAAAGTCTTTACCGTAAGTACATTGCAAAGTTGAACTTAAACCTTGTTGAAGAAAAATCCAGCTCCATAAAATCCATTATTGTCTTTCATAATAATTGCTGTTACCAATTTCTTGAAGAAATTGAGAATACCCCTGATAAAATTTATTCTGAGACCTGCACTGAAGATATTCTTGAACAGAACAGCCTCTACGATGAACAGAAGAAACTATGCATACGCATTATTGAAGACAGAATTAGATTAAACCTTCTGATAAACCTCTTTTACGAAAAAAGAAAAGATTCTGAAAGTTATAATACAATCCAAAGTGAAATCAATAAACTTTCAAATGAAATAAAAACCAGGAAGGAGATCTATTCACAGGAAATATATCTCGATGAAACTAATACTATTATTAAATCAGCCTATGACAGCATGCCTGGTAAAATAAAAAACAATACCATATTCAGAAACAATAAAAAGCAAATCAATGGCCATACTGATGAAAACAAAGTCAATGAAACCAGGCTGGCATCCCTTTGGTCCGGGAATAAAAAATATATTGCAGCTATAATTTTAATCTTAATCATTCTTTCTATTTTGGGTTATAATTATTTATACACAGGTAAAGAAGAAACTGTTCCAATTAAAGTTGAAGACAAACTTATGTCCACTCAATCAGACAAGGACAAAAATAGTGAAATTACAACTGTAACCAGGATTAATTCAGAAGAAAAAATGCTGCTAAAGAAAATCGGTGTCAAGATCTCAAATCTTGACATATATAATTATGCAAATGATGTAGCAGAAAAAAACGGATATGCAAAAATTTCCTATCAGGGATTCAAAAGTAAAAATCCTCACTGGATATATCCAACAAATCTTTTCATTATGCTCGATGGCGAAAAAGTCGTTGTTCAAAAAGGGGATACTTTATGGGACCTTTCCAAAGCCAAGCTTGAAAAAATGAATGCTGAATTTTATAAAATAGTTGAAGAAATCGATTCCCTTTCGGAATCTGATAAAGGTAAAATTGAAGCTCTTATTAAAAAGGCTGATTCATTAGCTTACATTGAAGAGCAGAAAAAAACAATATCCAGGTTAAAAAAGAAATATTTAAATGAACAATGATGATATAAATTTTTATGTAGAGCCTGTGGAGATTGAAATTTATTTAAAAAAAGCAGGCATTGTAAGAACAATTATTAAAGACCTTAAAATAAGGCTCATTGATGTTGAACCAAAAAATGAAAAGAGCAGTGAGATATTTGCTCTTTTCAAAAAGCTGGATGAACCTGTTGATCTTATGGAGGTTCAAAATCATTTCCCTCAATACATTAAACTCATATACGATTCATATTATAATAATATGGAGCTTTATGAAAAGTTAAGCATGTACTTTAAATCAGGACTTTCAGGCATAGATGCTTCCTGGAAAAACACCCTTTACTTTACAGAGCTTTTGTTAAAATACGAGCCAACTGTAGCTTCAGCTGAAATATTGGGAAACTTCAACACATATAATCTTAACTACATAATAAGAAAACTCAATTCCCTGGGAGAAAGTTTTCTTCTGGAGGATACTACAGTACATTATCTTATAAAAAGAAGAAATGAGTTTTATAAAGGCTCAGCCCCTGACAGGGAATTTGACAAACTTGTTGAACTATGGGAATTTAATGTTAAGGGTAAGAATTATAATTTTTAGGAATCTAAAATATTCAATAAAAAAACCAATACACTATATCTGCAAATATGAATATTAAAAACAATATAGAATAAACAAAAAAAACTTTGTAAAAAAAATTTTTCACTTTATTCACACATCAACCTCCTGATGTAAAATCCTTCTAAAGCTTAAACTAATCAGCATTCTTCTCAACTGATTCATTACTATCTATTTCCCCTTGTTCATCTTTCTTCATATCATCAATTACTTTTACTGAACCCACAAGCCCGTCAAGGATAGACTCCCCTATCAACATGGAATAATTATCCTTATGATGGGCCACAAGCTTTGTATAATTTTCACTTCCCTTTTCTGCAGATGCATCCTCAGCATGATCTTCTTTTCCAGAAAGGGTTTTCACAGTAGCCATAATCAGCTTATAAATATACCTGTCAATATATGGGCGAATTATCTGCTCAGCCTTTTGAAATTCACCATTTAAAAGATACTCTGCAGCCAGCTGCTCTCTCCTGAACCGCGTGCTTCTTTCTACTTTTTTTTCAAATACTATTGACTTATCCAAAGAATCAAGTTCACCCTCTTTAGCTTTTAAAGATTTCAGGTTCTCCTCATATTCCTTTTCATATTCGAGGTAGGATTTATTCATTTCATCTATATATTCCTTTTCATCCTTATCAACGAATCTGCTAAAGAAAATTAATCCTTCTGCATTTTCATCTTTAAAAAGCTGATTATAAATCATTCTTTTTACTTCAAGGGTCTGTCCGGAATAAAGGGCTAGCAAGCCATACCTTTTGGCACGCTTTGCCATTTTAATCCCTTCTGAATATTTAAAAATTCGATATGACCTGAGTTTAGGATGAGTTGCTTCACCAACAATATAGTGATTTCTTGCAACTGTTCTGTCCCTGTAACCAAGAGACAGGTACTGCCTTGATAAGGAATTTTTTGACCTGATAATTTCCGGGGCAAGTTCATCAAGCATGTTTTTACTATCTTCAAGATAATGAGCAGTGAGCATATATTCATAAAGAAGTTCCATATCTTTTTGAGAATCATAGATATTGTCATAAGCCCTTTTATACTCGCCCTGAAGAAAAGCAACTTCACCATTAAAATGTTTTTGATAAATAGTGAAAATCTCTTCTTTTTTTTCCGGAGCAAAGTTACTCACACATATATTAAGAAACTCAAGATAGCCCCTGTTATCTTTAATAATCCTTTCAACATAGGTCTGATCTATTGCTGCAAAAGCTGCATTAGAATAAAACAAAATTGTAATTAAAGAAAATAAAATTCCTGTTTTTAATTTCATTAAGAATCCCCTTAAGATAATATCAGACAAAAAACATATTAAAAAAGAATTATATGTATAAGTATATTTATTGTCCGTATATACTACAATAAGAGCTTTTAATTGTAAATAAATTTTTAATAAATAGATTCCACTCTTTTTAGGGAACCCGTAACTTTTTAAAACTAAAAGTAAACACTGCTGTTAAACTTTATAACTGCAATCCACTCTCATACTGCTTACTGAACTTCCATTGCACAACCAATAATTTTATATATTAAATCCTGATGCTTCATAATATTATTTCTTTCCTCAAACTACGAACCGTGATTTGCATGATTAAAAGATTAGCAGGATTTACTATAGATTTACTCTTACTAAATATATCTCTCCTAAAAAGGACAACTGAAAAATATAACATGTATAACGAAGAATATCAAATCGTATATTTACTAAAAAAAATTATTTTCTAACTTATGGTTCTCTATGTTCACCAATACTTATATTTAAAAAAAAGTATTCAGCCTTATTAAAAAAATCCATATCATCAAGAGTAGCAGTAAGTAATTTTTTTCCTTTTACCAGACTATTTAAATTTTCTTCATTTGCTCCGATTGTAATCAAAAAATTACAGGGTATTTTCTCATAATAGAAATTATAATAAATGAACCATACATCCTGTTCAGTATCAATTGCTGACGGTTTCTGAATATCAATATTTTTCAAAAATGTATTTTTATAAAAATCCAGCATTTTTTTTAAAGTTATTTTAGCATTATTATTTTTGATAGGGATAGCAATATTTGACAATATCGAAAAATCATATTTTTGACTTTTTAATAAATCTGTATATAATACATCACTTCCACTACCACCAAAAACAGGTATTTTTACCATTTGATTTTTATAATTATAAATAACCTTGTTGTATTTAATAATACAAAATGTTTCTTTCTCAATGAATTTAGAATTATCAATTTTATATAAAAATTCAGAATATATATTTCCCTGTAAAAAGCCAAATGTCATTTGAATAATAAAATAGAAAAAGATAATTAAGAATAATTTTTTCTTTTGTTTCATTTAATACCACCTATATTAAAATATCTTATTTTAAAAACGCTTCTTGTAGTTCTATCCGTAATAGGATTTTTATAAGAATATAAATTTTGACCATGATAAGGAGTCAGAGTAGTTGAGTCTAAATATGTATCTTTTTGACCCCCGGGATCTTTCACTAAAAATCTAAGTTTATTATCAACGACCTCATATCCATATACTATTTCTGCATGCGACGAATATTTACCAGTCATTGTTTTCCCTTCTAGTTGAATTAACACAGGATTTCCTTTATCTATCTGCCCAATCATTTCATCAACCATTTTAGATCTATCAATGATTTCAATAATTGTACCATCTTTTACATCAAGACCTTGAGTACGCGCTATACCTTCGAAGTTTTTTACTGTGGCTTTATCATCTGTATAATTAGCATTTAAAGCTTTATCATATGCACCAGTAAGATCAATTTCATGTCCGAGAATACCTTCCAACATCATTATTGTTGAAGCAAAATAACAGGCTGTACTATTTATTTCTTTCTGTTTAAGTAATTTTATATTTTCAATTTCCTTTCTTCCACCAGCAAGTGATTTTTCCTTTTCCTTTAATTTGCGAATATCTTCATTAATACCAATTAAATTGCTTTCGCTATTAACATAAGATTTCTGTTTCCCATAAAGCACAGCCAATATCCTGTTATACTCAGCACTCCCCTCCTGCAGTGATGTTCCGTTCCTTATTGCCTTCTCTATTCTTTCTTGTGCACGTATCTTCTCTACCTGCTCATTTCTCTTAAAGTGCCCTTCTGTAAACCAGTTCCCTGTTTTTTCTATAAACGTCCCTACTGCCCCAGCCACCCCATTCCACGCACTCACCGCAGCATCCTTTACCCAGTTTGCTGCTCCCTTTACTCCCTCCACTGCATTGCCAACATCCGAGGCTAATGCCTCCAGATCCTTACTGATATTTGTAAAAAATCCTCCTATAGTATTTTCAAACATATTCATCAGGCTAAGGGCCTGAACATCCTTTGACTGGGCCTCCTGTCTCCTCTGTTCTTCTGCAGCAAGTTCTCTTTTCTGTTCTTCGCTCATGAGCATTTCATTAAGATAATTTCCCACAAGCTTCCCTATCGCATCATTCTTCGCTACTCTATCCCAGCTGAAATCCTCCTTACTCCCTAACATTTTTCCAAAGAGCATGGAACTGGCATTTGCCAAAACCTCCTTCCCCCCATCCATACTTCCACCAAGAGAACTGGCTGCGCTATTTCTTATACTATCAACTATACTCCCTTGCCAATTCCCTGTTGTTAAACCTCCTGCAAGTCCTCCAGCTGCTCCATTTACAAGCGCTGTGCTTATGCCGCTCATCTTTATACCGCCTGTTATTGTTCCTGCTGCTACATTTATCCCGGCAGTAGTCCAGGTATTCATACCTGCTATCTTCTTTGTATCATAGCCAAGTTTTCCACCTTCAAGATTTACCCCTGACAAAAGGGTAGTGCCAACCTGCATTGTAGCTGACTTTGCTGCTGCATTTGCAAAAGTTCCTGCCTCACCTGCCATACTGCCCAGCTTGCCAGCTCCAGCTCCCAGGGAAGATGTAGCAACGCTCATCCCAACCTGAAAACTCGCCTGCTTCCAGTTCAGGCTTCCATCTGCCACCTGTACCCCTGTTGTAAGTGTACTTACAAGAACCGCTGCCCAGGCCTGGCCTGTAAAACTCGCTGCTATGGATACTGCCTGAAGCATATTGGGCCCATTTGGGAACAATGGCTTACTGTAAAATGCTGCCCTCTTTAATGCTTCCCCTGCTTCCCAATCTCCATAGTATTTTCCAAACTTTTCACCAAGGCGGCCAAACTCATTATCCTGGTGCTTTGAGAAAAAACCTCCCTCCTGAAATACCTCGTCAATTTCCCTGTTAAGAAACTCTCCGGCAAGTCCCACATATACTTCAAGCTCTTCCTTATCTATATTGATATAGCTCGAAGGCTTTGTAAAGTCTATTTCCCGTCCTATTCCCTTTACAGGTTTAAGAAATACTGTACTATTTTCATAATTACTATAATCCGTAAACCTGCGGGTTTTATACTTGTCACCTGTAAGGTTGCTGGCAACACATACCCTTATTGACCACTCCCTTGCACCCTTGCCCCTTTGAAAAGGGGCTACAAAATAGGGCATTGATCTGGCCATACCTGTTTCAACTGCCTCATAAAGACTCTCATTTGCATACAAAAGCTGCTCATTAAATCCATCAAGTATGGCATTGAGTATATCCAGCACACGTATATTCTGCATCACTGAATATGCCTGCTCATATGCAGCCATCTCCTTTTCATTATGAATAAACAAAGTCCCATTGAGGTTAAGATTCAACATCTTGCCTAATCCCGCTGTTGTATCAGCAACGCTCATACTGTTACTCAGCACTCCAAGGCTCATCTCAGGCATACTGCTTAAGGCATTCTTTAAAATTGCATCTGTGTCTATATTGAAGTTCCCACCAGAGGGGATGCTGCTCTTTATATTTTTTTCATAACCTGACACCCTTGCTTCCAGGTCCTGATACATCCTCTCTACAGCAGCCTTTGACCCGGCTTTTGATGCTTCCTCATTCCATTTCCCCATCTCCTCTCTCATGGCTTTGTCCTGTTCAAGCCACCACTCTTCACCAGCCTCTATTTCCTTCCTTGCATCAAATCTCCACTTTGCCCAAAGCTGATTAAATTCACCCGTATTTACAGACCAGTCTCGGTTGCCCCTGTTAAGGATATAACCTGTTACCTCCATCCATCTGTCCTTTCTTTCTGTGAACTTTTCCCTCTGCTGCTGCCACACCTGTTCCTGAAAAGACCTGTTCTGCTTTATCATCTCATCAAGCACTGCTGCCTGAATATTGTTTATATACTCATCTGCCACTGCGCTATATCCATCAAAGCTTCTCTGCCGTATTTCCCCCTCATCAGTTGTGCGATTAAAATTCACTGCTGTTTCCACAAGGCTTTTATATATTATTTCCAAATCCCTAAGCATTACTGTATAATCATTTTTCCCTTCCAGGGCAGATTGCATCACATATTCCATTAAGGCATTATAATGTTTATTTCTTTCATCTTCTGCTGTTTTTTTTATCAAGCCTGCAATTTCTGATATATTATAACTCCTGTCATAAAGCTCGTATATTTTGCCCTCTTCATACACATCAATATTTTCACCTTCAAACTTTAACCTCACTCCAGGGTTGTCCAGATTATATGTTCCTGTTACTTTACCATCCTTATCAAAGACTGCTATTTTGCCCTGTAATATTTTTGCAAACACCTCTTCACCATCTATGTCTGTACGCCTCTCTTCATTTCTTCTTACAGCTATGTTAATGCTCTCATCTTTTATTTCATAGCCATCCAGGTTTGATTCATCATACAGGTAGATCAGATCTTCTTTTGTAAGACCATACTTTGGCTGTTGCAAATAAGCCTTTAACTCCTCCAGGCTCAGCACCTGCGATATTTCCTTATATGCTTCAGCTCTGGGAACTAATTCATTTTTTGTATATAATACAGCTTCAAGGGACTTATTAATATTTGCATAAGAACTCTCATATTGAAATAAATAATTTTTATATTTTCTCTCCCTGTCATCTCTCTTCTTTTTCCATTTCCTTTTCTTTAATGGCCTTTTAGTTTTAGTACGCCTGTGAGCGTATTCCTTCATCTCATACCAGAACATGGCATTGTGATAATTTTCCATTATTTTATAGAGAGATTTATCCTCCACCTGGAAGGTTGAGTAAATATTTTTTATATCCTCTTTCACAACACCTGGAAGACTATCAAATTTTGATGCATAAATTTTGTAGTATTCAACTCTCTCTTCCAAGTCAGATATCATTTCCATCTTTTTAAAATAATCAATACTCCAATCAGAGATTACTTCTTCTAAACGCTTTAAAGTTTCATTTAATTTTACCCATGAACTATAATTACCTATACCTTCCTGATATTTTTTCAGGTCCTCCTCTGTTTTAATATGAGACAATATTTTATCCCTTATCCTTACAAGCCCTGTTATTTCCTCTTCATTTAAGCCTCCAGCTTTTTCAAAGAAAAAAGGAATATTTTCTTTTGCACTATTATATTTTTTTTCATAAAACTCAAATTCATTTTTGTACCTGTCCAAATCCTCCCTTATCTGCACATCAACCTGTGAGGCTCTTATATACTCCTCACTCTTTCTTAAAAAATCCTCCTTCAACTTCCTGTACTCTTCATCACCCTGTAAATCCTCCAGGGTCTGCTGATTCTCCTTTGCCCTTTTCTTTTCTGTAAACTCTGCCAAAACATCATTATATTTTGCCTCTATTCTTTCATAATTATCCCTGGCATCAGGAACATCAAGGCCTGCAAAATTCTCTGTTGAGCTGCCCTCTGTTCCAGGCATTGTGCCATAGTCAAATCCGCTATCATCTGTTCCCTGCCCCTTTAAATACGGCGTGTTCCCATACTCCCAGACAGAATAGGCCTTCTCATATTCAAACTCCAGATTTTTAAATTCGACATAAAGCTGTGATGCTTCATTCATCTTATCTATATATTCACTGTTCTTTGCCTTATATAATTTCTGTGCATAGTTCAACTGAGACTGAATATCCTCGTATTCCTTTTTAGCCTTTTCATGGGCCACCCTTGTTAATTCAAGCTCTCCTTGAAGGTCCTTTTTTTCCTTACTTCCCCCCAATGAATCATAAACATTTTTACTGTTAAGAAGCCCAGTTTCAAACTGATTCAACATCATTTCCAGACTGTAAAACTCGGAATCAATCTCTTCTGCAATGTTGCTGTAAAAATCACTATCCTCTTTAAGTCCAAGCAAAGCAATAGCAAAGAATAACTCTTTTTCTGTGTAATTCTCTCCAAGCTCTGCTACTGTTTCCAGTACACCTTTAATCCCATTAAAATCCGGCCTGTATTCAGCTGCTTCAAATAAAGCATTAAATATTCCCTCAAGGTGGTTTGCCTCATCAACTATAAGGCTCCTTGAAAAACTTTTCCCATCCCTTTCTATTTTCTCCAGGGAATATTTTATAATATCCTTAGTCCCATCCTCATTACGCTCATCAAAAATTGATGTCTCATTTTCTATTGGGGCAGATGAAAACCTGAAATCCTCTCCATCAACATAAAGAATTGAATCCCTCCAGGAATTCCAGTCTCCCCTGCCTGAAACAAAATTTTGCAATGCCTCAGCCCTGATAAAATCCTGAAAGCTAATACTGTGCTCCTCCTCTATTACTGCAAGAGCCTCATAGAACAAGGCAAGTATTTGAGAATTTTCTTTTCCATTAAAAACATAATCATCTTCCACTATCAGGGAAATTATTTCTCCCATCCTTTGCACTTCCTCCAGACTGCTATCAGCTATATATGTCCTTTCCTCATCTGCAAGATCCTTATACATTGATTCAAAGAGGGTACTTTTTTCTCTGCTGCTTATTGTGTCAGATTCAAAAACCTCCCCTGCCTGAATTAAAAACTCAAACACTCCCTCAAGTGTCTCAACCCTGATTTTTGCAGAACTGTATATCTCATCTGCACTACCCTCCACCCTTCCGGAAATATAGTCATCAATATATAAATACACATCAAGCCTGTCCTTTGAGCTTAACAGGCTGATATAGGTTTCCTCAATATATCTGGGAACTGTTATGCCTCCCTTTTCCAAATCATTCATATATTCATATACTGCCTCTACTGCAAGGCTCATCTGCACCGGACTTAAATTTCTTATGCTAAAGCCATCAAGACCATTAAGCTCAATCTCTCCTTCATCATAGTATCCGGTTTTAAATATTATCCGACCGATCATCCCTGCCAGGTAATTTTCATTTTCCCCTGCATATTCTGTGGAATAAAAATAATAATAGTTTTCTAAAACATATTGCTTAAGGCCATCATAAATCCTTATGTCAAATTCGGCTCGCCTGTCATATCTGATTATTTCTTCAAAACCTGCTATAGCACTTCCAGGATAATAGTATTCCCGGATTTTCATTGCAGCGTTATAGCTTCCATTATCAGCTTCTCCAATAAGCTCTGTCAGATTAAGCTCATGATACTCCTCTGTATAAAACCTGTATATTGCCTCAGCTTCAGCCAGATCATCATCAAGCCTGTTTTTATATGCGCCCCACTCTTCAGGGGTTAAACCTTTAAATTTTTCCTCAAATATTTTTAATGCTGTTTTTATTATTATATAATCGCTATTATCAATACCATGGATAAACTTCAATCCCTCTGCCACAGAATCAAGATAGTCCTTAATATTTTCATAAGTCCTTGCAGAATCAGCATTCCCCTCTATATCAGATTCAATCCTTTCAAACGCTACTTCTATTTTCCTTAATGCTTCAAGAGAATATCCTGCATAGATTGTATAGATTTCAAAATTAAAATTATTGTCAGATTTAATAAACTCATCAGCTTTAAAATTCTCATTTGCCATTGCTTCAACAACTGCTGCTGCCTGTTCATATTCCAGCTTCAATTCAAAGTATTTTTCAAGCTGATCTGCTTCAACACCTGTGGAATTATTTTTGATAAATTCATTCAGTGCAGATTCAGCACTTCTTTTTTTACCATCTGCATCCTTATAGTTTTCTGAAAACTCACATACTCTTTCTGCTGCTTCAAAATCTTTTAAAGCTTTGATGTACTCAAGCCTTTTGTCAGCTATACGCTTCTCTGTTTCAGCAATATTTCTTTCTATAGACTCTATCTCCTTTTTTATGTAATCCTGGTTTTCTCCATTCTCAATAATGATAAGGGCTTTCCTTGCAGAAACATAATCATCCTCTTTTTCCGCAAGGTTTATCCGTGCAGCCTCGAACCTCTTTGCAAGATCCTCTATGCTCCCCACATCCCCTGTTTGTAGACTCTTTAACTCCTCAACTATGGCTGATGATTCCTCAAGCGCTCTTGTATAATTTTCCCTTGCCTCATTCATTGCAGCCTCTGCTGAAATTTTACGCTCCTCTGTAATCTCCCCACTCTCGCGCTTGCCATTAACAGGATAGGCATAATCATAAACAGCCTTTGCTATGGCAAGGCGCTTCTCCCAGAACTCCTTGTCACGCCTTGCAAGCTCATACTCATATTCTGCACCTGTCATAAGATAGGGATCATTCTCATTAGCCTGATCATTAAGTTTGTAAGCGCCATTCACATTTACAAGAAAGCCGGGATCACCTGTCATGTTTTGACCCATAGTCATTTCAGCATCCAGGGCTATTCCCCCAAAGATATCCTTTATATCCTTCCATCTTTCCAGCTCAGTCCTATAATAAAAATAGGACGACTTCTCATTTTCAGATGATTCAAAATTGACACTATTTATTACAGTATATTCATTAAGAAGATGTATGTTTTCCACCCACTGATAATTACGAGAGTCCGACGAAGAATTCCCACCCCACCCAAAATTATAAATCGGCATTGCCATGTATATGACTTTTCTACCGTATAGTTTTACAGTATATTTTTCCTCAAGATACCAGTTTCCATTTGCGTCCTGCTTTGCAACTGAGCCTCCATATTCATAGGTGTAATAACTCCCTTTATAATAGGAAGTACCGAGTCTCCAATCACGATCTGATGAATTATAGCTATACCGCCCTATTTTATAACTATCATAATAGGACTGCTTTGCAGGAAGAGCATCCAAAAGCGTATTTATTTTATTCCATATATCCGTAGATATAATTGCAGTAAAATTTTCATTCTCCTGTTTCACCTCTCCCAGGTTACCAAATGCCCCAATACTTTCATAATTCTTGCACATATTCTCAAGCCACTTTATACTTGATACTGCTTCCCCATATACCTTTGAGCCACTTACTGCCATTGCCATAAGACCCTTGCTCTGGTCTTCCCACTGATTTTTTAAAGTTTCAACATAGATCTGAAAATCCCTTTGTGCCCTTTCTATATTTTCATTTAACTCCTGCTCCTGACT
>CAZYPA010000046.1:14448-17744 GCA_964649175.1 uncultured Leptospirales bacterium | reverse complement strand
GGAACCTTTACCTGATTGCCGGATTGCTGATTTTTTACTGTTACATTACCTTCTGCAATTTCATCTTCGCCAAGAATCATCACAAAGGAAGCTTTCTCCCTTTCAGATCTTTTAAACTGGGCCTTAAAACTTTTTACAGAAGGCTCAATATCAGCAGATATATCTGCTAAACGTAAAGTTTTGGCTAATGAAGCAGCAATCTCAAGGCTTGCCCCGCCTGAGTGTATAACAAAAACATCCACACCTTCAGGAGCAATATCCTCCTCTTCAATAAGAAGATATATTCTCTCCATTCCTGCAGCAAAACCCACACCTGGCGTAGGCTTGCCATCAAACTGTTCTACCAGATAATCGTAGCGCCCGCCACCTGCAAATGCATTTTGACTCCCCAGATTATCAGCCACAAATTCAAAGGTTGTTCTTGTATAATAATCGAGTCCTCTTACCATGTATTTGTCTATTTCGTATTTCAATCCATCCTTATCAAGATAGGATTTTACTGAATTAAAATGATTAAAACAGTTTTCACAGAGATGCTCTGATGTTACAGGGGCCAAGGGTTTAAGTGCCCTGCATTTTTCTTTTTTACAATCAAGAAGCCTGAGGGGATTTTTCTCAAGGCGCCTTGCACAATCTTCACAAAGCTCTTCCTTTTTCTCATTATAATAATCTTTCAGCTTTGTCATGTAACCTGGCCTGCATTCCCTGCATCCAATGGAATTAACAAGCACGCGATAATTTTTTATACCAACACCCTTTGCTATTGAATCAACAAGTGAAATTACTTCATAGTCATGATAGGGATCTTCACTGCCAAAAATTTCAGCTCCCAGCTGGTTAAACTGGCGCAATCTGCCCCTTTGAGGCTTTTCAGCCCTGAACATAGGCCCCATATAAAAAAATTTACAAAGTGCAAGCCTGTTATATTCACCGTTTTCAACATAGGCGCGTACAATCCCTGCTGTACCCTCAGGTCTTAGTGTAAGGCTTCTCCCGCCCCTGTCTTCAAAGGTAAACATCTCCTTTGAAACAATATCCGTATCTTCACCTATGCCTCTGGAAAAAACCTCTGTAAATTCCATAACAGGTGTTATAAGCTCTTTATAATTATAATTGCGGAAAATTTTTCTGGCGGTTTTTACTATATGGTTCCACCTTACCCCCTTATCAGGGAAAATATCCTCTACTCCTGGTGGTTTAGTAATCATCAGCTCTTCTCCTTTAGAACAACAGGTCTTCGAAATATGGCATCATCAAAAACCGGACTGTCCAGCTTTATACGGTAAAGGCTGTTAGGCCTGGCCATTTCAATTTCCTCATCTTCCATATATATTTTTTTTACTCTATATTTTCGGTCGAGTATTTTTCCCTGAATTGGATAAATACAATCAAGTGTTTCACCTTTGTAAACAGGATTAAAAGTCTTTATCATAATTTCGTCAGACTCACCTTCATCTGTCCTGTATGCTACAAAAAGCGCCTTATTAATATAGGGAACACCATCATACCCCATAAGGCCAAATTCATCAAAAAGATTTGATGTATAGGGCCTGTGACTTATCAGATCCAGCTCTGAAAGCCAAAAGGGCAGATTCTCACCAAAACCCTCTGTGCCTGCAAGTTGAACAGCGTGCTTGTAAATTCTTGTTGTGTTTGCAGCATGATAAAGGGACTTGATTCGACCTTCAATTTTAAAAGCATCAACCCCTGCATCAACATACTCCTCTATTTTTTCAATAAGACAAAGATCCTTGGACGACAAAATTTCCGTGCTCCTTTGATTTTCAATAATATCAAGGTAAAGCCCTGGCCTCTTCTCCTCCATAAGAAAGTATTTCCATCTGCATGGCTGTGAGCAATCCCCTGCATTGGCGTCACGGCCTGAAAGGTATCTGCTTAAAAGACATCTGCCTGAATAGGCAATACATAATGCTCCATGAATAAAAATTTCTATTTTAGCATCAGTGTTTCTTTTTATTTCTTTTATTTCATCAAGAGTAACTTCGCGGCCAAGAACAATCCGTTTAAAACCTGCATCAATCCAGAACTTTATTGACCTGTGATTCAAAGTGCTCATCTGCGTTGAAAGATGAAAATCAGCCTCAATGCCTGCATCTTTTAAAATCATCAGCATACCCGGATCTGATACCATCACTGAATCACATCCAAGTTCCTTAACTCTGGAAGCATACTTTTCGGCTTCACTTATCTGATTTTCATGAAGAAAGGAATTCATAAGAAATGTCGTTTTAACACCCCTTTCCCTGCAAAACTTCACTCCCTCCTCAATTTCAGGGAAGGTAAAATTATCAGCCTGTACACGCAGATTAAATCCTTCACCGCCAAAATATACATTGTCAGCTCCATACTTTACTGCAAATTTAAGCTTTTCCAGATTGCCTGCTGGTGATACAATAAGAGGTTTTGTAGACATTAAATCTTTATTTTTTGTTACATCCATTGTTAGTTCCTGTTGGACAATATCACCAATTATAATATATGAACTAAAAATAAGAAGTAACCTTAGAAGGGCAAGAGAAAATTAAAAGATGTAATTTAAAAGGATAAAAAAATTATTTAAACTTCACATCTGCAATCAGCCTTCTGAACCAGGATAGTTAGCATCTGTTTTATAGCCCTGGAGTGCAAAACATACAAAGGTGCTACTCAAGATATTTTTTCAAAATCGCTTCTTTTTGTTTGGGGATTTCAGCTATTTGTTTTTCCAATTTTTTTATTTTGATCTCAATTTTTTCTATTTCAGAAACTAGCTTTTTTTGTTCTTCTAAAGGCGGAACTGTAATCTCTATTGGATTAAGATTCATTACTGAAAGTCCAGGCTGAGCTGTACCTGTCGCATATTGATTCAAATTCATAAACACTAATTGATAATGCAACCAAAGAATAGCAATATCTTCTTTGGGATAAACAACTAATGCGTGTTCTGTTGCGTGAAATTTTCCTGAAACTAAATGCACATTGCCACACAAAGCGCCTTGCCGTCCAATTAAAGAAAATTTTCCATCATTTGTATATGTCTTGGTATATCCTCGTAATCCATTTCCTCCATAACATGGGTAAAGATCTGAACTATAAATTTTGCTTATATCACCAACCTTTACAAAATTACCTGCCTTTAATTCACAAACCTCATCCAGTCTTTTTAGTTTTCCTTCTATACCTTTAAAATTAATTTCAATTTCAGCTTTAAACTTTTCAATCTCCTCAGCCACTTTTTGCTCCTGTTTTTCCAGTACTTCAATTTCAGAGACTATTTTTTGCTGAATATCAAGCGG
>CAZYPA010000046.1:0-14348 GCA_964649175.1 uncultured Leptospirales bacterium | reverse complement strand
CCTGTTTTTCCAGTACTTCAATTTCAGAGACTATTTTTTGCTGAATATCAAGCGGTGGAAGAGGAATTTGGAAAGCCTTTATTTTCTCAGCATTTAAATTTGGTTGAGTAACAGCAATACTATTGGCCTCAACCTGATTCCAATACATTTTAGTTTTTGTGAAATTAAATAAATAATAAGGAAGAACTGAGTCTGAATTTATTTTCAAGCGAATTAAATATGAGGCAAAAATCATTTGCTCATATTTATCAGATTTATAAATAGCGGATTTCCCTACGCTACCACTTCTTGCAATGACAATATCGTTATTCTGTAATAAGAATTGTTCTTTAATTTTATTATCAGGATTAATAAAAACAATATCACTGTCAATTTTTATTGAACCATCATCATTTAAATCTGTAATTCTAAGATACCTGACTTTACCATTATTTGTTGCTTTATCGGTGTACCCGTATTGTGTTTCAGCAATTTGACCAATTTTTACAATATCCCATTTACTTTCAATCTTTACTTTTTTTTTGACCGATAAGGAAATGTTTTTTTCAAAGTCCACACGATCAAAAGTGAACATATCCACCAGATTTTGATAGCTTACATTTTGTTGTAAATTTTCGGGAACATCTAAATCAAACTCACCCAAAAAGGCCTTATAAATATAAGTACTGGCTTTTTCAAAATTAGTAAAACTGTTAGCATCATACAGCTGTGTGCATTCATCTATGCTTTTGCTTCTTTGGATTGGGTGAATGCCTTCGCTTCCTCTGCGATTGCTAAATACATAACCAAGAAAACGTTTTTCTTCATTCTTTTCACCTGTTTTTATCAAAACCAGTTTTTGAGGATAAGCTAAAATAAAATACAATAATTTTTCCTGCTCAAGAGCTAAAATGTTAGTCCAAAATTCAGTTTTATTTTTTGCATTTATTTTTTTTATATATTCTTTATATATTTCATGTTGTTCAATATTTTTGTTGGGCGATTTCTGTAACAGAGTTTTATAGTCTTCAAATGAAATGCTATCCCAGACATGATCTACATATTTTTTTAATGGCTTTTCAATGCCGTTGATAGTTACATCCTGTAGTGACACAAAGCATTTTTTTATGGTTTCCTCTACATTATAAGCATCAGCATTATTTCTACGTCTCAAAAACAAAGTTACAGTATTGGTTCCTGTTGCCATAAAGGTATTAGAGCCTAATTCTACAATTCCTAAAACTTCAAAATACTTAAAAATTATTTCTCTTGTTTGAGTATAAATTCCTGTATTACCCAAAATGCTGCTTGGCAAAATTATACCTGCCACTCCGCCATCTTTCAAAAGCTGTTTAGTTCGTTCAATAAACAAACATTCTATCTCACTACTTTGATCAGTTAATCGACTATAGAGATCAAAAGCCTGTTTTGCTTTAGATTCTTCCATCATTGTACCTTTAAATGCAGATACAGAATAAGGCGGATTAGAAATAACAATATCAAATTGTTTACTATCTTGCGAATAGGTTTTGTCGGTTTGTTTTAATAGATCTTTAAACTCTTTTGAAGTTGCGAAATCTCCGAGGCCATCTCCATGAATTATTTTTGCTAAACCATCACCATGAAGATAACAGCTCACTTTTGCTGTTTTTACCAAACGATAATCTTTTTCAATGCCATATATATATTTTTCTGCCCAATCAAACTGTACAGTCTTAAAGCTTTTAATTTGCTTTCGGGTTTCAGGCTTAAATTGATTTATATCTAAGGTCTCTATGAATTTTTGAATTTCTTCCATAGCTTCCGTTAGAAAGTGTCCACTTCCAGCTGCATAATCAATTATAGTTGGCAATATATCGTTTTTATTCCCCTGTTCAATTTTTTTACCTGTGATTTCATGGATAGGCAAGCTTCTTATAATAAAACGTGCAATAGGAACAGGTGTAAAAAACTGACCCGATTCCTGTTTTAATCCTGTAGTCAATAGTAGTTCAAAAAAATCGCTTAGAAACTGTTGCCGGTAATTATATCGAATTCTAAACTCTTGAAGTAACTCTACAACTTCTTTTACAACTTTGGCATTTTCTTCAAAAGAATCATCATCATAAACTTCTTTTATTGCAAATTCGTTATTTTTCTTCAGCCTTATTTCAGTAAGAATATGCTTAAATTCTTCTTTATATTTTTCATCTACCTGTAAAAATCTTCTATCAATCTCACTATCACTTATATCTGTAACATTTTTTTCTAAAAGCTCACGCATTCCTTTGTTATACAGGTCTGTTAATCTTTTTTGAAACGAAATATGATTATCCTGTCCTTCAAGCCACTGAAATTCTAATTCATCATCTTCATCTTTAGAATATTCATCTACAATTTTGCAAAGAAATAAATTGAATATTTTGTTAAAAGCATTGGGTTTATCAGATACAACATTATGCCTGAGAATTTCCAAAAATCGGTTGAAAATAAAGCTGCTATCCTCTTGTTTTAATTCCTTTAAAACTCTCTTGGTTAAGGCTTTACTTATAAAATCGTAGGGTTTAACCCAATTTTCAAAAATACCATTTGTTTTTGGCAGTTTATTCCAACGTTCAAAAAAGTCTTTTACATTCCCTGTCTGGCGATAATCATCCTCAACTTTTATAATTATATTTTTATATTCAATATTTTTGTCTTCTAATTTAGAAGTGTATAACATCAAAACGTCTGCATTTTTATCCTGTTGGAAATATGTAAAAAGTTGTCCTCCATTCTTTTCTAAATTCTTTAATTCCCTTTCAAACTCTACTCCCCAGGTCTTACATTCAATCATTAAATAGGCAGTTCCATCATCTTTAGAAACTAAAACATCTAATCTGCCGCTAGTGCCGTGTCCGGTTGCCCAGGTTTTCTCTAATATAATGTTTTCAGGCTTATATCCTTTTTCAAGCAATCTATCAACACATTCAAAAACTACCCAATTTTCAGCTTGAGAAAAGTTTTGTGTTGTTTTACTATCAAATTTTATTTTATCACCAAAATTAAACAGCTCTCTATCTAAATCTATTTGAATTTCATAATTATTATAATTTGAATATATTTTATGGAAAATAGAAGTAGTATTTTCTTTTGGTCTAAATCCAAGAGATGTGATTAAATCTTTACTCTTCATTTTTGTTTCCACGTTTATATTTTTCAACAACCTTTATTATAGATAATGCAAAATTTTCTATCATGACAATTTGTTCAAGACAATTAAAAAAGCTCAGATTATAATTTATAATCATACTTTAGAGCAGCATTATGTATCATTATAAAAGTATTTGTCAATCTTTTAATAACCACGAATTATAAGCACTCCTAAACATATTAAATTATTTTACACAACCTTTACAAACCAAAAAATTATTTAAACTTCACATCAGCAATCAGCCTTTCCATATTTGGAATAGTCAGGTCATCCACAACCTTTCCTTTAACAGGTACGCCTCCAAAATCACTGAATATTATTTTATTTCCGCTTGCATTTTCCGGATAATCCGAATATTCAGTTGCATAAAGGGGAACCTTTAATTTATACGCAGATCTGGCTGCCTCAAAGATTCCTCCATCTGCCGGAGCTTCAACTATATATACAGCTTTTGCAAGGGAGCAGATAACCCTGTTTCTATTAAAGGCATTATACTTATCAGCAGGAGCAAAGGGAGGAAATATGGAAACAAAGGCTATTCTATTATTAGCATAAACCAGCTTAAGCTCTTCAGGTAAAATCATGCGGAGAATACCGTATGGAAGAAAAGCTATTGTATTTCCACCATATTCCAGGGCAGATCTGTGTGCTGCAAGTCCTGCACCACTTGCCATTCCGCTGATTACAGTAATTCCCCTGACTACAAGTTCTTTTGCAGCAAGATAGGAGATAAACTCACCTCTGCTGCTAACATTGATGTCACCCAGAATTGCAGCCCCATCTTTTTGAAGCAGACCCCTGTTTCCGGAAACATAAAGAAAGGGCGGAATGGCATTACCCAAAAGTTCATGAAGCCTTGCAGGATAATAGGATGAGAAAAAAGGAATAATCTCAATTCCAGCTTCAATGACCTGAATATATTCCTCTTCAAGTGAAGAGAGGATTTCTCCAGCCTTAACAAAAGCCTCAGCTATTTTACTGCTGAAATTAAACTCGCTCTGAATTTCCGCTTCATTGAGATCAAACAAATCAGAAATTGAAATCCCTGTTTTACTCACAGCAGGATATATCTCTTTAAGAGTTGCAGGCCCTATACCCTCTACTCTATGCAATGCTATCCAGTATTTTGTGCTGTTCATAACATATCCAATCAGGTATTTTTAACACATAATTATTAAAATATTTAATCATAGTAGTCAAGGAAATATAATACAATAGAGCGGCGCAGATCAAAAAATATTAACTACCAGGGCTGTAAGTACAGCCCTGTATCATAGTCATTATTTATTTTCTAAGAAGGACAGTCATATTCATTGTTTCAGGAGCAAATATTTTTTTAAATCTTTCAGCAACTATGTCTTCATCATACCATTTACAGCTGAAAAGATCCAGATAAAAGTCCCTGTATTTATCATTGGTATGCACTGTTATGGCTGATGTTACTATAAGCTGTACTGCAGAAATACCAACCTCATCTCCATCTCCAAAGTGATCAATTACAAGCTCACCATGGGGAACCATGTCAATAGCAGGAACAAGCTCCTTTATAAACCTGGCAATTGCATCCTGAGACAGGATATTCTCATTACAACCTCTTGAATCAAGAATAAGATGTTTTCCATAATACTTCTTCCCATTCACAACTGTTCTTTTATAAGCATCCAATTCAGGCCTCCTTTAAATTTGCTTCAATAATTCCACTGTTTACGTCCTCACGATATTTTCTACCCTCTATCCAGCCTTTACAGGAAGGAGAGCCACACTCACACCAGAAACCGCGGAAGAGATAATCTTCAGTTGTTTCATAATCCATTGTAAGAAGCTCAAATGTCCTGATCTGCCTCAAGGCTGTAAATGTCTGTGTTGACATGTCGCAAAACATATTCGGGTCACAACTATGCAGTACCTTCCCCATAAAAAAAGGATCATGCAAATACAGCCCTGATTGAAACTGCAGACTAAATAAAGTCTGCTCATTAAGAAACCATCCCACAAATTTAAAAACAATATCTCCGGGCTGAAATGAAGTAAGAGAAATAATCCCATCCCCATAATCACTACTATGAACTATTTGAAAATATTTACGTAAAGGCTCATAAAGGAACCTGGGCAGTTCTTCAGGATAAAACCTCTCCTCCTGAGAACAGCTTTGAATGTAGGATGTATCGATCATCGGCACACCATCCTGTAAAAAGATTAAGGCAGATCAAAAGATCTGCCGTACAAAATGACCAAAGTCATAAGGCAATCATTTACCAGGCATTGGAAAGTCAATATTTTTTCATGAAGAAAAATATTTTTTAAAAATAAAATTTATTGCTTTATCATACACATCTAATAAAGCAAACCCCCGGCGGAATTAATTTATTTTCTAAAAGAACCCTTGGCCGCCGCCCCCTTAAAGAGGGCTGATTAACTTTTTTATCTTTATTTAGTGACCTTTTCTATTGCTCTGATCCCTCTCTGACTTTTTTCAGACCCCATCTCCCTAACCCTCTTCCCCTCAAGGGGAAGAGGGAACTATAACATAAAATTCCGGACACACAATAAACTATTAAATCCATGAAACTAAAAATCTAATACCTGCAAAAAACACATGCTGCGATTCCTTCCTCTCATTAAGGAGAGGGAGGTTAGGTGGGTGAGGTCTTGAAGAGAAGTCAGGTTTAAAATGAAATTTGTTATGTTTCCCAATAATCTGAATGAGCCAACTAGTCCCAAAATTAGTATTGGACTTTTTTATGTGAATAATTAAAAAGTAATTTACAAGCATTTCAGCTTTAATAAGAATTATTCTTAACAAATTAAAATAGGAGTAAAGAATGACAAAATCATTAAAAGGAACAAAAACTGAACAAAATCTTTTAAAAGCTTTTGCTGGAGAAAGCCAGGCTAGAAACAGATATGAATTTTTTGCAAGTGTAGCCAAAAAGGAAGGGCTTGAACAAATAGCTGGAATTTTTATGGAAACCGCAGGACAGGAGAAGGAGCACGCAAAAAGATTTTTTAAATTTCTTGAAGGCGGAGATGTTGAAATCCAGGCTTCATACCCTGCTGGCATAATAGGAAATACAACAGAAAACCTTAAAGCTGCAGCAATGGGTGAAAATGAGGAGTGGTCAATACTTTATCCTGAATTTGCAAAAATAGCAGAAGAAGAAGGATTTAAGGAAATAGCTACAGCCTTCAAAATGATTGCAACAGTTGAAGCTCAGCATGAAAAAAGGTATCTTAAACTTCTTGAAAACCTGGAAAAAGGTATTGTTTTTGAAAAAGATGGAGAAGTTTACTGGATGTGCAGAAACTGCGGCTATATCCATAAAGGAAAAAAAGCACCACAGGAATGTCCTGCATGCGTACATCCTCAGGCATTTTTTGAAATAAAAAAAGAAAACTATTAAAAACAATCTGTTTTTAAATATTAAATTTTTTTAATCCTGCCTGTCTTATCCTACGCTTTTGCAACATCCTGTTGCAAAAGCGTTAAAATATAAACACCCTCTATATATGTCCATTCATAGAAAAAAATTAACAATTTATTTTTTAGTTTCACACACTTTAACTTATAATATATTCTGAATCTTTATTCCTGAAAACTCCATTAAAAACCTTTCATAACAGGTTTAATACTATTCTTGCATAACAATATTAATTTGTTTGATTTAATTCAACTTTAGGATAAAATTGGAGCAAATTTAAAACTACAACAAGCTGGCAAAGGGGACAATGCTTCCAGTTCATATAATAGAAACAGAAAAAGACCTTGGTGATTACTATGATTTTCTGCTTAAAAAGAATATATCCAGAATTGCTCTGGATATGGAAGGAGATCAGGGCTCTGTCAGATACCACTACTCCATTTCAATTCTACAATGCTTTGATGGAGAAAATACAGCTATAATTGACGTAAAAAAAATTGGCAACAGGCCTATTCTTAAAGAATTTCTCACATGCAATACTATTACAAAAGTAATGTTTTCATGCAGAAACGATCTCTTTATGACCCAAAATGTTCTTGGATACTCGATTGAGTCCATAAGAGATATTGCTGTTGCTCAAAAAATTTTAGGGCTCAAAGAAAACATATCAGAATATATAGGTATAGACAGAAAGAAAAAAGATATATTCCAGCGTGCAAACTGGCTAAAGCGTCCGCTGAGTAAAGATCTGCTGGAATACGCAGTGAATGATGTAATCCAGCTTTTGGATATTGAGGATAACTTCACAACCACCCTTAAAGAAAAAAAACTTTATGAAGAATATATAAGAATCTGCTCCAGCCTTGCAAAAAGAGATTACAGGGTTAATCAACTTGAACAGTATAAAAACAAATTCCCCGGATATAAAAAACTAAACAAAGAAGAAAAGGAACTGGCAAAAACCGTGTGGATATTCCGTGAGCTCTTTGGTGAATATTTCAACTGTCCCTCTGGTTATATTCTTTCAAAAAAAGCTATGATTGAAATGATAAAAGATAAGGATAATTTAGACCAACGACTGAAAGATGAAATTAATAAAAAAAGAAGAAGTCAAAAAAAACTCGATGATGCCATTATAGAAAATTTTTATAACAAAGCCATATCAAAAAGAAGTAAAATAAAATAACAAATAAAAACTAATCTATCTCCATACCAATTATGCAAATATCGTCATCAGGACGCTTATTTCCTGTGAATAATACAAGGGACTCATAAAGTTTTTCAATGAGAGGCTTAATATCAAGATCTGCTATTTCAGGCAAAATCTGATCTATCATAAAATCTTCAAATTGAACATTATTCCTATCTGATGCCTCTGTTAACCCGTCAGTAAAAAAAATAACTTTATCTCCCCTGTAAAGCTCTATAGTCTTCTCCTCAATTATAATATCCTTTGCAATGCCTATTATTGTGCCACTGCTCTTTACAGGTATTATTTCCCCTTTTCTCAAAAGAAGCGGATAGCAGTGACCACACCTGGAATAGCTTAAAGTTCCAGCATGGGAATCGAATATCCCATAAAATGCCGTAAGAAAATTATCCAGTGTCAAGCCTACAAGTTCATTATTAATATACTGAAGAAATCCGGAAGGAGATATTCTGTTTACGCCAGCAGTTGTTGATAATACCTTCACCATACTTGCAATTAACGCTGCAGGAACTCCATGACCTGAAACATCACTTATAAATATACCTATTTTATTTTTCTCAGGGAATGAAAAAAAATCATAAAGATCACCGCCTATCTGATCCATGGGTTGATATATTGAATAAAATTCTGCTCCTTTAAAATCAGGCATTGAATGAGGGATTAAATTATTCTGTATTGTTCTTGCAATATCCAGCTCATTCTCAATAAGCTTTTTACTATTTTCAAGCTCCTCTATCTTTGTTTTAAGAGAACGATCCTTCATATCAAGGGCTTTTACCATTGTGTTAAAGGAATTTGAAAATTCTCCCATAAAATCAATGCGCTGGCTATAATCACCTTTGGCTATCTGTCCTGCCTGCCATGTTAAATTAAGGAGCCTGGAATGAAGCTCCTTAAATGGTGACCCCATAAGATTCCAACGATGAATTGAAATATCCTGAAGATCTCCTTTTGAAAGAGGGTGCACAAAATTATGAATTTCTGAAACAGAAGAAATAAGCCTGTTTATATTATTACAAAGCTCTTTATAGCTTTCATTTTTAAAGCTATCAGCTGAAATTTCTTCAGGAAGTTCACCCCTGAGTATTACTTCCAGCTTTTCATTTATGATATCAATCAGATTCATCAGCAACTTTCACTTCTTTCACTTCAAACCTGCATATTCTTTCCCCGGTTGCCCAACAGTCCACTTCCCTTGCTTCAAATTCTCTCCCGGTATAAAAGCCCATAACACCTGCAAGAAAACCTTCATCATAAACACAAAGGGTCTCATTTGTTACTGGGATACCTGAACAGTCAATATCCTCTGCAATTGTTACTACAAAATACATTTTTTCAGCGTCCTGTTTTTCAACCCGGAATATTCCAATTTTATTCTCCCTTAACTCTTTTTGCAAAGTGGAAATAAAATCATTAAATTCCAAATCCCTGCCAATCCTTGAAGCACAAAATCCAGCCCCTGCGATTTTTCCCGCATTATAAAGAATTTCATCAGCTTTTTGTAAACCAAACTCTTTATCCAGATAATCTTTAAGTGTATATTGCATTAAGCGATAAATCCATACAGGAACATCAGGCCCAAGGTTTGGCCTTCCTATACCAATATTTCCCATACTCTCTTCAGAAAAATATGTATTTCCATCTTCTTTATTTATCATGATTTACCTCAATTGGATTTTTGATTCTATCCTGAACCATTTTAATCAGGTTTATATAATTCTTTTGAGCAAGAATAAAACTTTTTACAAGCTCGTTTCCCCTTACCTCCTCTCTTAAAAGTTCAGCCTCTGCTCCTCCTAAAAAAGAATCTTTTTCGCCACTGTTAATTGCTTCATTCAATTCCTCCCCAAGCAAAACAAGCCTTGAAAGAAGCTGTTGAGCATTTGCGTCCTTTTGCATCAATTGAATATTTTTATAATAATCAACAGCTATGTCACTTTCTTCAATACACATTGAAAGTTCACGAGCCTTGGCAATTATCACATCAAAATTTTCCACATTTATTACCAGAGTACGTCCATTGGATTAATTAATTTGCCATTATGCCAAAGAGTAAAATGAAGATGAGGACCTGTAGAAAGACCTGTTGAACCAACCCTGCCAATAATTGTCCCTGCTGAAACATTCTGCCCTGCTCTAACATTTATCTGTGAAAGATGACCATAGAGTGTTTTATATCCCTTATCATGCTCTATTACTACAGTTTTACCATACCCGCCATTCCAGCCTGTTGCAGTTACTCTCCCCCCTCTTGCAGCTCCAACCAGTGTGCCATGTTTTGCTGCAATATCAAGGCCATTGTGAAAACGTCTTGTGCTATATACAGGGTGTTTTCTGTTCCCATAAAAAGAACTTAAACGGCCTCCAAGGGGAGATCTGAACATTTCCCTCAGTTCAAATTTTACTGCCAAAGCACTGGTCATGTTTTTTGAACAGGGTTTTACATCTTTTATAAAAACTGCAATGGGTTTTCTGTCTGCAATAAACTTGTAATAAAAAGAGTATAAAAAAGGTGTTGTTTGAACTTTAATATCATCCAGTCCCACCTCATACTCCAGTGCAAGATCTCCAATCTGCTTATAATCTGTGATAAATTCAAGTACTCCCTTTTGGTCAGGAACTGCAATCACTTCCCCTACTCTGGCAAGAAGATCCTCCCAGAAAACATTTACACTAATTAAAGAATCAATGTTTGAATTACAATCCCTTGCGATTTTCCAGTAATTATCACCTTTTTGGATTTCTACGAATTGAATGTTTAAAGAAGAAAACCTGACATTATAATTCAAATAATCAATAAATTCATCTTTACTGGAAAAATGATTTCTTATATCAGGGTCGATTTCTGTTCCATTGTAAAAACTAAAAGCTATAATAACAAATAATACAATTGCTGAAGCTATACACTTTATTTTATTTTTTTTTATAAATTTATACATGAATTAATCCTGACTGATTTAAGTTGTAAATTTATAAGCACATTTTTATAATCGACTTTACTTAGTAATATTTTTTTTCTTTAGGGTGTCAACAAATTCTTTAAAAAAGCAGTTCCATTTCATTGTTTTGAGCAAGGATAGAAAAAAACAAACGCAAGGGAAAGCCTATTACATTTGTGAGCGAACCCTTTACTGATTCAATGAGCATATCTCCATGCTCCTGCACAGCATAGGAACCAGCCTTGTCCATGTATTCCACATGTTTCAGATAATTATTTATTGTTTCATCAGTAAGGTTTCTAAAAAAAACCGATGTGGATTCTATAGCGGTAAATTCTCTTATAGCGTCATTTCTCTTTAAGCTTACAGCCATACCTGTAACAACCCTGTGTTCTTTGCCGGATAACAAGGCAAGCATTTCCCTTGCACTGGTAAAAGATTCAGGTTTACCAAGAATTTTACCATCAATAGTTACAACTGTATCAGAGGTAACTGCAACATACTCTTTGTATACATCAATCTGCCCTGCAATATTTTGCATCTTTTCCAGAGCAATTCTTTTAGCAAAAACTTCAGGGGCTTCTTCCAAAAAAGGAGATTCATCTATAGAGGGATGAACAATTTTAATATCAGGGAAATAGTCGCTTAAAATCTTTTTTCGTCGGGGTGAAGCTGAACCGAGGATATAAAGCATTATTTAAGAACTACCTTTTCATTTATCTTGTATGCGCTTGTGACATTTTTAAGTTTTTTTATACCTTTTGATATTTCATTCAAATGCTCAATCCCTCTAACTTCAAGAATAAACCTTAACAAAGCTTTTCCGCCCCCTGTAAGCTGGGCTTCCACCTTAATTATATTGGATTTATAAAGAGAGATTTCATCTGTCACATCTTTTAAAAGATTAGGCCTGTCAACCGCTTCAACAGCAAATTTTATTGGATACCTGCTCCCCTCATCCTTCTGCCATACAATATTTATAATCCTTTCCTTTTCCTGCATAAGCCTTACAAGAGAAGGACAACTTTTTTTATGTACAGTTATCCCTCTGCCCCTTGTAATAAATCCTACAACATCATCACCTGGTATGGGCTGACAGCATTGAGCAAGATTGATTAAAACATTGTTATTCCCCTCAACACTTATGCCTATACTGCTATCCTGAGAATATTTGGATAACTTGGGCTGCTCAGCTTCAGGAATAGAAACAGATACCTTTTTTACTTCCCTCTTCTTTTGTGCCTCTTTTTTCCTAAGCCCATCTTCAGGTTTTCCTGCATCATCACCATATTTTCGAAACCAGTTTCTTATTTTATATCTGGCATTAGATGATTTGACAAACTTAATCCATGCTTCAGAGGGCTTTCCATCTTTTTTAGTCTGAATTTCCACAATATCTCCACTCTTCAATTTCGAACGAAGAGGAACAAGCTTATTGTTAACCTTGGCTCCGGAACATTTATATCCAACCTCAGTATGAATAGCAAAGGCAAAGTCAACAGGGGTTGCACCCTTTGGAAGCTTCACAATTTTACCCTTTGGAGTAAAAACAAAAATTTCATCCTCATAGAGATCCATTTTTACAGTAGAAACAAAATCGCGTGTGTTTATAGAATCATCATCAATAGTACTAAGACTTTTCAATATGGAAAGGTGTTTGTAATCCTTATTAAGGAATTTTTTACCCTCCTTGTAAATCCAGTGAGCAGCAATTCCCATTTCTGCAGTTAAATCCATTTCCACAGTTCTAATCTGCACTTCAAGGGGATAGCCCTCAGGACCAATAACGGTTGTATGTAAAGACTGATAGAGGTTTGACTTTGGCACAGCTATATAGTCTTTAAAACGCCCTGACACAGGGGACCAGACTGAATGAACTATACCAAGAACTGCATAGCAATCCTTCATCTCATTTGTAATAATACGAATTCCCCTTATGTCATAAATATCCTTAAAAGACTTGCCTGATTCCTGCATTTTCCTGAAAACAGAATAATAACTTTTTACACGTCCCTTAATCTGAGCCTTAATTCCCATTTCATTGAGCTTCTCAGTTAAGGCAGATCTTACATCTTCTATGTAATCCTCAACATCGTGCTGTTTTTGCGCCATACCCTCTTTTATCAGCTTATATTCATCTTTATGCAAAACATAAAAAGAAAGATCTTCAAGCTCTGTTGCAAGTCTTGATATACCAAGCCTTCGCGCAATTGGAGCATAAATATCGAGTGTTTCCTTTGCTATCCTCTGTCTTTTCAGATCAGGCTGAAACATGATTGTCTGCATATTATGAAGCTTATCAGCAAGCTTTATGATGATTACTCTTATATCCTTCACTGTTGCAAGAAGCATTTTCCGAAGAGTTTCGGCCTGGGCATGACTTTTTGATCTATTTTTAATTGAAGATATTTTTGTAACTCCATCGACCAGCATTGCCACATCTTCGCTAAATTCTTCTGCAATAAATTCAAGAGAGAATCTGGTATCTTCAACTACATCATGTAGTAAAGCAGCACTGATTGTTGTTGTATCAAGTTTTAGCATGGCAAGAGTCATGGCAACTTCAAGGGGGTGAATTATATAGGGTTCTCCTGAAAGACGCATCTGCCCATCATGAGCATCATAGGCAACATCATAAGCCTTTCGAATAATGTTAACATCGGCTTCACTGTCATTACTTTTTATAAGCTCAACAAGTGTGTCAATGTCCCTCTTTCTTATTTTAAAAAGTTCAAATTCTGTCATATATTTTAATAATGCTTAACCCAATATATAAATTATAGAAAGCACTCTTAACACTTAAATAATTTCGTACACCTTACAGTCAAGACATATATTGTCTTATTTTATAAAAAATAAAAAACTTAAACTTAATAACAAGATAATCCTTTTTAGCACACTAAAACAGTATAAAAATAAAAAAAAGTTGATTTAAATAATTATTGAGTTATTATTGATAGGGAACTGCTGTTTAAAATGATTTTACTATAAAATTAAAGGTCATAAAAAATTTTTAATAGCAGTAATTATATTACTTAACATACATTTAAATCGGAGGGTTTTATGGAATCAATGCTACCAATTCTTTTACAGCTTGTTGGCGGTGGAATAGGCGGAAATGCAGCAGGTGCAGCAATGAAGGAAAAATCTCTTGGAACTATAGGCAATTCCATTACAGGTATTCTTGGAGGTGTTGGAGGCGGACAACTTTTAAACATACTCAATTCTCTTAATCTAACAGATTTAATTGCTGGATCAGGCACAGACCTAACCAGTCTAGCCAGTAATGCTGGAGTTGGCGGTGCTGGTGGTGCAGTATTGCTTACTGTTGTTTCTCTTGCAAAAAATTTTATGAAGAAATAAAACGCAAGCCTTTTAACAAGATAAAGCCCTGTTTAAACACAGGGCTTTATCTTTAATAAGTCATCCACAAAAAGAGAATCCGAAATTATTCGACCTTCTCTTTTTCAGCATCAACACTTTCGACTGTATCAGCAATAACATCCTTAACTTTATCTACAACACTTGCAGGCTTAGCTTTCTCAGCCCTGCTTTCACAGTCACTGCAAAGAACACTTATATTCTTTAATTCCCTTGCCTGTGCTAAAGTACCATTAAAAATCTCATCT
>CAZYPA010000045.1:0-18325 GCA_964649175.1 uncultured Leptospirales bacterium | reverse complement strand
CTTCTCTTAGGCTTATAATGAGAGTCGAAAATCCTAATGCTCAAAGGTATTACCTGGAAGAGGCAAAACAACAAAGATGGAGTGTCAGGCAGTTAGAACGAAATATCAATAGTTTCTATTATGAACGATTGCTTTCTTCTCAGGAAAAGAAAAAAGAACTAGTAACTCAAAAAAGCTTTGAAAAAACACCAGCCAAGGATTTTATTAAAGATCCCTATATTTTAGAGTTTCTCGATCTGCCAGAAAAACCATTTCCCAAAGAGAATACAATCGAAACATCTATTGTTGAAAACTTAAAAGACTTTTTATTGGAAATGGGTAATGGTTTTTCTTTTGTAGGCAGACAATTTCGAATTAGTACAGAAACAAGTCATTTTTATATTGATCTGGTTTTCTATAATTATTTACTCAAATGCTTTGTTCTGATTGATTTGAAAGTTGGAAAACTTACCCATCAGGATATAGGACAAATGGATATGTATGTCAGAATGTTTGATGATCTAAAAAAACAACATAATGATAATCCCACAATTGGCATTATTCTCTGTTCTCAAAAAGATGATACAACAGTTAAGTATTCCGTACTTAAAGAACATGAACAGCTTTTTGCTTCAAAATATCGACTGGTTTTGCCAAGTGAAGAAGAATTAGCTGCAGAGATTGAAAGGGAGAGAAGATTGATTAAAGAAAGACTGGAGGATAAGGATGAATAAAGAACTCTTATCCATGCTTCACGACTCATTTAAAAAAGTGATGAACTTTTGGAAAAATTGAGACAGGAGTTGAAAACTGGAGAATGAAATATTATACAATAAGTGAATTGTGCACTATTACTAAAGGCACAACAGGTATAATGAAAGCTGTTCCTGGCCCTTATCCTTTAGTTACCACTAGCTTTGAGAGAAAAACATCCAACAGTTACGATTTTGATGATGACGCTGTTTGTATTCCTCTTGTATCTTCCACAGGACATGGCCATAAATCATTAAACTATATCCATTATCAATCAGGAAAATTTGCGCTAGGAACAATCTTGGCGGCTATAATTCCAAAGGACAAGACTTGTTTATCTGCCGAGTATTTACAAAGGTATTTGTTTTTTTTCAAAGATCAATTGGTTGTGCCATTAATGAGAGGTGCAGCCAATGTTTCTTTAGCTATAAAAGATATTGCTAAAATACAGGTTCCTGTACCTTCTATCAGTAAGCAAAAAAAATATATTAAATTATTCAACAAAGCTGAAAATGGGAAATTAGCTCTTCTTCATCAAACCCAAACCCAATCCACCTACCTCACCAAACTCCGACAGGCAATTTTACAGGAAGCCATTGAAGGGAAATTAACTTCTAACTGGAGAAAAGAAAATCCTGTTCGTAAAGGTGATCCTGATTATGATGCAGAAGCTTTACTGGAAAAAATACAATCTGAAAAAGAGAAACTGATTAAAGAAGGTAAAATTAAAAAACAAAAACCGCTTGCGCCAATAAAAGTGGAAGAAATACCCTTTGAATTACCTGAAGGATGGGTTTGGACTAGATTGGGAGAGATAATAACAATTTCTTCCGGTGATGGTCTTGTTGCTAAAGATATGGCAAATACTGGAAAGATTCCAGTATTTGGTGGCAATGGTATTAACGGTTATCATGATACTTTTAATGTAAATAAACCTACAATTGTTATTGGGCGTGTTGGTGCTCATTGTGGCGCTATACATTTAACACCTTCACAAGCGTGGATAACTGATAACGCATTTAAAACAGCGTATAATGAAAAATATCTTGATAGAACATGGCTAATTAATCTTTTAAAATCTTTAAACTTACGAATGAGAGCAAGAGAGACGGCTCAACCTGTAATATCAGGACAGAGAGTTTATCCTGTACTTACCCCCCTTCCACCTCTCGCTGAACAACGTGCCATTGTTAAACAAGTCGAAAAACTCCTCTCTATGGTTGATGAACTGGAAAAACAGGTTTCTGAACGCAAAGAGCAATCCAAACAGCTAATGCAGGCAGTTTTAAAAGAAGCATTTGAAGGGAGGCGGTAGAATATGCTGTTAAACCCGAAAACATTAGAAAAATTAAGAACTCTAATAAATGAAGAAACTGAATACCGTTCTGGATCAAAATTGGTTGCATTTTTCAATAAATTAGGATTCAATGATTCTTACGGTCAAGGGTTTCCTTCAAGATGGGCATATACTGATGAAAAACTATCAACCATAAATGGAACTTCAGATTTAGACAAATGTATTAAAATGCTTTTTTCTCCAATCAATTATATAAACCGTTTTGATGAATTAGATTCATTTATAAAAGATTTTAATCAGTATCTTGCTTTCGACAAATGGCAGGTAATTCGCAATAATGACGAAATATCATTTATTAAAAAAGATAAAGTTGAAATTAAAAGTAAAGAAAATACAAAACCTGTTACTGAATCAGAGTTTCTTGCAAAGGATTTTGAGGATACAAATATAGACAAAATTGGTCTTGATGGCAGATTAAGCGATATTCTAAAACTTCGATTAAATGAAATTGAAAAATGTATAAAATCAGACGCTTCCTTATCAACAATATTTCTCTGCGGTAGTACTCTGGAGGGAATATTATTAGGATTAGCAACAAAATTCCCTTCTGATTTTAATCAAGCAAAATCAGCACCTAAAGATAAAGAAGGCAAGATAAAAAAACTGCCTGAATGGACTTTACATACATTTATTGATGTTTCGTACGAACTTGGTTTTATAAAAGAAGATGTAAAAAAATTTAGCCATGCGTTAAAAGATTTTCGTAATTATATTCACCCATATCAACAACTTTTATCAAATTTTAATCCTGATATACATACAGCTAAAATATCTTGGCAAGTTTTAAAAGCAGCTATTTGTCAAATCGGGAGAATGAAGCAAGAGCGGTAAAATCATCCTATGCAAAACCGAAGATGATGCAATCAAGATAAACATCATATTATAGAATGAGACTATATGATTAGCTCCAAAAAAGATGGCAGAGCTCTTTAATATTCAGAAACTAACAATAACTAAACATCTGAAAACATTTTTGAAAGCGAAGAACTTAACGAAAAAGTAATTAATTCCATTTTAAAACATACCACTTAACATGATGGTAAAACTCAAACAAAACTGGTTAAATACTATTGCTTTGCATAGATAGAAATGAAGTCGCATTAGTAAAAATTAAAAAAACACAGCAAGAGCAAATTCTCCTAATCCTGCCATTTGCAGCATATTTCTTAAGTGTGCGCAAAGAACAATCCGAACAGCTAATGCAGGCAGTTTTAAAAGAAGCATTTGAAGGAAACCATTAAATGGATTATCCCATCAAGGTGCAAAACTTAATGCAAAGATCACCATGCTGTCACTTATCCTTGTTCTGTGAGATTCCGAATCAATGCTATACCAGAAAGGATTAACTACTCCGGGCTTATATCTGTACTCAACATTCAAAGCAACATTTTCTGTAATTCCAAATTTAAGTCCCCCTATAAGCTCAGCATTGAAACCAAAACCTGTTGTCTTATCTTTTTTAACTCCGGTGTAATAAGGAACTCTAAAAACACCAAGCCCCAGAGAAGGCCCCAAATATATATGAGTAAACTGCGGCAATGCTGGTATATATACCCAGAGAGGAATCCTTATAAAAAGAGGAACATTCAAATTAAAAGATTTAATTTCCAAATCATCTGACTCTTTAAAAGCAAAGGACTGATAATTAAATTCATAGCCATGTACAAAAAAACCTTTTTCCTTTGTTGTATAGCGCAAGCCCAAAAATAAACCAGGATCAAATTTAAAATCATTTTTAAAATCATCATTCTTTGTTTCACCGCTATAAAGTGTAAATCCTCCTAAAAGTTCAATAAACCCGGGATACCTGGCAGCTCTGCGCACACCCTTGTTTCTGTATGCGCTTACCTTGTCATCTGCATCAACTTCAACTGTTGAGGCTGTTATAACATTAAATGTAGCCACATCAACTAACCGGGCAGATACCTTCAATCCGTAATTTTCATAGCCAAACTTTTTAAAGCTGGTTACAGAGCCAAGTACCATATATTTTGCCCCTGCAGCTTTCCCTATCTGTGCAGCGCCTGAATCAGTTAAAAGACCTATCTGCTGAAGGCTTATCTCTTGTATAAGCTTATCAAGCTGTCTCCGCTCCACAACCTTAATACCTGATCTGACCATCCTTCTGGTCAACTCTTCAGAGATAAATTCACCAACAGAAGGATTATCAGGATAATCAAGAGGGAGTATTGCAACAGTTCCCTCATTATCAAAACTTTTCCTGGAAGTCATCTCCTTAACCATATCATCATAGGGTCCTGCAACAAGAATTGCAGGCATAAGCATAAATAAAAAAAGATACAAATATGTTTTTTTCATAAAAAACTCCGGTTATTCATTAAGAGATTTATAAAATTTATCTTTTGTAGCCTTTAAAAAATCAAATTCTTTTTTTATGCAAGATGCACCCGGTGATTAAAAACCAAAACCAATGGAAACAGTATAGGTTTTATCCTTACTCTTTGTAGCAGCCTGCATAATGCCGCTAAGCGAAAACCCATGCCATACTATATCAAAACCATAGCCTATAATGTTAAAATGAAAAGAAGAAGTCATATCACCATCAACTGACTTGCCCCTTATATGCTTTGCCATGAAAAAAGGCGAAACCAGTGTATTCCATACAGGGATATGAGCCTGTACTCCTGCAAGCGGTCCTGCAAATCTGCTATGGTAAGATGCTTTTCCATCACTGAATTTTTGTTTAAAAAACTGATATCCTAAATCAACTCCCACAAAAAAAGTAAGCATAAAACCCTGCCCTGCTTCTCTGGATGAACGAAAAAGAGCTACTTCAGCAGTAGGAACAACATTGAATCCTGAAAGATTTAAATCAACATCCTCTATGCTGATTATATTTTGATGCTCATCCTCTATAACATAAGCTCCCTTATCCTTGCCAAAAAGATAAAACCCACCGTATTGGAGGGACACAGAACCCCATGAACCGCCTATAATCCTGGAATTAGCATAAACAGAGCCTCCCTGTACTTTTGACACATCAACAAGATCTAAATATAAATAGGAAAGATCAACCCTGTGCCGCTTGGGGCTTTCTTCCATATAATAGCTCGCATAACCAAGAGGCGGCGGTGCAATACTGAATCCGGAGCCAGAAGAAGCCCATGCAAAATTAGCTGTAAAAGCAATAATTAAAGCTGAAAAACCAGGCAGCAAAAATTTTTTGTAAATACAAGTTAATCTCATTGTTCTAATGAAGCCTCCTTTGTTAAAATTAAAACGTCTCCTTTTTTTAATAGAATTAGGTACATGCCTATACGGAAATTCCAGTTGTTGCCAAAAAGAACTCCTTATTCCCATAAGCGCAGTCTAATATTTTAAATATCAGATTTTACACTTTTTTGAAAGCTTTAAATTAAAAAATAACTAAAAATACCGTATAGCCCTAACCCTGCTGATAGTGTTCTTGCTAAAGGTATTTTGAAAGCCGCCATAGAAAAACTGATCCCATGCATTATGAGCACCACTCATAGATGAACTCCAATAATTAGCATCAGCAAAACCGCCTATAGCAGCTCTATTAATATAGAGTTTATTCAATTCATCCTTAGAGGGCAAAAACCAGTCACTATACCCGCCATTTCTGCAAGCCCGGGCCAATCCTGCTGCATATGTACTGCCCCTGCCATTTTGTTCTATTATTTTATCTGTATTTGAACGACCTGTTCCTAATGCTGTTCCTGTACTTCTTGGTAATGCTTCTGACTGATAATATTCCATAGCCCACATAATACCACTACTCTGATCCTTTGCTGCTGCAATAAGACCTCGAACCCGGCCTTTTACATACCCTGAGTCCCCGGGCTGATAAATATATGCAATAACTCCTCCCTGATAGGGCATCCCAATATATAGTGTTCTATACACTATCGCAGTCTGCGGTGAACCTGTTATAACAATCCCGGATGGGCTTGTTATTTCCACAGAAACTGTTGCACCATTTGGCACAGTAATATTTGAAATTGAAAGCGAACGTGTAGTTCCGCTGCCAGAAAGCACTCCCTTTGTAGCTCCGGTTACTTGAATATTATCTGCTTTAAGCGTTCTTGGATCTCCATCAAAGGTCAGAATAAGTGCAGTTGAGTCGACTTTTCCGGTAGTTCCGCCAATCTGCTCTGCGCTCTGGAATATTAAATCCGTTGTTTTCCCGGCCTTTCCTTTGATGCTGAATATTGAGTCCGTTTTTCCTTCTCCGGAATCTCCCTCATTTGAACAGGCTGTAAAAAATAATGCTGATACAGCAATTAACATCATTACTACAAGTTTCATCTTTAACTTCATATTATTCCCCCAAAAAACAGTTTTTCAAAGAATATATGGTGCACCGCTAATAATAATTACCCTGCTGTTAATGGAAATTCTTTAGCAGTATAAATCTTCATGCCTTAAATTTACCTTAATGTCAACTCGTAATTATTAATCTTATACCAATTTTCCCATATTATTTAGACTGCTCTGACCCCTATGCTCTGACCCCTACCCTATTTTTTGCTTTACAAAAATTCAAATTCATACAAAAAACATCCATGTTCAAAGATAAAATAAAATTTTGCCCTCTTTGCAGTAGCGGCTCCATATCCCAGCATTACTTCATTGATAAATATGAAATAAAATTCAATACTGATAAGTGTAATGACTGCGGATTTATTTTCATGAATCCTTCAATAAATGACAAAACCATTAAATCCCTATATTCAAAAAATTATTTTGAAGGCAATGCTGATTACTCATATATAGATGAAAGAAAAATTAAAAATTTTTCGAACTACGTATGGAGCAAACGGATAAAAGTAATAAAAAAATATATTAAAAAAGGAAATTTTTTAGACATAGGCTGCTCTTTTGGAGGACTTCTTGAAGCAGCATCAAAGTTTTATACACCCTATGGCATAGAAAGATCCAGATACGCCTATACCCATGCCTATACAATTTTTGGTAAAAACATTCACCACGGCACAATTGAGGATCACCCCTTTGAGAAAAATTTTTTTTCAGCAATAACAATGATTGAGCTTATTGAGCACCTGGGAAATCCCCTCTTTGCAATAGATGAATGTTACAGACTTTTAAAGAACAAAGGACTCCTTGTAATACAGACAGCAAACATGGATGGCAGACAGGCTCAAAAACTTGGCAAGGATTATGAATACTTTATGCCTGGACATATTTCATACTTTACAATGAAGAACTTAAAAGAAGCACTGCTTAATGCAGGCTTCACTAAAGTGAAGGTATTCTATCCTGTGGAGTTTGGCCTCCTTCCAAAGCTTAAAAAATCCAGAGGAAGCTTTAAATCATTAAAGGATTACAAAGCCTGGTTAAGAATTTCATCATACCACATTAAAAGTAAAATACATTTTAAAAATTTTGCAATGACCAGCTCCATGGTTATTTACGCCTTTAAGTAAAAAATTAAAATTGCAAAATTATACAATATACCCTTATCTGACCTAAAGATTCGATTTAACAATTTCCGACAAATGAAAAAAGGACTAACAGTAGTAAATGATTAATAAAAAGTCGCTTAATATATCAGGATTATACATTATATCATCCTCAATTTTTTTAGTGCTGTTTTTGATTTACAGAATAGAAGTTTTTTTTCTAATCAAAAAAATATTCCCACAATTCAGCGAAACAGGTTTTATCTCCTATTTAGCAGGGGGGGCTATTCATGATCTGACTGTTATATTTTTATTTTTTTTACTCTTTTATTTAATTTCTCTCATAGCAAATGTGAGTATAAAAATAGCAGCAGCAGGTTCTGCATTTTTTTTAATATCTGCTCACCTGTTTTTTCTCCAGAGTATTAATTTTTTTAAAATATATGAGACTGCCTTTTCGCGCAAATTCTGGTCCAGTGAAATAACAACAGGGATAACAGAGCTTTTAGGATCTATAATTTCGGAAACACCTTTCCTTTTCTACATTAAGGGAGCTGCTGGAATATTTCTTATTATAATACTGATTATAAAGGCACCTGACTTTATTGAAAAAAATAATTTAACTTATAGAAGAGCTGCTGCCTGTGCTGCTATATTTCAGGCTGCATTCCTGATTATGCTTGCAGGACCTGCATTATTACAAAAGCCCTTTCTCCCAGCCATGGATAAAAAAAATGATGCAATGCTTTTCAAGGAAATTTCAGGCAATCCAATATACAATCTCCTCATTATTGAAAAAGAAACAAAATCCCTTCCTGAATTTTTAGAAAAAGAAAAATTCCAATTTGGCCTTAACACTGAATCAATTGTAAACAGGCGAATTCACAAAAGAATAAACAGCATCCCCAGAGGAAAAGATTATAATATAATATTTTATTTTTTTGAATCAACACCAATGAAATATTTTGACATGGAAATAAATGGGGAGAAACTTTTACCCATCTGGCATAAGCTTAAAGAGAATTCTATTTTTGCAAAAAATCATTATGCAAACTTTCCCCTTTCAGCAAATGCAATGCTCTCTGTTTTCACATCAGCCTACAGCCATCATAGCAAAGACCTGGTCATACAAAAATACTCTTCAATTAAACTTAAGTCCATAAGCGAAATATTAAAACAGAAGGGCTATACAACAGCTGTGATACATACAGGAGATCTCAGGTACGCAGGTCAAAGACGCTTTCTTAACCACAGGTCTATTGACAGGATAATAGATCTGCCGGAACTTGAAAAAATTCCGCCCTATAACGTCAAGGTAGGCTGGGGAGTTGACGAACGTGCAATGACAACACCTTCAATTGAGTTTTTAAAAAAGCGAGGGGATCGCCCATTTTTTATAACATACTTCCCTGCGAACCCTCACCACCCCTATGCAATACCGGAGGGGTTTAAGCAGATCACAGGACCTGTTCCAGCAGGAATTGAATACAAAAAAAGAAACTGGCTCAACTATCTTAACTCCTTGCACTATGCTGATTATTGCCTTGGAGAACTGATCAGCGCACTTGAGAAGGAAGGGCTGATGGAGAATACAATTCTATTTCTCTTTGCAGATCATGGGGAAGCTTTTTATCAGCACCCGCAAAATTATAATCATCCATTTTTTCTTTATGAGGAAAATGTTCATGTCCCATTTTTAATATACAGCAAAGAGTTTTTTCCTGAACCGGTTGTTTATGAGGGAATTTCAACCCATGTGGACATACCTGTAATAGTACAGGATATACTTGGTTTAAAAAAAAATATATCTCATGAAGGTAAATCAATTCTTTCTGCACACAAAGAGGAGCTTGCATTTTTACATACATTCTGGAAGGATGATTTTACAGGGATTCGGGATGGGCAATGGAAATTCATAAGGAGAATGGACAATGGCATTGAGGAGCTTTATAACATTGAACTGGACCCTGATGAAAAGAACAACATAAAGGATCTATACCCGGACATAACAGAAAAATTTAAAAACTTTGTTTTAAAAGGAAGAAGTTATCAGATAAATTTTTACCACAATATGCTTTCACAGGAAAAAAAGGGAAATTAAAGGTACAGCGATGAAAATAGCTTTTTTTGATTCAGGTGTTGGCGGGCTCACAGTTCTCAAAGAGGCTTTGCGCCATCTGCCTAACGAAGACTACATATACTATGCTGACACCAAAAATGCGCCCTATGGAATTAAAACCAGGAAAGAGGTAAAGGAGCTTGTCTTAAAAGCAGTTGAAGATATTGTAATTAAAGAAATCAAGGCACTTGTAGTTGCCTGCAATACTGCAACAAGTATTGCAATAAAAGATCTTCGTGAAAAATACAAATTCCCTATAATAGGAATGGAGCCAGCAGTTAAACCTGCTGTTGAATCAAATGACGACAAAAAACGCATACTTGTTGCTGCTACAGAGCTGACTCTCCAAGAGGAACGATTTAAAAATCTGGTTTCAAAACTTGATAAAGAACATATAATTGATGCTGTTCCACTTTCCAGACTTGTTGATTTTTGTGAACAGGGAATCTTCAATGAAGATATAATAATCCCCTATCTTCAGGAACAATTTCAAAATCTTGACATAAAAAACTACAGCACACTTGTTCTCGGCTGCACCCATTTCCCCTTTTATAAAAATTCCTTTATCAAAATTTTCCCCAAAAATACCCATATCATTGACGGGAATACCGGAACAGTGAAGAGATTAAAGCATCTTATCACCACAAACAACACTATTCAAAAAACACAAAAACCCGGAAAAGTTGAATTTTATGATTCAGGAGAAAAAATGAACAAAAACAACCGCTTTTTAGATTTTTTAAAAAGACTCACCTGAATGATTAATAATTAAATTTCAAGGATATCTAAATCATGGATTTTCTTTATAACGCCCCCTATATTATCCGAATTCTATCTGCCCTTGGAGCCATTATAATTTTCAACCGAATAATCAATAATCTGATTACAGCAGTTGCAGGCGGAACCCTTTTGCTGGCTTTCTGGTGCGGCCATGACATTCCGGGAATTATTAAAGTAAGCATTACAAAGCTTTCTTCAGGAAACAGCCTGATGCTCTTTACAGTACTTTTCCTGGTAATCTGGCTTTCATCTATCATGGAAAAAACCGGAGTAATGAGCGACATGGTGGAAATTGTAAGCAAAAGCATAAGCCGCAGAGCAGGCTTTGCTGTGCTCCCTGCTATTATTGGAATGCTTCCAATGCCTGGTGGAGCCCTTTTTTCTGCTCCAATGGTTAATGATATGGATAAGCAATCAACTGTTGATCCCCTGCTTAAATCGAAAATTAACTACTGGTTCAGACATATATGGGAATACTGGTGGCCCCTGTATCCAGGTGTACTGCTTGCACTTGATATGACCGGACTCTCTCCCGGGAGATTTATTACCTTACAATTTGGACTCAGTTTTTTTGCAATAATTGCCGGTTACTTTGCCTTTCTTAAAAAGATACCTGAAACTAAAAATAAAAATAAAACCTGGGACATCCGAAATATTCTTAACATGCCTCTTCTTATTTCCCCTGTTTTAACAATAATAGCTGTTTATACAGTAATCACAATATTTATACCTGATATTGCAAAAGTTTCAGGATATCTCCCAATGATAACTGGTGTTATTTTTGCTATAATTGTTGTAATTATACAAAGACGGCCTGAATTAAAAATACTTGCAGAAATTGTAACTTCAGTTAATACATTAAAGCTGGTACTCCTGGTTGCGGTTATTGGAATATACAGCGCCTTTATAGAAGCCCCTCTCCCTGATGGAACTTTTGTAATGGAACATGTAAGAAAGGAACTTACAGAAAACAATATACCTGTAATATTCATAATTATGTTAATACCTTTGATAAGCGGATTATCAACAGGTATTGCTGTTGGATTTGTAGGTGCCAGTTTTCCCATAGTAATGAACCTTCTTGGACCAAACCCGGCTTTATCTGAAATAATGTCTTATACTGTAATTGCATATAGCTTTGGATTTGCAGGCATGATGCTGTCACCTGTTCATGTTTGTCAGATTGTGACTGCAGAATATTTTAAATCAAGTCTTAACAAGATGTCCCTATCAATGATAATCCCCTCTTCAGCTGTTATGGCAGGAGGATTGATCATTGATTTTATTATCAAAATTGCGTAAATTATATAGTATTAAATACTATATAAAAAAAAAGATTCAGCTATTGCAAATTTAACTAATTAGTATTAGCTTAAGCAGGTGGGATTTTTTGTTATTACTGGTATAAAACTGTTTAAGCAGATGTTAAGAGTAAATTGAAGCAAACTTCAATCAAACATCTCAGGCACACAGAAATACCGATTTTCCTCTTTAGAAAACACTTAAAGGTGCTTTAGTCTTATTATTAGGCTATAATTCTAAAAAGATATTAAATCCTTATAATTTTTTCACTCAGTACTTCCCTTAAAGAAAGGCAATACTGAGCTTTAGCATCAAAACAGGATTCCCGGCACAGAATCTATAGGATTTTTCGGGATTAACTGAACTCCTTTACACAATTCTTTTAAAGGCTCATATTTCCACATGTTAAATATGCGGAAATATGAGTTTTTTTTTATAGACATTCCTTTATTTTTCGAATTTCCCGACAAAGATACTAAAAAAAACAAAAAAATACAATTAAAAGCAAAATAATTAAAAAAAATTATTTACTTAAATACGCATGTTTTGTACACGTAATTAAATCCAGCCGGTTACACGGATTTTTTCAAAAAAAAAACTATAAAAACCTGTTTACCACAACCATTTAAGGAGGAAGTAATGGGAAAATTTAATTACGACAAAGAGGTTCTTGCTAATCTCAGGCTTGACGAGAAAGATATACCTCGTCTGGATCGCCTGATCGATTACGATTCAGCAAGAGAAGCACATGAAAACAAAAATCATGCTGCTGTTGACAAAAGAATTTCTCTCAAAGAAGCAATTTCAGAATATGTAAAAGACGGTGACATACTAACTGATACAGGTTTCAGTTATGTACGCACACCGATTGTCGCATATTTTGAAATATTACGGCAGGGGATCAAGGGTTTAACCAGCATAGGCTCACCGGCAACAAATCAGAGTTACCTGATTCCCTTTGGTACTGTTACCCACACTCACTGGTCCTACTGCGGAGCTGAGATGAGAGGAACTGACAGAAATATGTCAAGAGCAGTACAATCAGGCAAAACTAAAATACTGGCTGAATGGGGTCATGGCTCTATGGCTCTTGGATTTAAAGCTGCGCAGCTTGGCCTTCCCGGAGTTTATTCTAAACAGCTCCTCGGATCAGACCTTGCAAAATATAATCCTTTCATCAAGATTATAGACAACCCACTTAAAACTGAAAAAGATCCATGCACTTTTATTCCAGCTCTTTATCCAGACGTTTCAATTATCCATGTTCATCAGGCAGATAAATTTGGAAATGCAAAAATTTATGGCCCACTGATAAATGATGCTGCCGTTGCAGCAGCTACAAGAAAACTAATTATTACTGCTGAAGAAATTGTACCTCCCAACTCACTGAGAAATGACAACAAGGGAGTTGTAATACCATTTATGTACTCAGACGCTGTTGTTGAATTGCCTTACGGTGCTCTTGCCGGAGCGATGCCTGGTCTCTATTACTGGCCAAGAAAACTCTGGGAAAAAATTATGCGATACTGGGCATACGAAGAAAATGCAATATATGAATTTTATGATATATTTGTTGTTCAGTGTAAAGATCAGTATGACATTATAGACAAACTTCTTGGCGGGTCCAAGTGGATGGTCGATGCAAAACGACTTACCAAAGCTGAAGAATACGATAACGAAGATGAAGGTGTTGATTTCCATTATGAAGAATGGACAAGAAACAGTCCTGATCTTGATGATATTAAAGATTTTAAATAAAAATTATTGGAGGAAAAAATGACTGCTAAACCAGCCAATCCACTAGAAATGATCGCCTATGTTCTTGCAAATCAAATTGAAGACGGCGAAATAGTATATATAGGAACAGGCCTCCCCATGGTTGCGGGTATACTTGCGAAAAAAACCCATGCCCCAAACATGACCATGGTTTATGAATCAGGCGCTCAAAATCCAATTGAAGGTGATATGCCCTGGTCAGTTGCCGGACCATATACATGGAGAAAATCTCCATTAATTCTTGAAATGTCCTATTCTTTTGGACAGCTTGCCAATGGCTATGTTGATAAAGCTTTCCTTGGATATGGGCAGATCGATATGTATGGAAACGTAAACACTCACTTAATTGGTGAAAGTTTCCATAACTATAAAAACAGACTTACCGGATCAGGGGGGAACAATGACCTGGCCTCTTTGGCTAAAAACCTTGTACTTGTAGGAATTCAAAACCCACAAAAATTTGTTAAAAATGTTGATTTCATAACTTCAGTAGGCTTTCTATCTGGCGGAAACAGCCGTAAAGAAGCAGGCCTTGTAGGTGGTGGTCCTAGTGCTGTAATTACTTCAGCAGGGGTTTATGATTTTGATCCTGAATCAAAAAGAATGAGAATAGCATCTCTTCATCCTGGAGTATCTCCTGAATTAGCCCAGCTTGCATCAGGTTTTGAGCTTCTGAAGCCAGAAGGTGAAATTCCGGTAACTCCGGTTCCAACTAAAGAGGTAATTGATATTCTTAGAAATGAAGTTGATCCACGCGGAGTTTTTACATCAATGCCAAGTTAATTAAAGAAACATAAACTATTAATGGCGGGGAAATTTCCCCGCCATTTTTATTTTCATGTTATCTGAGATCAACATCCTTGTACTGAAACGTTTCATTCTTTTCAGAAACATAGGCAGGCCTTATTATTTTACCCTGTAAAATCTGTTCAAGCCTGTGAGCAGACCAGCCTGCAATTCTGGACATTGCAAAAATCGGTGTAAAAATTTTTTCAGGTATTCCTAAAAATTTATAAACAAAGCCTGAATAAAAATCAACATTTACGCAAACCTTTTTACCCTTTCTTTCATAAAGCAGCTCTTTGGCAATCCTTTCAACAGTTTCAAAAAGATAAAAAAGATCCATTCGGTTATTTTTTTCCGCAAGTTTTCTTGCATACTCCTTAAGAATTATTGCCCTGGGATCTGAAAGTGTATAAACTGAATGGCCTATGCCAAAAATTTTACCCATTCCATAGGCACTTTTCCCATCCAGAATGGCTTCCAGAAACTTTCGTACCTGCTTTTCATTGGTCCAGTCCTTAACATCTCTTTGACAAGCCTTCATCATTGCCATAACAGATTCATTTGCTCCACCGTGAAATTGCCCGCTCAAAGAAGCAACCCCTGCAGCAATTGCCATATAGGTATTGGCTCCACTGGATGAAACTGTCCTAACTGTGAATGTGGAGTTATTACCTCCGCCATGTTCAGCGTGCAGAATCATACATGCATCAAAAATGAGGGCCTCTTCTCTGTCTGGCACACTCCCTCTAAGCATATATAAAAAATTTTCCGCAATAGAAAGAGTTTCTTTTGGGCGAACCAGACGCAGATCCTCGCCTTTTCTATATCTGTAAACATTATAATTATGTGCTACAATTATAGGCGCCTTGGCAATAAGATTAATACACTGATCGCTTACATCCACCATTTCTGTGGCATCCGGATTTTTATCACACCTGCTAAGATGTGATAATACACTATGCAAAGCATACATCTGATTTGTGTTCTCAACATCTTCAATGATCATGCGTCTTTCAATATTGGTAAGCTTTGCACGTTTTCTCAACTCAACAGCAAACTTTTCGTAATCTTTTTTGCCTGGCAGTTCACCAGCCATGAGGAGATAAACAACCTCTTCAAAACCAAGCCTTTTATTTTCTTCATTTGATTTTATAATTTCACTGATATCGTATCCACAATAATAAAGCTTACCTTCAACCGGAATAACCTTTCTTTCTCCCTTGTCATCTTCAACTACGTCATACCCCACAACTCTTCCCTTTGTAGTAATCCCTACCACAACTCCTGAACCATCCGCATTACGGAGCCCCAGCTTAACATTTTTCTCCTTAATAATATCCGGTGAAATCTTGTCGTGTTTTATTATAAGCTCGTTAAATTTAGATAAAATTTTTTCCATGGCTCCCCCATATTTTCATCACAAAACAAAGCAGAAAAAAAGCCCTGCTATTTACATTACTCTTTTGTTAAATAATTAAAAAGCTGTTTATAAGTCAATAAGGAATTAAAGAGGTTAAAAAAAACTATACCCTGAAAGGGAGGTCCACAATTACTGCAGTCATATCATCTTTTTGATTTTCATGGTTTCCTATAAATTCATAAACTGAATCAAAAATATTATTAACAATAAGCTGCGGTGGCAAATCCGTCATTTCAAGGAGTTTCTGTTCCAGACGCGCCTCGCCATACTGATTTTGTTCTGTTTTATGATCAAAAGCTTCTGTTATTCCATCAGTATAAAAAAATATTTTATCACCCTGTTTCACTTCAAAAATACATTCAGGTGTAAAATAATAATCATCCTCAGAAATTACATGTTTTATATCGCTTCCAAGGAGATAACCCTTTTTCGGTTTCCATCCTTTAAACTCATTATTGAGATTGTATATTAAAGACTGATCACCTTCCCTTTTTAAAATGATAGGGAATAGCATGCTTCTATTAAAAAAACGAAGTTTTATTTTCCCTGCACTTTCCTGGAGAAAAACAAAATTAACAGACGCAAAATCACTGGAATTTGAATGATCCATAATATCAGTAAACTTCATGGATATACTTTTTATAAGATAGGGATAATCAATAATACCGGTTCTTGCATGTATACTCTGCATCTCCATTACAGCTAATATAATTGCAGATCTAAGCCTTATCAAAGTAGTATAGGCAGGAAGCCCGTGTCCGCTGATATCGGAAAAAACAAATAAAAAATGCCGATCTGCAAGCTTAAAAAGATCGAAATAATCCCCTGAAAGCAGGGAGCCATATGCACGCTGAAATCCTATTCCCAGAAGAATATTTCTGGGGCTAAAACTCCTGAAAAGCTCTCTTATAAGAATTTTGTCCTTTTCCCGAACATGATCTGCCTCCTGTTTTATAATATTAAACTTAAGAGACATCTCTTTTATATTTAAGTCGCTCCTGCCACCAGGATAATTATTACTGCTATTATTCAACTTTTTTTCTCCTGCAATAATTAATAAGATTTGCAGTTGAAGAATCCCCGGCAGGCTCATTGCTCCCTTCCAGCTCAATCAGCACCTTGCCAGCAAGAGCTTTTCCAAGCTCAACACCCCATTGATCAAAGGAATAAATATCCCAAATCACACCCTGCACAAATATTTTATGTTCATAAATAGCTATTATTTTACCCAGTATTTCAGGATTAAGACAGGGAGCAACAAGCACATTTGAAGGCCTGTTTCCTTCGAATGTCTTAAATGGCACCATTCTTTCAGTAACACCCTCTTTTCTTACCTCATCAGAGGTTTTGCCAAATGCAAATGCCTCTGCCTGAGCTATCATATTTGCAAGAAGCTTGTTGTGCTGATCCCTGGTTCCCTTTAAGGGATTAGCAAACCCTATAAAATCAGCCGGGATTAATTTTGTCCCCTGATGCATAAGCTGAAAAAAAGCATGCTGCCCATTTGTTCCAGGCTCTCCCCATATTACAGGCCCTGTATCATAATCAACCCTGTCACCATTTCTGGTAACCCCTTTCCCATTAGATTCCATGTCCCCCTGCTGAAGATAGGCAGGGAAGCGATGAAGATACTGTTCATAAGGCAAAATTGCATAAGACTGGCATTCAAAAAAATTATTATACCATATTCCAAGAAGAGCCATTATTACAGGGATATTCTGATCAAAAGGCCGGTTCCGAAAATGCCTGTCCATAGCATGAAAGCCATTTAGCAATTCCAAAAAATGATCATAGCCTATTGAGATCATTATTGAAAGCCCTATTGCAGATGTAAGGGAGTAGCGCCCCCCTACCCAGTCCCAGAACCGGAACATATTTTCAGGATCAATACCAAACTTTACCACAGCTTCACTGTTTGTAGAAAGTGCAAGAAAATGTTTTGCAACTGCAGAATTGTTCCCTGCAGCATTAAGAAGCCATTCCTTTGCTGCTTCAGCATTTGTCATTGTTTCCATTGTTGTAAAGGTTTTGGATGCAACTATAAAAAGGGTTTCTTCAGGATTAAGACCATTAAGGGCTTCTGCCAGATGAGTACCATCAACATTTGAAACAAAACGCAAACACAGCTCTGGATGGGAAAAAGCTTTAAGCGCTTCACAAACCATTACAGGCCCTAAATCTGATCCGCCTATGCCTATATTTATAATATTTTTTATTGCTTTACCGGAAAAGCCCTTCCATTCAATCGCACGAATTTTCTCAGAAACAATTTTCATCTTTTCAAGTTCTGCACGCACATCTGCAAGAATATCTCTTCCTTCATGAATAAAAGAGGCATCACTGGTGTTTCTTAAAACAGTATGTAAAACAGCCCTGTTTTCTGTTTCATTAATTTTTTCCCCTGTAAACATACGCTCTATTTCATTTTTAAGATCGCATTTTTCAGCAAGCCTTAACAAAAGATTCATTGTCTCTGCTGTAACCCGATTTTTGGAATAATCAAAATATACTGATTCATCCTCTATTTTAAAATAATCACCACGAAGCGGCTCTGATTCAAAAAGGGTTCTCAGGTGAATGTTTTTAATGTCAAGGTAATGGGCATAAAGGTCATTCCATTCTTTCATTGATTTTAAACTGCTGCGATT
>CAZYPA010000044.1:0-18661 GCA_964649175.1 uncultured Leptospirales bacterium | reverse complement strand
ATGGCAATGCCAACTGGCTTACAAATAATGTTTTTGATCCGGAAACAAAAACTGCAGAGTATAAAGCCTGTGCAGTAAAGATAGAGAAGATTTAATCTCTAGAATTTTAAAAAAAAGCCCGGGATTATTTCCGGGCTTTTTTTTTGTAAAAAGATATTGACGCAATAATTTTATGTTTAGTCTGATATAATAAAATTTATTTTGATTTCATTATATTATCGGGAATGGAGAAAAAAATGCAAATTGGTAAGTATTCATATGAAGAATATGTGAGGCTTGTTGAATCATTTCACGGAGGTCTGGCACCTGGCCTTCTTATAGGCGGTTTTATGGTAGATCTTGCTCTTAAAAACCTGCCGGAAGGTGAGTTTTTTGATGCTATATGCGAAACAGAGGCTTGTCTTCCTGATGCTGTTCAGCTGCTTACACCCTGTACAACAGGTAATGGCTGGATGCAGGTTCTTGATTTTGGTAAATTCGCTATTTCCTTATATGAAAAAAGTACAGGTGAGGGAATAAGGGTTTATCTTGATTTAGAAAAACTGGAAAAATGGTCAGAGGTTAATAGCTGGTTCCTTAAGCTTAAACCTAAAAAAGAGCAGGATGGTCCTCTTTTGTTTAGCCAGATTAAAGAGGCTGGTGCTGATATCCTGAGCATGCAAAAGGTCAAGGTTGATCCTGCTAGTCTTGTCAGGGAAAAAACAGGAGGTTCTGTTGTATGCTCGAGTTGTGGAGAGGCATATCCAGTCAAGCATGGGGGCAAATGCAGAAGCTGTTCAGGACTTTCACCATATAAGTTAATAACAAACATCGAATAAAGCTGTTGTTTTGATTTAAAGAGGCTTTAGTGGAAACCAAAAAAATGGAACTGGTGAGCTATTCTGATAAGGATGGCTATGCACAGGTTTCTGATAATATTGCAGTAGAGTCACCTCTTGAAGTGCTGGTAAATGGAAAGAAAAAATTTATTTGTATGCGGATGCCTGGCATGGATAAAGAGCTTGCTGCAGGTATATGCTATAATTCCGGGTTGGTAGAATTCCCGGAAGATATTAAAAAAGTTTCCATAGTTGATGAAAATAAAATTGATATTCAAGCGGAAAATATAAGGAATTTCAGGGAAGATGAAATAGAAATAATAAGAAGTTCTTCCGGGGTGTTGCCTGATTCAGAAAAAATGGATAAAAGCAGTATTTGCGGGGAAAAAGATGATCCGGTTTTTTCTGAAAAAATGCTTTTTATGATGCAGAGTGATTTTTTTTCCAGACAGAAAATTTTTAATAAAACAGGGGCAACTCATGGAGCTGCCCTTTATGATATTGATGGTTCTTTACTGGTTTTTGCAGAGGATGTGGGACGCCATAATGCCCTTGATAAATGTACAGGCTGGCTTGTTTTAAATGGCAAGCTGGGCAAAGCCTTTTTCTGTATGCTTTCGTCTCGTTTAAGCTATGAAATGGTAGTAAAAGGTGTTAAATCAGGAGTATCTGTTATTGCAGGTGTTTCAGCTCCAACAAGCCTTGCTGTTGACATTGCAAGAGAAAGGGACATAACCCTTGCAGGTTTTGTAAGGGGTAATCGGTTTAATATTTATGCTGGCGAATGGAGATTCAGGAAGAATTTAATTTAGTGCGAAAATAAACTTTAACATATTCCTGCTGCACCTGGCAGCAGGAATATTAGAGGAATTCTTTTTTCAGGATAATTTTTTGAAAATTTGTTTGACAAGTTCAATTTGTTATGCCTATATTGACACAATGACTTATTCTTCTGGTAAGAAGTATACGATTTTGTGTTGGGCTGCCTTGATTAAGGCAGCTGTTTTTTTTGATTTTATTTTACTTCATTTTGCTCATTTTTAATGCAGCTCCCATAGCAAGAAGGGTCTGGTTTCTGTCCTCAATATTAAGGGCTTGTTCAAGACCACCTGCATCAATATTCATATTTATTGCTTCTTTTGTAAGACGCAGTCCCATATGGTTTTTAGACATGAGTATTTTGGCATATTCAAGAGCACTTTCCTGAAGTTTTTCCTTTTCTACTATTTTAGAAACCAGTCCAAGCTGCATGGCTTCATCTGAAGACATAAACTTTCCTGTGTACATAAATTCATAGGCTCTTCCTGCTCCAATCATACGGGGAAGAAAATAGGAGCAGGCCATATCAGCTCCACCCAGACCAATATTAATGTATGCAGCATTGAACTTTGCATCAGGACTTATTACGCGTATATCTGAAGATAAAACAAAGCTGAATCCCTGACCTGCAGCAGCGCCATGAACAGCTGTAATAATAGGCTGGGGCGCACGTCTCATGTGCAGATTAAGCCTGGCAAGACGCGCCTGAAATCTATAGAATTCTTCAGTGCTCATTTTGGGCGCGGTTTCCATAGACTCTTTCATATCAAGTCCTGCACAAAATCCCTTTTCTCCACTGCCTGAAAGAATAACAATAATTGTATCAAGATCGTAAAGCCTCTCTTTCCAGAAGTGTTCAAGCTCCTCCATCATAAGATGGTTTATAGCATTGTAGTTATCAGGCCTGTTAAGCTTAAGGCTCATAATTCCTTTTTCTATAATATCGCATTTGATCATTTTATAATCCATAAAAGTCCTCCCTGCATAAGGTATTTTTTAGAGCTTTAATCCCTGTTTATAAAAAAAATGAGGATTAGTCAGTGTTGTTATTTTATACAAAAGAATTTAATTGTCAATGCTATTTATACTATTATCTGTCAGTGAAGGTATAATAGTCTTGACATTCAGGGTTGGGAATTTTACGTTTTGTTCTGGTATTTTTTTCCCATGATAGTTATAGATTTATTACTTCTGTCATATTTTGTGCAGAGGAAGAGGAAGCGGATTAAAATACATTATACAAAATTATGGAGGATTGCTTTTATGAACAAATCGAATTTATTCAAATCAGTTGCTTCATTTCTTTTTTTAGTTCTTTTGTCAGCTCCTGTTCTTTCTTATCAGCTTGGTGGTAAGGAGATGGTTAAAAATGGAACAGGCAGCAGGACAATGGCTTTTATGACAGTTTATTTTGGTACTCTTTTTGTTCCACAGGAGCTTAAAGGTGCTGCAGACACTGCAATTATTAATGCTGATGAGCCTATGTCACTTATTCTTACAATTGACTCTGCTCTTGTAGACAGGGACAAGTTTGTGAAAAGTGTTACTGAGGGATTTGTAAAAGCAGCTGCTGCAGGTTATACTACTACTGAGAGCAAGACATTTCTTAATTTGTTTAATGATGTTACAATAATTAAAGGGGACAAGTTTAGTCATCATTATGATCCCAAAACAGGTATGACTGTTAAGTACTGGTCAAAAGCCTCTGGTAGTGAAAAAACCCTGGGCGTGGTTAAAGGACTTCAGTTTAAAAAAGCTTTTGTTGGAATGTTCCTTGGTTCCAAGCCTATTCAGGCAGGGCTTAAAAAAGGAATGCTTGGTCAATAAATTTAATTTTATATCTATAATAAAAAAGGGGCCTAAGGCCCCTTTTTTATTATAGATAATTTATATGTAATAGAAATTTTTATTCAATAAAATCAAAATCAACTTTTCTATGCTGCTGTGCAGTGTGAATGAATTCTGTTTTTACATATCCATGACCAATGATGTTAATCCTGTTTTTGTCTATTCCCATGTTCACCAGGTATTCTTTAACTGCATCTGCCCTTTTAAGGCTTATGTCAACATTAGCCTTGTGAGAACCAACCCCGTCAGCATAGCCATGTATGGTTAATTTCAGGCTTTTTTTATCTCTAAGGGTTTTGAGAATAGAGTGAATATAAGGTATATAATCGAGCTTAATAGCTGCTGAATTAAAATCAAAGTATATGGATTTATCAATATCAATGCTATTATCTTCTTTGTCGTCTTTGGTTTGGGCATCAAGTTTTTCCTGAGCAGGAACAATGGAGGGAACAATGGAAAAGTTGTATGAGCCCTTTTCTCCATGATTTGTGGAAATAATCATTCTTTTGCTGTCCAGTGCGCATGCAAATATTTCGTCATCTGCTGTGTTTACACTTTCATCTGCTATAAATATTTCAGTTTCTCCTTCCTGATTAACTCTTGATAAATAAATATCTTTTTTGTCTATAGAATCTGTGTAAGCTGAAAAATAGAAGGATTCTTCTGATAGAGATGGCCTTATAAAAAAAGGTTTTACTTTTGGCTGGTTTGATATAACTGCTGTTGTAGCGTCTCCCCAAAAGTCATCATCTTTACTAACCTTTATAATTTTTATGTTTTCGGGGTTTCTGGAACTTATTCTTGTGAAATAAAGGGTTTTCCCATCATCAGAAATAAAAGGATTTAATTCATCCTCTCGTGTATTTATTGCACCAAAAATCTGAAGGGGCTTTGTCCAGGCTCCATTTTCATTTATTGAATAATAAATGTCATAGGAGTGGGTATCTGATTGCGGTTGCTTCAGGCTTGATTCTCTGTTGGATGCGAAAATCAGTTTTTTCCCATCATCTGCAAGGAATGGTGAAATATCATTTTCCTCTGAATTTATTCCATCCATCAAAGCAGGTTCAGTCCAGGACTCGTCTTTACAGGTAGTGATGTAAAGATTAAAGTTCTTTTCTTCAGGGTTTTTTCTTGCAAATATTATTGTGTTTCCATCAGGTGAAATGGTTAATGATGTTTCATCTCCATCTGAGTTTATTTTTGTCAAAAGTTCATCTGTGACAAAAGTTTTTCCTGTTAAAGATAAATTGGAAACAAAGATTATAGTTGCAAGCAAAGGGAGTATTTTTCTGAATTTCATTGCAGGGTACCGCCTTTTTTACTGTAAAAGTTTGTATTCTTACTCTTATAGTATATTTTATCGGAATAAGCAATAGAAAAAACGGGCATTAATTAAACTTATTTATGAGAATAAAAGAAGGGACGCCTTTTTTAAAGAACAAATATCCCTTCTTTTATGCAAAATCTAATAAGTAAAGAATCATCAATGATCGCAGGTATTTGTGCCAGTAACCAGTTTTTCATTAAGGTAAAGATCAACTATAGACTCAGTTAAATCTGCAGGTGCTCCTGTTATTACAGATATATTCTTTTGCTGAAAAAGCTGTTGTGCTCTGCTTCCCATTCCACCAGCTATAATACATTTCACATCCTGAGTGGCCAACCATTGGGGAAGAACCCCTGGTTCATGAGGTGGAGGTGTAAGGGTTTCTTTTTTTATTATTTTTTTCCCGGCTTTGTCCACTTCAAAGATATCAAAAACATCACAGTGTCCAAAGTGCATACATACTTTTCCGTTTGTAGACGGTATTGCAATTTTCATTTTATTTTCCCTCGATTTTTAAAATTAATTGATCTACAATAGATTTAAAATTTTTTGCGCCTAATGATGTTGATTCCTTTTCATCTGTAGAAAAGGGTTTGCCGCTGTCTCCTCCTGATGTTATTACAGGATCAAGGGGAAGTTTCCCTAAAAAAGGCACTCCCATTTCTTCAGCCATTTTTTCTCCTCCTCCTGATTTGAATATATCAATTATCTCAGAGCAGTGAGGGCACTGGAATCCTGACATATTTTCAACAACTCCAAGAATTGGGAGGTTTATTCTTTTGCAGAATGTAACAGATTTTCTTACATCCAAAAGGGATATATCCTGGGGAGTGGTAACAATAACAGCTCCATCAGGGTCGTTGATTAGCTGGCACACAGAGAGTGGTTCATCTCCTGTTCCTGGAGGGGAGTCAACCACAAGATAGTCCAGATCTCCCCATTCAACATCCATTATGAATTGTTTAATTGCATTATGCTTTAATGGGCCTCTCCAGACAATCGGTTCACTGCTGTCAGGTAAAAGTGATCCTATTGACATTACTTTAAGGTTGTTGCTGTACTGAACAGGTGTAATCCTGTTTTGCTGTTGATCCAGGGGTATTTTTTCTATTCCCAGAAGCTTGGGTACACTTGGGCCATGAATGTCAACATCCATAATTCCTGTATGCTTCCCTGAAGCTGCCAAAGAAGCTGCAAGGTTTACAGCCACAGTGCTTTTCCCTACTCCGCCCTTTCCGGAAAGAACAATTATCTTATGTTTTATCCTTGATAGAGTTTCATTAAGGCGTATTTCTTCCTGAGCATCTTTTGTCTGGGTTTTATCATTCGGGTTCATCAAATCCTCCTTTTTTTACCATTTCACAATTCATTTAAAATAATTTCATTAAGTTTTTTTATTTCATTTATTGTGTTTGAGTTTTCTATAGTCTCATTATAGGTAATTATATCCTTACCATGTCTTTGTGCCTGTAAAAAGGCATTGTCGCTGTTGATTTTTCCTGCTATAGTAATATTATTTTTCTTGCAGAAATCCTTTATGTCACTGGTTATTTCCGGATTAACATCAGCTCTGTTTATGCATACCAGTGCTTTAATCCGGAAGTGATTAGCAAGTTCAAGTACACGCTTAAGGTCGTGAAGAGCTGAAATATTAGGCTCTGTTACAGCTAAAATAAGCTTTACTCCTGTTATGGTTGATATAACCGGACATCCTATTCCAGGGGGACCATCAAGAATTATCATGTCAAGATTGTTATTTGAAGCCATTTTTTTAGCTTCTTCTCTCAGCTTTGCTACAAGCAGGCCGCTGTTCCCTTCACCAGGGTCAAGCCTTGCATAAACTACAGGGCCTTTTTGAATTTCACCCAGGTAAACTTCGCCGCAATTATTATCATATCCTGTAATAGCCTGCTCAGGACAAAAGAAAGCGCATACACTGCATCCTTCACAGCCTATGGGATCAATTACAAAATCATCCGAAATTGCATTAAACTTGCAAAGCTTTACGCATTTACCGCAGCTGGTGCATTTTTCACTGTTTATGATAAATTTTTGTCCATGATAAAAATCATATTGGTTTTTTAATTTTGGGTTCAACAAAAGATACAGGTTCGCAGCATCTACATCACAGTCAACAGAAACACAATTTTTCTGAAGAGCTATTAAAGCAGCGGAGATGCTTGTTTTGCCTGTACCACCTTTACCGCTTATAATTGCCAGTTCTTTCATTAGTCCTCTTTTCTATTAATTTTTTTTAAAAAAACAGCTATGTTTTCCAATTCATTGCTGTATCTGTTTATAAATATTTTTTTGAAATCACCTGTTGAGTAGGCAAATGCAATTTCTCTTTCATAGGGTATTGTTGCAATAATATGGATTCCCTCTGCCTTACAGAATTTTTCTATTATATTTATTTCTTCCTCTTCATCATTTTTATTGATGAGTACTGAAAAATCAAGATTCATTGCTCTCGCTGCTTCTACTGAAAGCTTTAGATCATTAAGCCCAAATGGGGTAGGTTCAGTAACAAGGATAAGGTGATCGCATCCATTTACTGTTTCAACAAAGGGACATGATGTGCCAGGCGGTGAATCAAAAATTGTAAAGTCGCTTTTTATTTTTTTTGCCTTGTCTTTTACATATGAAATAATAGTTGCTGTCTGGATCTTCCCTAAATTAAGCATTCCTCCAAGGTAGTGAATAGAACCTTCATTAGCCTGTTCGAAAATTCCAATAGGAACTTTTTCATAATAAATCGCTCCTGTAGGACATACAAGAACACATCCGCCACAGGAGTGGCATAGATCAGGGAAAATCAGGGGAAGATTGTTCACCATTGCTATGGAGCTGAACTTGCATATTTCTTCACACGCTGAACAGCCTATGCACTGAATGCTGTTTAATTTAGGAATGTCAACAAAAACTGTTTCTGTTTTTTTATTTTCTAAATTCAGGAAGAGTGCTGTGTTTGGTTCCTCTACATCACAGTCAGCCAGAACAACATTAAATCCCTTTTTTGTTATATATTCTGAAAGAGCAATTGATATTGTGGTTTTACCAGTACCCCCTTTCCCGCTTGCTATTGCTATGTTCATCAAAATCTCCTTTTTACCAGTGGCCGCTTACATTTGCTGATTCGGTTTTTTCTAAATTTCCTGAATCCAGGGCTTTGAGCGCTTCTTTGACTGTGCCGGATGCACCTGTGTAAATTTCAATTCCTGCTGCATTAAGCGTTGTAAATGCCTTGGGCCCAACATTTCCTGTAATAACTTTTTTAGCACCTATGTCTATTATGTTTTTTGCTGTTTGTATGCCAGCACCCTGAACAGATTCAAGTTTAACAGGATTTCCCATATAGATGAAGCTTTTATCAGAGGTGTCAAATATGATAAATCCCGCAGCCCTGCCAAATCTTGGGTCTATTAATGCATCCATTGTTTCACCTGTTGCTGTTACTGCTATTTTCATTTTTAGCCTCTCCATTTTTTTATTAGATACCAATATAATATGCATAAAGTGTGCCAGGTGTGGTAAAAAATTTAGTTTGTGCTATTATCCGTTGTTTTATAAAGTTTTTTGCAGAAAAAAAGAGATATCAGGGGGGAATCTGCCTGAATTATAAAAAAGAAATTTTTTAATAGTGTTGGTTTACCTGCGTGCAAACAGGATAAATGTTGCATGTTGCAATTCTTTTTTCATTAGCAAATTGCATAATGCAATCTATTGTGGTTCTTCAATATTATAAAGTTTCATTTTTCTCCACAGTGTGGATTTGTCTATTTCAAGTGTTAAGGCTGTTTCCTTTCTATTCCAGTTATGAATTTTAAGAACTTTTTCGATATATTGAGCCTCCATATCTTTTAATGAGGCCTGTACATTGCCTATGCTTTCTTTTATAAGGTAGCTGGGCAGATGATGTTTTTGAATATAGTGTTCCTTGCATAGAATAAATGAGTGTTCTATAATATTTTCGAGCTCTCTTATGTTTCCGGGGAAATCATGGTTCATTAGAATGTTAATACCTTCATCTGACATACCTGTAATATTCTTTGATTTAACAATATTATACATGCTTATGAAATGTTTGATTAAAAGAGGAATATCCTCTTTTCGCTCTGACAGGGGTGGTATTCTGATTTTCATAACATTAAGTCTATAGTAAAGATCCTGCCTGAATCTTTTGTTTTTTACTTCATCTTCCATATCCCTGTTTGTAGCTGCAACAATACGCACATCAGCCAGTATGGGCTTTATACTGCCTAAAGGCTCGTAGGTTTTGTCCTGAATGAAGCGTAACAGCTTTGCCTGAACATTGATTGAAAGCTCACCAATCTCGTCAAGAAAGAGGGTTCCCCCTTCTGCAAGAGCTATTCTTCCCGGCTTGTCTTTTTTTGCATCAGTAAAGGCACCTGCCTTGTATCCAAAGAGTTCAGACTCTATAAGGTTATCAGGTATGGCAGCGCAGTTAACAGGTATGAGCCTTTTCCCGTTTCTTTGGCTCAGGTTGTGAATAGCATGAGCTATGAGTTCTTTCCCTGTGCCGCTGGCTCCTTCAATTATTACTGAGCTGCCGCTTTCAGCTATATCCGGGAGAATTTTAAAAAGCTCCTGCATGTGCCTGTTTTTACTTACTATGTCTTCAAAGGTAAATCCTGATTTAAGTGTTTTACGCAAGCTGGTCACTTCACTTATATCTCTGAAAGTTTCCACTCCGCCAATTATTGTGCCATTTTTGTCCTTTAAAACAGCTGTGTTTATGCTTATTGGGATTTTCTCACCTGTGTTTTTCACAATGTATATGGTTTTATTTATTAAAGGTTTACCTGTTGCAATGGTTTCCTTTAATGCACAGGAATATTTACAAATATTGGATTGGAATATTTCGTGGCAATGCTTACCTATTGCATCTTTTTTATCTATTCCTATAATTTTTTCAGCTGCCCTGTTTATGGAGGTTATGTGAAATTCAGTATCAACAGTAAAAACTCCATCAATTATACTGTTAAGAATGATGTTTAAAATGTTGTTTTCATCAGGTTGCATTATGCAATATCCAGGTTAAGAAGTTTTTACAGGTTGCATTCAATAGGAATAATAAGGTTAATGGTTGAACCATTATTTTGCCATTCTGCAGAGCATAGAAATTTTATCAGATGAATTCCTCTTCCTCTCTCGCTTAAGGAGGGTGGAGCCTGGAAAAAATTTTTTGAAAATTGGAATCCATCTCCTTCATCAGAAATCATTACCTTTATGCTATTTTCTGTTTTTTTTATAATTACTGAAATTTTTTTCTCAGGATCCCAAAGGTTGCCATGTTCCATTGCATTTATAATTGCTTCATCAAGAATAAGGCGAATACTTTCCATTGGAATTGTCAACCTGTCTGAAATTAAAAATATTTCATACATAATTGAATGAATTATATCATCGATACAGTCTATTTTTGTAGGGAACTCTTTTTCAAATTTAATCATTTTGACTTATTCTTTTATTAGTATATTTTTATAGTATAGTGGATATTTTAAAATTTAAAGCATATTTTTGAAAAATAACAGTTTTCGGGGTGGGGAGATTCGAACTCCCGGCTTCTTCGTCCCGAACGAAGCGCGCTACCTGGCTGCGCTACACCCCGATTTTAAATAAAACAATTTTAAACAAGGGGGTGAATGATAAATTCGTCAATCGTTTTTTGGGGATTGGAATGAATGGGGGAAATGAGATGTTTGTTTTTTATTAAGAATCAAAATCGCATTGTATTTAAAAAACAGTTGCACCTTATTGATATTATTTTAATTGTGATATTATTGGAGAATAAAATGGATTTTGTATATGAATATCTTAATAATATCCTTGTAATAAAGTTTAATCGAAATGATGGGTTTCTTTTGGGTAAAGAAGTTCATTTCTTTGGAGAAAGGATTATTCCTCTTGTTAAGGAGGATGTAAATAAAATTGCTCTGGATTTAAGAAACTACACTTATCTTAACAGTATTGGTCTTGGGGAGCTGATAAATATCAGAAATTTTTTTCTTGAAAGAAGCGTGGAGTCTATCCTTATTGTTAATAACAGTAAAATGCAGAAACTCCTTGATCTGGTTGGTATTGGAGATATTTTTAAAACAGTAAAAAATGAAAATGAACTTGAATGAAGGTAAACTATGAGTGATAAACATGAAATATATTCGTCATTGATTAACAATAGTATTGTGAAAAAGGATTCCTATAAGGTTTTTCGATTTTTTATAGGGGTATTATTTCGTAGAATTGAACTTGATGAAGAAAGCCTTCTTAATATGACTGAATATACAGGAAAGGGTAAATTTGTTTATGCTTCAATGCAGTCAAAGTCTACCTCTCTTTTTATTCTTTTTCATCTTCTTAAAAAGCATAATTTTACAGTGCCTGAGCTTGCATTGGGTTTTGTTCCCTATTCTTATCAAAAGATTAAAATTCTTTTTTTTAAAATAGTTTCCCTTTACAGAAAGCTTTTTACTTCAAAGGATCAGGATTTTGTTTCCAATGTTGATTATATTGAAAGAACTTTGAAAAACAACGGTTCTATTACTCTTTCTCTTCTTTCAAGAAAATTGTTTTTAAGGCGCTATGTTGATATAAAAGCGGATTCAATAGAGTACCTTCTTGAAGTGCAGAAGGACATGGATGAACCAATTTTTATTTTCCCCCAGGTAATTTTTTGGAATAGGAATCCTGAAAAAAACAGGTCTATTCTCAGGTCAAACGCTACAGGGGACAGAGGACTCTTTTCAGGATACTTTGTGATATTTAAAAGCGTTACTCCGGCATTTTTAAGAATAGGAAAACCGGTTAATCTTAAGGAGGAGCTGAAAGCAGCTACAACTGATGATATTAATCATCTTGCAAGGAATGTAAGAAACAAGCTTCTTGATGTATTTAATTATGAAAAAAGAAGTATTCTTGGACCTCAGATCAAGACGCATCAGGAGATGATGGAGCGGGTACTTTATCATAAAAATGTACTTGATGCAATTCAGGGTGAAATGAATGAAAAGAATATTTCTGAGAAGAAGCTCAGAAGAAAGGCCTATGGCTATTACAGAGAGATTGCTGCTGATTTTTCTATTGTATATATAAAATTTTTCAAGGCTACAAATGATTACCTTTTCCGAAGAATTTTTGAAGGTATGCATTATGATCTTGAGGATTTTAAAAAATTAAGAGAAGCTTCGCAAAAAGGACCTCTTATTCTTGTTCCAAGTCATAAAAGTCATATGGACTATATTATTATTTCCAGCCTGTTTTATCATAACAAGTTTATTCCACCCCATATTCTTTCCGGTTCTAATTTAACTTTTTTTCCAATGGGTAAAATTTTCAGAAGGTCAGGCGCTTTTTTTATGCGTAGAACTTTTAAGGGGCTTAATCTTTATGCTGCTGTTTTTAAGCAGTATGTGAAAACACTGGTTCATGAAGGATATCCTATTGAGTTTTTTATTGAAGGTGGGCGTTCAAGAACAGGCAAGGTTGTTTCTCCTAAAATGGGTATGCTGAAATATCTCATAGAGGCTGTTGATGAGGGGTATAACAAGGATCTTGTTTTTGTTCCAATGTCTGTGAACTATGATCGAATACTTGAAGAGAATTCCTATAAAAAAGAACTCAAGGGTAGTGAAAAAAAGAAGGAGTCTACTTCGGGCTTTATTAAAAGCAGAAAGCTGATTTCACGAAAATACGGCACAGTTTATATTGCCATAAATGAACCATTTACTTTGAGTGAGGCAAAAGAAAAGATCAATGCTAAAAAGCAGGTTAAGGGTATTGATGAGCTTACATCAGAGGTCGGTTATCATATAGTTCAGGAAATAAACAAAACTGTTATGATTACACCCTTTGCAGTAGTTACAGCTGCAATTCTCTATACAACAACAAGAGGCTTTTCAAGGCAGATTATTAAGCTAAGAATGGAGATGCTTCTTTCTTACATGAGGGATGTTAAGGCCAAGCTTACAGCACCCCTTTATGATGATGGGAATATTGATGAAATAATAACTACTGCTTTTGAGTCATACATGGGTGATCGCATTATTGGCAAGGTTGAGCTGGAACCTGGCAAGAGTGAAAATGTGAGTGAAGAGGATGAGCTTTATATTATTAACGATGAAGAAAGAGCCAGGATCAATTTTTATAAAAACAGTATGATTCATGTTACGCTTCCAATAAATATGATATGCCTTGCCATTCTTAATGTTGCAGATGAATCAGGGAAGGGGGAGAAAAACAGGGTGATAGCTGAGTTTGAGTTAATAAGGGGACTTTTTTCAAAGGAATTTGTTTATGATGATACCCTTTATAATAGCGAAGCTGTTTATGATGAAACTGTTAAGTATATGGATCTTCAGGGAATGGTTTCTGTGACTTCCAAAGATGTTACTGTTAAACCTGAAAAGCAGGAATCTGTGAAGTTTTTTGCAGGACTGATACAGGATTATATTGAGAGTATGTACATTGTTTTGAGTTCAGTGCGTGATTTTGATGATAAAGCTAAAATTTCTAAAAAAGATTTTATAGTGGATGTGCGAAAAAAAGGGATGAAGCTTTATCATCTTGGAGAGATTGAATGTTCTGAATCCCTTTCAATGGTTAACTATAACAACTGCATTGAAAAATTTAATGAAGAGGGGATTACTGTAATTAAAGGTGATGGAAAGAATCAGGAAATTTATATTAGCAATGATGATAAGCTTAAAAAAATTTCTGACAGTATATCCTCCTGCCTTTCTATTGTAAAAAACAGTTAATATTAAAATATATTTCCGGGGCATATACCCCGGAATTATATTTGTGTTATTTAAGTTTCCTGCGCAGGTTCTTCTTTTCTTTCCATATATCATATATAATGATAAATAAAAATTTAACAATCTTAATAAATATTATTTCTATGTGATACAAAAGTCAAGAATTTGTTTCAAGGGAAATTAACTGGAGGCAAGGGGTTTGTCCCAATATTTTAATTTTATAATTTTTGGATGAAAGTTTATAATAAAAATTGACAAATTTAGAACCATTGGTTAAAGTAAAAACCAATGGTTTTTACTTTTTGAAAATTAAAAATTAATTTTGGAGAAAGACTATGGCTCTACCTGATCGAAATAATCCTTATAATTTTAATGAATTTCTTGAGTGGAGAAAAAATGTTGATTATTATGAAGATGATTTTTTTATACAAAAGGTGCTTAAACATTATTCCGGCCATGCCTGGGAAGAGGCAAACAGGGAGGCTCGCCGTATTTCAGCAAAGGCTTCTTTTCGCTGGCGTGACATGGTTGAATCTGCTGCTGTGCCTGAAAAAAGACCCTATATGATGCACTATGACGGGCATCATAACCGTATAGACAGAATTGTGCGGCCTCTTGAAACAGAGATAATGGAAAAGGAGATATTTGGCGAGTGCCTTTTTTCTGACAATTATTCTCCCTGGGTAAAGCTTATAAGCATGTTTATAATATATCAGAATGGCGAGGCCTGTATAGCCTGTCCTTTTACCTGTACAGAGGGACTTATTAAGCTTCTTGAGAAGTATGCTGATACTCCTGAAACAAACAGGATTCTTCAGCACTGTAAAGATGGGATTGATGGAGATGTTGCTATAGGTGCTCAATATCTTTCTGAAATCCAGGGAGGCTCTGATGTTCCTGCTAATGTTCTTGAAGCTGTAAAAGAGGGTGACACCTGGAAGCTTTATGGTACCAAATTTTTCTGTTCAGCCACTCATGCAGATTATGCTGTTGTAACTGCAAAGCCTGCTGGTTCAGAGAAGGTAGGGCTTTTTGTAATGCCTTCATGGCTTCCTGGGAATAAAGAGAAAGAAATTCGCAACAGCTATACAATAGATCGGATTAAATGGAAGATGGGTACAAGTGAACTTACTACAGGGGAGCTCACTTTTAATGGAGCTATAGCCTATCCTGCTGGCCCCCTTGACAGGGGTGTAGCAAATGTTGTTGGGATTGTACTTACATATTCAAGGTTAACAGTTGGACTTTCAGCAGCTGCTTTTATGACAAGGGTATTCAGGGAAGCACAAAGGTATAGTGAACTAAGGAAGGCCTTTGGTTTTACTATTGGAGATTTTCCCATGGTAAAGGTTCAGTTGGATGAAATAAAAAAGTTTACAAAAAGAACAACTGCCGGGGCTTTTAAACTATATAAGGATTTTTTGAGTATTGAAGGCGGGTATCAGGGGAGCATTGCAAAAGATGTGTCAGATGAAGTCCGGAAAAAAATATTTATGGTCAGGGAGCTTGTAATGCTTCAGAAAATAACAGCTTCTCTGGATTCCACTGATGTTATAAGAAAGGGAATGTCGATTTTCGGTGGACATGGAGTAATGGAGGATTTTTCATCATTGCCCCGCTTGTATAGAGATTCTGCTATAAATGAGCTTTGGGAGGGCCCGCGCAATGTCTTGCTTGCTCAAATTCATGGAGATTTAAAAAAGGTTGTTAACTGGTACAGCCCGGCTGAATTTGTTAAAGATATTTTAACAGGTGCGGATTCTCAATTGATTAAGGAATATTCAAAGGAGATGGAGGAACTGGTGTCGCACCCTTCACTTTTTCAGAATGATGAAAAGACCCTTGATATATGTTGCAGATGGGACTCTTTTTGCCATAAACTTTTTCATGCATATCAGGATTGTGCCCTTGCTGAAGTTGAGGGAATGTAATATCTGTAAATCACAGCATCAGGTTTTACGCGGCTTTATGCTTTGATTTTTTCATGGGCAGGGTATGTTTTTTTCTGTTTAACAATATATTTCATCCGGCTTTTATAGTAGTTGTAAAAGATAGATTTCTTTGTGGTTAAAGCAGGATAAATCCTATAAAATTGCTATTGTATTAATTTAAGGCTTTATAATTTTACCTGTAGTTATAAATATCTTGACTTTTCTTTCTTCCTGTTGATAAATTCCCAAAAAAATGATGCTATTAAAATAAAAGGAGTTGTTCATTATGTATAATACCACAAAAAATCTTCCTCCCTGGCGTGATTGTGATAAAAACTGGGAAACTGGTTTTGCAGCATATATGGCAGAGAATAGAACCCTTGCCAATATGATGCTGAAAAATGTATTAATCTACAAAGAGGAAACCGCTCTTACACAAAAAAATAAACAGGGTCAGTGGGAAACAATCTCATGGGTTGAATTTGCAAAAAGGATTAAAGCTGTATCAAAATTCCTTATTGCAAAGGGATTAAAAGAGGGGGATATGTGTTCAATTTTTGCAGGAAACTGTGCTGAATGGGCGATTGCGGATATGGGTATCCTTGCTGCAAGAACTGTATCAGTTCCGATTTATGCTACAAATTCCAGGGAAGAGGCTGAATATATTATAAATGATGCAGAAGTAAAGGTTCTTTTTTCCGGCACTCAGGAGCAGTATGATAAGGCCTTAATGATAATTTCTGAAAACAGGTTTTTAAAATATATAGTTGCAATGGATGACTCTATTAAAATTTCAGGGGATAGTAGTTTCTATCTCAGCAAAATTATTAAAGATGATGGAGGAGATGTTAGTGACGCTGATTTTGAAGCGAGACTTAGTAGCGGTTCAGGTGATGATATTGTTACAATAATTTATACTTCAGGAACAACAGGGAATCCAAAGGGAGCGGTTCATACAAACCGGACCTTCATGAGCGGTATATTCCACGCGCTTCGCTATCCTGAGGCCGGACCTGATTACCTGTCAATGTCTTTTCTACCTCTTTCTCATGTATTTGAAAGACTCTGGTCCTACGGATGTATGTCAGTGGGAGTGAGAATTGGATATTGCCCTAACCCTCTGGAGTTTGTTGATTATATGGGTGCTCTCAAGCCTCATTTTATGACAAGTGTGCCGCGGATATGGGATAAGGTTTATGGAGTTATTCATGAGGGGATGAAGGAGGCGGGTGGATTAAAATATAAGCTTTTTGAATGGGCAAAAGCTGTAGGTCTTGAATCTTACAAAAAGCAGAGCTATGGCATAAAGTACAAGATTGCGGATAAAATCATTTTTAGCAAAATTCGTGCAAAGCTTGGAACTGAAAACTGCAATATATATCATGTGGGCGGATCTGCTTTTGCACCTGAAGTTAATGATTTCTTTCAGGCTATTGGTATCAATGTGTTTATGGGATATGGTTTAACAGAATTTTTTCCTGTCTGCGTAGGATTCAGGGATAATGCAAAATCCGGTTATTGCGGATGTCTTCTTCCGACAATTGAAGCAAGGATAGCAGAGTATGGAGAAGTTCAGCTTAAGGGTGGGATGGCCATGACTGGCTATTATAAAAATCCGGAAGCGACAAAAGCCATTTTTACAGAGGACGGGTGGTTTAAAACACAGGATGTGGGTGAAATTCATCATGTTGATAAAGATGGCGATCGTCTTTCATATATCAAAATTACTGATCGGATTAAAGAGCTGATCATTACATCAGGGGGTAAAAATATTTCTCCTCAGCAGATTGAATCACTTGTTGGCAATGAAGCTTATATTTCACAGTTTATAGCAATAGGAGAAGGGAGAAAATTTATCTCCGCACTTGTAGTTCCAAATTTTGTTCTGCTTGAAGATTATTGCAAAAAGAATAATATAGAATATATTTCTACAGAACATATAATTACAAATCCGGATATTTATAAATTCTATGAAAACCTCATTGATGTGAAAACACAAAGTCTTGGTCAGGTGGAAAAGATTAAAAAATTTGTACTTCTTCCACAAGAGTTGTCACAGGAAGCTGGTGAAATGACCCCTACACTGAAGCTGAAAAGAAAATTTATTGATGAAAAATATAAAGATCTGATAGACAAGCTTTACGAATAGTGTGAATACTTTAAGAGACAGAGCTTCTTTTTTTGAGGTTCTGTCTCTTAGTCTCAAATTCGATGCTTTATAATAAGAATCGGGATGGCTGGTATAGCTAGTATAGAGATTTCAACCTTTGAATTTTTGTGCGATTATTTTCCCCAGTTTTTTCATATGATCTGCCACTTCATCTTTACTTCTTCCCGGATAGTTTCTGAATGTTATTAGCACTCCATTCATTGCTGCAAAATAGGCATGAGAAAGCATTCTGATATTTCCTTTTGATTTCATCTTAATAAATAATTTATCCATCTGGTCAAGGAGCAGCCTCTCTGCAATATTAAGGCGTTCAATTAGTTCAGGGCTTAAAGAGCCATCTAACATAAAGTGGGTCATCATTCTAAAGTATGGGTCATTTTCAATAAGATATCCGATAAATTTATCTGTCACTTTTTCGATGCTTACTATTTTCTCAGCGTTTATTAACTTTTCCAAAAATTGAATAATGTGATCTGCCCCTTTGAGGAATGCTTCAACAAATAGTGTTTGCTGGTCGGGGAAATAGCGGTAGATGGATGCATGGGAAATTCCGGCCTCCTTTGCGATATCCCGTATAGTAACTTCAATAAAAGGCTTATTGGAGAAGACTCGTTCAGCAGCGCTGATAATAATATCACGGCGGGCCTGCTTCTCCTGTTTTTTTAATGAGCTGAAGGATATATCCTGTTCCAATTTTAATTCCTCAATCTGTATTTCAGGGAAAAATTTTATAAAAAAATATTAAATATGATATTAGGCTCTAGTGTCAAATATCTTTCAATGAAGAAATATTTTATAGGCCTTATATATGAGGAATAATTGTAAATTATAGCCTTGCCTGTTTTAAAATAATTCTTGATTTAATAATCACTATTATTAGTTTTTGTTTATCAAATTTATTTGATAGCTGAATTTTGGAGTTTTATATGGATAATTATCTTGTTACACACGAGAGGTTTGTTGAGCTGAGT
>CAZYPA010000043.1:0-18696 GCA_964649175.1 uncultured Leptospirales bacterium | reverse complement strand
ACAACATTACCCTGGTGAGCAAAAAAAAGGAAGGGGGCTGAAAGTGAAAAATAAAATTCACAGTATTTCAAGATTCCTGAAATTACGCCCTGTTGTTGCCTGGTCTTCATTCAGCTTAACAGCAATGTTTGTTATAATTATAACAGTTTCATGGACTGAAAATAGTTCCGGATTCAACAATTTAAAGATAGAGGATTTTACTATTATTGATATAAATATCCCTGAACCGGAAAAATTTACTGTGCCTGAAATTTCCATAAACGACAATCCCTCTGAAGATATTCTGGACAATCTAAAGGAAGAAAAGCCGGATCTTTCACAATTTGCAGCCAACTTCCCAGTAGCCCCAGTTCCACGCTTTCATTCACTCCCCTCCTATCCGGACTCAATGAGAAGCAAAAATATAGAAGGTGTTGTGATTATTGAACTTGCAATAGATAATAGAGGCACAGTTGTTTACAGCAGAATAATCAGCTCCCTTGGGCAGGAATTCGACAAGTCAGTTATATCCTGGTCAAAAAATATCAGGTTTAGCCCTGCAAGGGATCTGGAAAGAAAACCAATCCCCTGCCTAATACACTTGCCAGTGAGGTTTAAGCTTGATTCATAAAAAATGAAAATAAATACTCATTCCGAATCTCTCCATCCCAGACCCCTCCCCTAACTTTTTCAGACCTCTCCCTCTAACTCCCTCTCCTCAATGAGAGGGCTTTGAATCAGAAAATCTCATATTACATTTTAAACCTTTAGATTCATAAAACTAATAATCCAATACCTGCAAAAAAATCAATGCCACAATTCCCTTTCCCCACTGTGGGGAAAGGGTTAGGGAATGGGGTCTATCAGGGGTCAGAACATATATTTAAGGAGATGGGGTCTATAAAAGCCGGGGTGAGGTCTAAAAAGTTCATATGGTTATCTTTAAAAACAAGAGAAATAAAGATTATTATGTTTTTCAATAATCCGAAATAAATGAAAATAAATAATTTTCGATTAAAAAAATCTTGACAGATGAACATCCCTGAATTTTAGTCAAAAAAATTGATAAATTTAAAAATAAAAGGAAAGTATAAGCATTGATAAAAGCTTCTGTAACACAGCCTTTAAACACAAAAATTTCAGCAGACCTGAAATCTTTTGGCTTTGGTTTTTTTTATTTTTACTACAACAGAACTGTAATGTTAAGATAGTTTTATCATAAGAAATAATATATCCTGAAAAGCCCTTTGATAAAACTCAAAGGGCTTTTTTTATCACAGACCCGGCAGAATGGAGAAAAAAATGAAAAATCTTAAACTAGTTAAACTTGAAGATCTGACAAAAAGAACAAAAATAAAAATAGGCAATGCTATTCTTGGAGATGACTTTGTTGTTATTGCAGGACCATGCAGTGTAGAGAGCGAGGAACAGACCCTTAAAACTGCAGAAGCCGTAAAGGCAGGAGCCGGGACCATGATCAGGGGTGGTGCATTTAAGCCCAGGACTTCTCCCTATGATTTTCAGGGGCTTGGCCTTAAAGGCCTTAAGATACTGGAAAAGGCAAAACAGTTAACAGGCCTTCCAATAGTCACTGAGGTAATTGACCCAAGGGATGTTACATGGGTATGCGAATACGCTGATGTTCTGCAAATAGGAGCCAGAAACATGCAGAACTTCTCCCTGCTTAAAGAGGTGGGCAAAGCAAACAAGCCTGTGCTTTTAAAAAGAGGAATGTACTCAACCCTGCGGGAATGGCTTAACTGTGCTGAATACATATTAGCAGAGGGCAATCCCAATGTTATCTTATGCGAAAGAGGAATAAGAACTTTTGAAACATACACAAGAAACACCCTGGATTTAAGCATTGTTCCTGCACTCAAGGAGCTTACACACCTCCCTGTTCTTGTAGATCCTTCACACGGCACTGGAAAGCTAAGCCTTATTGAAAACATGAGCCTTGCAGCAGTTGCAGCAGGGGCAGATGGCCTTCTTCTGGAGGTGCATATCAACCCTGCAGAAGCAAAGAGCGATGCTGATCAGCAGCTAACACCTGAGCAGTTTAAGCATGTTATGGACAAGGTGCTAAAGCTTAAAAAATTTATGGATGAAAATATTTTTGAAAAAGCTGCGGAGACACATATTGGAACAAATTGACATAAACCTGGAAAATAAAACTTCATCTGTTTATACTGGAGAGAGCATTAAAAATATTGGCAAATATGCTGCCCCTGAAAAAACCATAATCATAACAGATACAAACCTGGATCATCTTTACTCAAAACATTTTGCTCCTTACAAAAAAATTGTAATTGGAACCGGTGAAGCTGTTAAGAATTTTTCCACAGTTGAAAAAATTGCACTTGAGCTTGTAAAGCACGGTGCAGACAGGAACAGCTTTATCCTGGGAATAGGAGGAGGAATTGTAAGTGACATTACAGGCTTTACAGCATCAATTTATATGCGTGGAATAAAATTCGGATTTATTTCAACATCCCTTCTGTCACAGGTTGATGCTAGTGTGGGAGGGAAAAACGGCGTTAATCTGCAGGGCTTAAAAAATATGATGGGTGTTTTTAACCAGCCTGAATTTGTAATATGCGACCATAAAATGCTTTCCACACTCCCTGATTATGAATACATAAACGGGATTGCCGAGCTTGTTAAAACAGCCATCCTTGACAGCAGTGAATTTCTTGAATATATTTTTAATCAAAGGGACAAAATTCTCAACAGGGACAACGACACTATATACGAATCTGTACTAAGGTGTGTAAAATTCAAAGCTGCAATTGTTGAAAAAGATGAGAGGGAAAGCGGCCTAAGAAGAATCCTTAACCTGGGACACACCCTGGGACATGCAGTAGAAAAAGTAACAGGCATGGATCATGGATATGCAATTTCTGCAGGCATTGGTTTTATATGCGATCTCTCTTCATCCATGGGCTTAATGAATAAAGGTGAAGGGGAAAAAATAAAATCTCTACTTGAATATTTTGGCCTCCCTTCAGGGCTTAAAGACATTAAAGGGGCAGATGATATTCCGGAACTCACCAGTGCCATTGCAGGTGACAAAAAAAAGCAGGGTGATTCAGTAAGCTTTGTTCTCCTTGAATCAGCAGGTAATCCTGTAATAAAAAACATTCCTCTGAAAAATCTGGAAAAACTTATTACAGAAAATTTATATTCGGAGGCCATATAATGGTATGTTTAAGCATTGCTGATGTTTCAGCAGATGAAGCCATGGATATCCTTTCAAGGGTCAATCTTGCAGAGCTAAGACTGGACAGAATAAATTTCGACAAAAAAGACATAAAAAGACTTTTTTCAACCAGAACAAAGACTATTGTCACATACAGACAAAATGAAAAAATAGATGAAAATGAAAGAAAAAATATCTTGATAGAAGCAATTAAAAATGGCGCATCCATGGTTGACATTGAAGTTGAAAACAGCGATGATTTTAAAAATGAAATTATTAAAATAGCAGAAAAAAATAAATCTACTGTAATTATATCATACCACGATTTTGAAAAAACACCTGTAATGAGGGAACTTGAACAGATTTTAAACTGGTGCTTTGAAAGCGGCGCTGATATTGCAAAAATTGCATGCCAGGCCAACAATGCTGGAGACGCTGCACGTCTCCTTGCCCTGTACAGCTTTGGAAAACCGCTTATATCCATAGGTATGGGTGATGCAGGGAAAATAACGCGAATAGCAGCGCCGCTCCTTGGTGCGCCATTTACATATGCCTCCCTTGTAAAAACCAAACAGACAGCGCCTGGACAAATTGAAGCAGATAAACTTGAATCAATAATAAAAATGATACAGGAAAGCTGATGAATAAGGAAATTAAACTATTTGGAGTAGCAGGAAACCCTGTAATGCACAGCAAAAGTCCTGGTATGTTTAATCAACTCTTTAAAGAAAAAGGTATAAATGCCCGCTACTTAAAAATTGCTGCGTCATCCCCTGAGGATATAATGAAGCTATTTAATGAACTGGATTTCACAGGAATTAATATTACAGCTCCATTTAAAAACAGCATGGTACCATTTGTTTCAAACCCAAGCGATGATGTAGTTAAAACAGACAGCCTTAATACAATAGTAAAGGATAAACACAAAATTTATTCCTACAACACAGACCACTATGGTGTTACAGAATCCTTAAAAAAACATAGAGGAAATCTGAAAGGGAAAAGGACACTTGTTATAGGAGCAGGCGGCGCTGGAATTTCTGCTGCCTATGGCCTGGTAAAGGAAGGCTCCCATGTAACTATAATCAACCGCACTCTGGAAAAGGCAAAAAACGCTGCAATACTTACCGGAACTGAATATAGCTCAATGGATAATCTGCAAAAATATCTTAAAGAATCTCAAATAACAGTTATAACCCTGCCCCATGAAGCAGGAGCTATTGACATATCCCCTATGAAAAAAGGTTCCGTAATTTTTGATGCATCATATAAAAATTCCTTTTACAAAGAAACAGCAAAAAATAAAGGCCTCACCTTTATTGATGGAAAAGAATGGCTTAAAAATCAGGCAATACCAGCATGTGAATATTTTACAGGATTAAGGCCTGACTATTCGGAAATGAAAATATCACACAGTAAAAAAAATAAAATAAAAGAAATTATTTCTATTATAGGATTTATGGGAAGCGGCAAAACCACAGTGGCTTCCTTGCTTGCAAAATCCCTTGGATATGAATTCATAGACACAGACGCAGAAATTGAAAAAGCTGCATCAATGTCTATTGAGAAAATCTTCACAGAAAAGGGGGAAGAGGCTTTTCGCAACATGGAGAAAAAAATTCTCCTTTCTGTTAAAGATAAAAATAAAATTGTTCTATCCTGTGGCGGCGGTATAATTTCAGATAAAGAGAACAGAGAATTTTTAAAAACCTCAACCACCTGCTTCTGGCTTTATACCAGCATGGAAAATTCCATTAAAAGAATAAATGACGAGTCCAGGCCTTTGCTGAAAACCAAAAATCCCCTTTTATCAGCCCGGGAGCTATTTAGCAAAAGAAAAGATCTATATGCTGAAACATGTGAAGTAGTATTATCATCTGACCATGAACCTGAAAAAATTGCGGAGCTTATAAATGAAGAGATACGTTTATCCCTCTAAAATAAATGGGACTATAAAAGCACCTCCATCAAAAAGTGAAATGCAAAGAGCTGTTGCTGCTGCACTTCTTGCAACAGGGGAAAGCCTTATTTTAAATCCATGCTTTAGTGATGATTCAATAGCAGCACTTGATATGGTTAAAAAAATGGGAGCAAAGGCCAAAAAAGGTTCCGAGCTTGTAATAATAAAAGGAGGCCTTGACATTAAGGATGAAGACCTTTTTTGCGGAGAATCAGGCCTTGGTATTCGCATGTTCACACCTATAGCAGCGCTGACTGGAAAACCCTTAACTCTTAATGGGAAAGGTACCCTCCTTAAACGCCCTGTGTCCCTTATAGAAAAGGAGCTGGCAGATCTGGGTGCAACAGTTTCTTCAAACAGAGGTTTTGCTCCTGTTACAGTATCAACAAAACTGAAAGGAGGAGAAACAGAGATTGATGGCAGCATAAGTTCACAGTCACTTACAGGGCTTTTAATGGCCCTCCCTGCTGCTGTTAAAGACAGTACAATCAAGGTTAGAAACCTTATAAGCAAACGCTACATAGATATGACAATAAAGATGCTCAAGACCTTTTCTGTTGAAGTGGAAAACATAGACTATAAAGAATTTCGCATTAAAGGCGCACAAAAATACAAACCAGCTATAGTTGAAATAGAAGCAGACTGGAGCAGTGCAGCATTCCTCCTTTGTGCAGGTGCAATCAATGGAGATATAAAAATCACAGGCCTTAATACCAAATCTGTTCAACCGGACATGGCAATACTCAATGCACTCAATTCAGCAGGAGCTGATTTAATTATAAGCAATAATTCAATTACAGTAAAAAAAAGCAACCTTAAAGGATTTACCTTTGATGCAACAGAATGCCCGGACCTTTTCCCTCCCCTTGCTGCCCTGTCCCTTTTTTGTAAAGGCTGTACTGAAATAAAAGGGCTGCACAGGCTTAAACATAAAGAAACCAACAGGGCTGTCACAATAAGGGAAGAGCTATCTGCAATAGGCGGGGATATTTTTGAGCAGGATGATTCCATGATAATAAACAAATCAAACATCCATGGAGGAGAGACCAATTCAAGGGGAGACCATAGAATAGCAATGGCATGTGCAATTGCAGCACTTGGAGCTACAGGGCCTGTTTCCATAGAAAATTCTGAAGCTGTAAATAAATCCTATCCCCAATTTTTTAATGAAATAATAAAAGCAGGAGTTAAAATACAATGAACAGTTTTGGAACTATTTTCAGGCTGTCAATTTTTGGAGAATCCCATGGAAACGGCATAGGGATTATAATTGATGGAGCACCTCCTGGAATTGAATTTTCCACAGATGATATGGAATCTGATCTGGCAAGGAGAAGATCAGGCGCCAGGGGAACAACGCTGCGCCAGGAAAGCGACATTCCTGAAATTTTAAGCGGCATATATAACAATAAAACTACAGGGGCGCCCATAACCATACTTTTCAGAAACAGCAATACCAGGTCTCACGACTATGACAGGTTCAGGGACACGCCCAGGCCTGGACACGCTGATTTCACTGCAATGACAAAATATAAGGGATACAATGATCCAAGAGGAGGAGGACATTTTTCAGGCCGCATTACTCTGGGAATTGTTGCTGCAGGGGCTTTGGCAAAAAAAATTCTTCCATCAATGAAAATCAATTCACAGATAATTGAAATTGGAGGGGAGAAGGATTATGCCCCTGTGCTGGAAAAAGTAATTGAAGAAAAAGATTCAGCAGGAGGGATTGTGCAGGTAACAGCAAGAGGCATACCAGCCGGTATTGGTGAGCCATTTTTCAACTCCATGGAATCCTGTTTAAGCCACCTTGTGTTTTCAGTACCAGCAGTACGGGGAATAGAATTTGGTGCAGGGTTTGCATCTGCCCGAATGAAAGGAAGCCAAAGCAATGACCCTATTATTTCTACTAATGGAAAAACATCATCAAACAATGCCGGAGGAATAAATGGCGGTATTACAAACGGCAATGACCTGATTTTCCGTGTTGCTGTGAAGCCAACATCAAGCATTGGGAAGGTGCAGGAAACAATAAATTTAAAAACCGGAGTTATGGAAAAGCTTGAAATTGAAGGACGCCACGACTCCTGCATAGTTTTAAGAACACCTGTTATTTTTGAAGCCTGCACAGCCATAGCTGTAGCAGACCTTTTTTTAACAGGCAAAACCTATAATTAAAATATGGAGCATAATTATGAAACTGAATGAAATAAGAAACAATATTGACCTGATAGATTCCAGAATACTTAAACTGCTCAATGATCGTATGGAGCAGGCGCTCTTAGCTAAAAAATTCAAAACCCAGATTGAAGATCTGGACAGAGAAAAGGATCTTTTGCAACGACTGAAAAACAACCCCAATGCCCTGATAGATCCTGAATTTACAGAATCCCTTTATAAAACCATTCTCACATTCAGCAAAAAACTCCAAACCAGGGAGAGTGTGGTTACCGGATTCCAGGGCGAACATGGAGCTTACAGTGAAGAGGCAGCAAGGCAGTGGAATAAGGATTTTGTAACCATCCCATGCACAACCTTTAATGCGGTTTTTGAAGGTGTAAATTCAGGGATGTTCGACTATGGAATTGTTCCTGTGGAAAATACCCTGGGAGGAATTGTCGGGCCTGTAAATGAGCTTCTAATAAATACTGAACTTAAAATAATTGGAGCAATTGACCTGCCGGTTCACCATTCACTCCTTATGCTACCAGGTACTGATCACAGGGAAATTCGTGAGGTTTATTCTCACTCCCAGGCCCTGGCTCAGTGCAGACGATTCCTTTCAAGGAATAACCTCACCCTTGTACCCTATTATGACACAGCAGGTGCAGCACGAATGCTTGCAGAAAAACGCCCCAGAGGCGCGGCATGTATAGCAAGCAAACTTGCAGCCCGGCTTTACAATCTTGAAATACTAAAAGAAAATATTGAAGATTCCAGCATAAACAGAACAAGATTTCTCATACTGGCAAAGCATGAAACTGCTGAGGATGGAAACAAATGTTCTATTACCTTTACTACTGAGCACAAATCCGGAACACTTTTCAGCATACTGGAACTCTTTGCAAAATCAGGAATAAACCTGACCAGAATTGAATCTATCCCTAATGAACCGGGGAATTATTCATTTTTCCTGGACTTTGACGGTTCATTAAAGAATAAAAAAGTTAAAGCAACACTTGAACAGGCAGAAGAGCAGACATCTGAATTTAAAATACTGGGATGCTACAATGAAAAAATCATTGTGGATGAACAGGAGATTAAGGAGATCCTATAATGAAAATATTTATAATTGGCGCAGGTAAGATGGGCTGCTGGCTGACAGAGGAGCTATGCCATGACCACGAGCTTGCAGTTTTTGACACAGACCCGCGCAGAATGAAATTTTTCATCAATGTGGAGAGGTACATAAATATTGAGGATGTGAAAAATTTCAAACCTGACCTTGTAATAAACTGTGTCAGCCTTGAAAAGACTGAAGAGGTTTTTAATGCAGTTCTTCCGCTAATCCCTGAAGATAGTTTAATCTCTGATATAGCATCTGTAAAAAACGGATTGTTAAACTTTTATAAAAATTCCGGACACAGATTTGTTTCCACTCACCCAATGTTTGGCCCCACATTTGGAAACGTAAGAGATCTGAGCAATGAAAACGCAATAATAATAGAAGAATCAGACGAAGAAGGTAAAACTTTTTTCAGGAACCTTTTTAAAAAACTGAACCTTAATATTTATGAATACACCTTTAATGAACACGATGAGATAACAGCCTATTCCCTTTCAACACCCTTTGCCTCATCTCTTGTATTTGCAGCCTGCATGAAAAAAATAGACGCACCAGGTACAACATTTCGCAAGCACATGGAAATTGCAAGAGGACTCCTCTCAGAGGATGATTTTCTGGTATCTGAAATTCTCTTTAATCCACATACCCTTAAACAGATTGAAAGCATTAACCAGCAGCTTTCATACCTGACCCATATTATAAAGGATAGGGATTATGAAGAAATGACCAAGTTTCTTGAAAAACTGAGGACAAATATAAAATAAAAAAGGATGCCATCTAAAAAATATTTCCTGTCATACCGGCTGTAGCAAAGCAAAATGCCGGTATCTCATAAAACTAATTCAATCACGAGATTCCGGTATTTGCAAAAAGATAACTGCAAAACCGGAATGACAAATACAACAAAAAAAAGGACTCCTTAAAAAGGAGCCCTTTTTATATATATAAATACCGGATAAATACTATTCCACAACAAAGGAGGAGATGTTTGAGTTATAAAGAGAGTTTTTTACTCTTTCAGCTTCATTTCTGCTTCTAAGCCCCTCAACTCTGACTTTATAAAAATCACCGTCCTGAATAACCTTTACAGGCATATCTGTTATACTCTGTATACGGTCTCTCAGATTTTCCGCATTGCGCCTGGAATAAAAAGCTCCAGCCTGAAGCTTCAGATCAGATGAGTAACCATAGGAGTTGTCATACCTGCTCCCTTCATCATATCTGCTTACATTTAAAGGGATTCCCCTGTCAGAAACAGGTTCAACAAAATTACTCCCTCCACCATGTGCAGCAAGGTTATCGCCCATGTGAATAACATTTATTCCCACATTAACCTCACCAGATCTCACCATATCCAAAGACCGGGCTGCTTCAAAAGATACATCAATAATCCTGTTTCCCCTGTATGGACCCCTGTCATTTATTTTAAGCCTTACACTTTTACCATTTTCCAGATTGCGCACTTCAACAATTGATCCAAATGGAAGGGTTTTGTGAGCAGCAGTAAACTGATTCATATCAAATCTTTCACCTGAAGCTGTGGTTTTCCCATGGAATTCCCTGCCATACCATGAAGCAAGCCCCTTTTGATAAAAGCGATCTTCGCGAAATTCCCTGCTATCAGTGTTAAAAATTCCTGCAGGTTCATTCCTTACCTCATTCTCCCTGTATGGAGCCTGCTGATAATTATTGCGCACAGCACTATCTGAATAGCTATCACGATTTACACTGTTATCACGCTCATTATAATTATTTCTGTCATTTCTGTTATCATAGGCATTATAGCGACTATTATTATCGTACCTCTGATCATCTGAAACTTTCTGTGCCCTGTCATAGGGTGGAATCCGATCTGCCCCACCTCCGCCTGGATCAAAAGTTTCAAATTCTTCACTTTGAAAACTCCCTTTATAATCATTACCCCTGGTCTGCGCCTTGCCAGGTGTGCACCCGGCAAGCATTACCATTATACAAAGGCCGGCTACAGGAATAATCATATTTTTCCGGAAACTGTTCATTTTCTACCTCCCATATAAACACATGTTTATTTTATCGGCTTTACCCCTGTCAGCCTTAATTCTTATTTTTTTTATGTCACAAAAATCCTTGACCTGTCACCCTCTTCATAATGATTATAGTTTATTCTTTACAAAAAGATAAAAACCATTTTAAACAGCAGCTTTAACCAGAGGTAAAATGAAAATAGTATCCAATAAACCCACAATTACACGCAAAGAGCTTGAAGGGGTACTGGACTGCCTTATACACGCTGAAATAAATACAGGGGGTTCTGTTAAAAGCTTTGAATCTGCTATTTCTGACATAATCGGCTTAAAATACCCCTTGGCAGTAAACTCCATTACATCTGCCTATATACTCATATTTAAATCTCTTGAAATCGGGGCAGATGATGAACTAATAATCCCCTCTATCATGAACCAGGCGCCTTTAAGTGCACTTCACATTACTGGAGGCAAACCTGTAATAATTGATTCAGAGAACAATTCAATTTATCCCTCTATAGAACAGATAAAAAATGCCATTACAGAAAAAACCAAAACAATTGTATTATGCGATATCTTTGGATACCACTTTGACACAACAGCTCTTGCTGATATAAATATACCTGTAATTATTGACGTTTCCCATACAATAGGCACAGAGTACAATGGCTCCTATGCAGGCTCACAGGGAACTTTTGCAGTAGCATCCTTTGCCCCTTCAATGATTATTACAACAGGTAATGGCGGAATTGTTCTTACAAATAATTCCAGATATTTTTCATCAATGAGAGAACTGCGCGGATATAAAGAAGATTCCATAAATTACGATTTCACATTAACCGACATTCAGGCTGCAATGGGGATTTCCCAGCTAATAAAGCTTAAAGATTTTTTGAAGCGCAGACGGGAGATTGCAAAAAAATATCATGAATCTATACGCATTACCCCGCACAAAACACTCTACCCCTATAGTGAAGATGCAGCGTACCAGACCTTCCCTGTTCTTTTTGATGCGCCTATAGACAGAGTTGAAAAATACTGGAAAAAAAACGGCATTGAAATTGTAAAAGCAATACCTGCTCCCCTACATTCCATATCAGGACTAAAAGGTTTTGATTTCCCAAATAGTGAGCGTATTTCGAAAAAACTATTTTCAATACCTCTATACCCCACTCTCACAAAAATGGAAATAGAAAAAATATCAAAAACTTTGGCATCTTTTATTTAAATTGTAACGCTATACTGGTTATTATTACCTAAATATTTACAATATTTATAAAGAGGATAAAATGTACATATTAACAGTAGAAGATACTTTTGCATCTGCACATCAGCTTAGAGGATATAAGGGCAAATGTGAAAACATACATGGACACAACTGGAAAGTTGTATTGAGCATAAAAGGGACAAAGCTGAATGACATAGAACTTCTTATGGACTTTCATGACATTAAAAGTATTTTAAAAAAAACAATAGATCAGATTGATCACAAAAATATAAATGAAGTTCCGCCATTTGACAAAATAAATCCCAGCTCTGAACTTATAGCAAAATTCATAAGTGATCAAATCACAGAAGAGCTAAAAAAACATGGTGATCATATTCAAATCGATTCTGTAACAGTATGGGAATCAGCTACATCCAGGTGTACCTATATTCCTGAATAATTATTTTTTTACAGACAATAGTTCTTTAATCTTTTCTTTCAATTCATCCAGATTTGAAGATTTGGTTAAATATGCATCAGCTGTCCATGTCATAAAATTACTTTTATAATTCGAATAGGCTGTATATATTATTACAGGAATTTTTTTATTAAGAGAAATAACTTTGCCTAAGGCTTCAATGCCATCCATTTCAGGCATGCGTATATCCATTATAACAAGATCAAAAGATTCCTTTTTAACCAGATCTATGGCTGCTTTGCCGTTTTCAGCCCTTGAAATTTCATAACCCTCTTCTTCAAGCTCCTCAGCATAGAGTTCTCGAAGATTATCCTCATCTTCAACAATTAATAATCTTGCCATAATATTTCCCCCCTGAGTTTTTTTCTAATACAATTACTATCAAAGCTTAATTAATTATTATTCCTTATAACAATCAGTCTACTCCATTTTTAATACTCTCAGAAACTATCGCCTCATGCTTTTTAGGCTCAGGACCAGGTAAAGGAAGTTTAATAACAAATTCTGCACCACCCTCTTCCCTGTTATATGCTCTGATTTGACCTTTATGATCCTTGATAATTTTTTTAATATTAGCAAGGCCCAAACCTATACCTGTAATTTTTGTGGTAAAAAATGGTTCAAAAATAGTATTGAAATCTTCTATTTTTATACCAGACCCTGTATCCTGTACATATATATAAACAAATTCTTCATCATTTTTAGTAACAACACTAATCTCCCCACCCTCAGGGGTTGCATCAATTGCATTTTGAAAAAGATTGAGCATCACCTGCTTCATCTGATTAAAATCTGATTTAACAGAGGGAAGATTTTTTTCAAGTATAAGATTCACAGAAATTTTCTTTTCATAAATATAGTTTTTTAAAAGAATATATGTATCATTTATTATTCTGTTAATATCATTAAATTCCTTTATATACTTTGACGGCCTGGTAAAATCCATAACATTGGAAAGAATTTTTTCAAGCCTTTCCGATTCTCTCTGAATAATTTCCGCTGAACTAATAATTTTCTCCTCATCAGGAAGATCCTTCTTAAGGAGCCTTAAAATCCTTTTGGCATATCCCCCCATTGTTACAAGAGGGTTTCGTATTTCATGGGCTATGTGTGAAGCTATGCGTCCAACTGCTGCCAGCTTTTCAGATTCAACAATTGCCTCCTGACGCTCCTCAAGCTTCTTCATCTCCTGTTTAAGCTCAATAAGGTTAAAATAACTTTCTATTAGAAAAGCAGCCTGAATAGAAAAAATTGAAAGAAGGTCAATACTCTGAGGTGAAATCCCTGTCATATTATACTTATTATCAGCAACTATTACACCAATTGCTTTCTTAAAAGAAATAAGGGGCATTACAAGAAATTCATCAACCTCCATAAAGCTTCTTATTTCCTCTCCAACCCTGCTATCTTCAAAGGCATTCCTTACATGAATCCTGGACATATTCCTCACAGCAGAGCAGAATATATTCTCTTCACTAAGCTTAACATTATATTCCAGAACCTTTTCAAGAAGCTTATTTTTCTTTACCTCGAGTGAATACTGGAAGGAATAATCAAATTCAGTATTGGACAGATTATTCCATATTTCTATAGCTTCCTCAAAAGAGTCCGGACCAAGCGCCATTTTACCCTTAAGCCTGTCATCCTCAACAAGAAAAAGCATTGCTCTGTTAAAGCCCAGCCCTGAGCCTGAAGTAACACCAAAGAGAATATTATAGAGCATTCTCTCTGATTCAACACCATCTCCAATAGATTCTGTCAAGTGGCTTAAAATTGATGCCTGATAATCTTTGCTAAAACGATCTGTTATATCATCAATTATAATTACTATCTGTTCCTCGCCATTAACAAGCATGCCCGATATCTTAATATCAGAAATTATTGACTTACGGCTTATTGACATGAGGTGCACATTCTTTAAAACAATAGAATCACCGCTTCCCTCTTTAATAATATTATTAATTCCTATTTTAATACGGGTATTTACAAAATAAAATATACTATCAAGACCCTTTCCTGATATCTTTTCAGGTTCTACGTTAAATTTTTTACAAAATCCCTCATTCACATAAACTACTTTTTCCGACTTATCTATTACAATAAAAATTGAATCAATGGAAAGAATAAGCTGGCTGTATATTTCATGAAATTTTTTAAGTTCATCACTTTGTGAAGATACTATTGAATCAAACTGCTTACCCACAAGCAGAAGCTCTTTAAGAAGCCCGGAAGTGCTCCTCTCCCGCATCTCAGTATCAGTAATTAAAAATTTTCCCTTTTTAAATTCATTTATTATCTGCTTTAAACTTTGCAGGTTGGACCACAAAAACAAACCTATCCTGTAATAATAGAAATAGACCCTTACAACAAAATAAAAAAGCATGCCCCCTATAAGAATACAAAAGGTCATGTTTGAAATGTTTTCCATTGTTTTCAAAAGGGTCAAAACAAATACTGCAAAAACAAGGTGAGGCATAAACAGCTTAAAAATCCATATCAAATAAATCTTTTTGCTTTGCAGGCTTTGGAATTTATTTTTTAAGTTCAATTTTATCATTGGTTTTATTTCTTTATTTAATTTGACTTATACATGTTATTAATACTGTGTTAAATAAAGCAATCAAGCAATATTTTTCTACAAAGATTAATCATACAATAAAACTCAGGATTTAACATGAAAATAGTGCTGGCAACAGGAAATAAAAACAAAATAAGGGAAATAAAAGAAAAATTATCATCTATTGGTAAACTTGACATCTCCTCCTTTGAAGAGTTAAAAAATATTCCTGAAATTGAAGAAAACGCTCCCACCTTTGAAGGGAATGCAATAATTAAGGCAAAAGCAATATGCAATTTTACAGGATTCCCTGCAATGGCTGATGACTCCGGACTGGTTATTGATGCCCTTAATGGAGAGCCTGGAGTATATTCCGCGCGATATGGTGGAGCTAACCTCTCTGACATGGGAAAAAACAACCTGGTGCTTTCAAAGATGAAAAATCTGCATAAAGAAAAAAGAAGCGCCCGCTTTATCTGTGCAATTGCCCTGGCTTTTCCTGATGGCAAAACATACACTGTCCGGGGAGAGTGCCCGGGAATAATCAGCAATACCCCCATTGGAGATAATGGATTCGGATATGACCCTATTTTTTATATTCCTGAACTGGGAAAAACAATGGCTCAACTTTCTCCTGATGAAAAAAATCGCATAAGCCACAGAGGAAAGGCCATCGAAAAAATATACAATATTTTAAAAGATATTCTGGAGAATAGACTGTGACAAAAAAAATATCACCTGCAAAGGCTGCTGCTATTATAGAAAAGCTTGAAGAAATGTATGGGCTGCCTAAGCCTGATCTCTCCTTTAAAAATCTTTATCAGCTTTTAATAGCTGTTGTTTTATCAGCACAAACCACTGACATACAGGTAAACAAGGTAACACCAGAGCTTTTCAAAAAATATAAAGATTTTAAATCTCTTGCAGCAGCAAATCCAGGTGATGTTGAATCCATAATAAAAAGCTCAGGCTTTTATCGTACAAAGGCAAAAAATATTATTGCTCTGTCAAAAATTATTACGGAAAAATATAAAGGAGAAGTCCCCTCCTCTATGCAGGAACTCACCCTGCTCCCCGGTGTAGGAAGAAAAACCGCTAATGTTGTAATGTCCATTGGCTTTGGCATACCTGCTTTGGCTGTGGATACCCATGTGTCACGACTGGCACAGCGCCTTGGCTTTAGCACCAATAAAGATCCTGATAAAATTGAAAAAGATATATGTTCTTTGCTTGAAAAGGAATCATGGACAAAGGCTCATCTCCTCCTGATAAAACATGGCCGTATTCTATGCAAAGCCCGCAACCCTTTGTGTATAGAGTGCAATTTGCAGAAAGAATGCCTCTATTTTAAAACTACTTTATCTTCCTCTTCAAAAGAAACTCCCTAAAAGCAGCAACCACTTCAAGATCATAAATGTCCTTTTTCATGTCAGAGGAGGGATCAAACCCTGTGATCCCCTCAATAGCAAGGTAGGCCTTTTCAGAAATTTGTCTATTAATATCCGTAAGATAGGGAACAAGAAATTCAGCAGCATAAATACTCTCTGTATACTCAAGTGTATCAATTATCCAAAGCTTCATTTCCAGATTCCCTGTCATAAACATTTCAAAAAAATGTTTTTCCCTTCCTGAAAAATATCTGGCAAAAAATCTTTTAAAATGTTCAGCAGCAAGAAAACCCTCAGGATTAAGCAAGGCCTGATTAGTAGCATAGCGCTTTAAAACGTTGAAATCTATTTCAACATTTTTTTTAAACAGGTAATCAAAAATAAAATCACCGCTAGTCATATCAGATCTTGTAATAATATCAGCCCATTGATCAGCAGTGTAATCAATTTCTCTGTTGAATCTGTTTGAAAAACTTATAAAATTAACAACATTTACCATGCCATTTTTGTCTGGAATTATTTTTCCCAACTCATTTAAAGGATATTTTACCCCTGTTTTAAGCAGAAGATTTGCAGATGTAATATATGCATATCCCTGCTTTTCTGAATAATTAAATATTACAAGATTCACAGCAATTATCATGAAAAAAAAGAAACACCCTGCAAAAAGTGCTGCAACAGCACTTTTTATAACTCTCCCTTTTTCATAGAGGGAGTCGTAAAAAAGTACAAACATAAATATAAAATATTTTATAAACTTTATACTCCCTATTTCATAGCCTGCTTCAAAAGAAGAATAAAGAACTTTATCAATAATAAAAAATGCAACTGAATAAAAAATGAAAAGAGGAATTGCAATTCCAGGCCTTTTATTCTGTTTCAAAACAAGGAACAATATAAGGACATAAAATATAGTATTTGAATATCTGCCATCCATCAATCTGAAAATCGGCTCAGCTGGCCAGTTCTGAAGATGAACAGAGCTTACAATAGTAAAAGCAGCTGTCATAAGATAAATGAAAATAATAGGGGCTCCTCGCAAATTAAAAAAAAGTATATAATTACCAGCCAGGCCATATTTAGCCTTAAAATTCTCCCTATAAAGATCCAGGTCAATCTGCGAGAAAATATAAATAATATAAAAGGAAAGTACCATTATATAAACCCGTACAATAATGGAAACTCCACCCCAGTCATATTTCAGGTTAAAAAGGCCATTAACCAAAAGAAGAGCCAAAAGAATATAAAGGAAATTTTTTAACCCTTTAAGTTTTTCAAATAATAAATCCATCAGCAATATCCCCTTAAACTAAAAACGAGAAAAATTAAACCTGTTCATATTTATACCATCCCATATATGGATGTCCAGTTTTTTAAATATTACCTGAAAAAACCGCTTGAACCATGATCTTTTTTTATTAGTATAATTAATATTAACATTGCAAAAAATATCAAAAATATTTATCATTAAATTGATTTTATACTCTTCATTTAGGAATAAGAAACTTAGGCAAATCATGAGATTCAACGAACCTACATATGCTGAATTTTACAACAAAAGGCAAAGTAATGCAGGATACCCCGGGCAGCTGCTTGATGTTGTTTTGGAAAATATTTACGGATGCAGGACCATCCTTGACATAGGTTCAGGCACTGGATTTTTCTCTATCCCCCTTGCTGTAAAGGGACTAACTATCACTGCTGTTGAACCATCTGCCCCAATGACAGAACAAATGATGCATGAATGCCCTATAGAATTTTGCAGCAACATAACAGTTCAAAACGTTAAATGGGAAGAATGGCATGGCTCTTTTCATGACTGTGCTCTATTTATACATTCTCTCTATACTGTAAAAAATCCCTATGCTGCAATTGAAAAAATGATAAAATACTCAGGGAAACGAATTGTCATAGTAAGAGATACAAGTGCAATGAAAACACTAAGTGGGATTATAAGGGAATCTTTATGCTCTGAAAGCAGCAGAGATCTTAATCCCTTAATTGAAAATCTGCTTAAAGAAAAAAATATGAATTATAATAAAATCAATATTTCTGAAAAAAGAGAATACCTTATTGCAAATCCGGTAATTGAGGCAGAATCTCTGCTTTATCAGCTAAAGCTTGAAAAGGATTATTTTCAACAGATACTCAACATGATAAATAAAAACACACGTGCTGCCTCATCCGGCCTGATTTTTGATTCTGTCTTTTCCGACAATGTCTGGATTTTTTAACCTTTAATTTATTGACTAATGCAAAAGCTTTTAATAATTTTATAAAAGAAAAACTCAGGGAGATGCCCATGGGAGACACAGCCATAATTGATATTCCGGAACTTATTGCAAGACTGGACAATGATTTTGAACTTTATATGGAGCTTTTAGATCTTTTTATAAATGACTCTGCCTCTCTGATTTCCCAAATTGAGAATGCCATTAACAACAGGGACCCTGAAGCTCTCAGAAAAACTGCACACACCCTAAAGGGCGCTGTTGCAAATTTTTCAGCTCCAGGAGCATATAAAGCAGCATCAATCCTTGAGCAAACAGGAATTAACAAAGAACTCACAAACGCTGGGGCCCAATTCCTTAAACTGAAAACAGAAATTGATTCTGTAATAAAAGAGATGAAAAAAATTT
>CAZYPA010000042.1:0-19213 GCA_964649175.1 uncultured Leptospirales bacterium | reverse complement strand
ATTATGCCTGGGAATACAGATCTGTAGCAGTACAGCATAATCTAAAATATATTGAGCTGCCTGATGAAATAAACCTTGGCAATTATGAGTATGATGATTTTTACTCCCAGGCAATTGTTCAGGTAACTGGTAAAAAACCTGGTACAATGATGGATATGGTAGGCGGCTCTATAACCTATGGAATCACACTTATTAAAGACGCTCCAAACAAAGAAGCAGCTACAGCATTTTTAAAATTTATGCTCGATAAAAAAGGCGGCCTAAAAATACTTGACGATCAAGGTCAACCTCCCTTTGTACCATGCAGAGTTCCCTCTGTAGAAATGAAGAAAACGCTTCCTGAGCAGATTCAAAAACTGGTTACAGTAAAAAACTAATAATTTAATAATCAGAGCCCTCTAAATCCCCTACAGGAGATTTAGAGGGCTTCTTCACTTAAGGAAATTATACATATAATGACAGGCATTATTCGAAAAAAAGGACTTTTCTTTTTTCTATTTCTCAGTAGCGGACTTCTGATGCTTACTTTTATTGTATTGCCCATTGTCCAGCTAATGCTCGCTCCTTCATACGAGATGATGAAAATAACCATAATAGACAAAGATGTTCTTCGATCCATCTGGCTCAGTATTTATACAGCATCATCAGCTGCCTTAATTGCCTTTATATTTGGAACACCCCTGGCTTACCTCCTTGCAAGATCCGATTTCAAGGGGAAACGGCTGATTGAAAGCATAATTGACCTTCCAATAGTAATTCCTCACCCTGTTATAGGAATAGCTATTTTAGGCATAGTTGGGAAAAATCACTGGATAGGCAAAATTCTTGGAGAACTTGGCATCAGGATCATGGGAAGCCCTGCAGGTATAATCACAGTCCTTACTTTTGTGGGACTCCCCTTTTACATAAACACTGTTAAGGAAGGATTTGAAAATATTTCTCCCAGACTTGAAAATGTTTCACGCAGCCTTGGTGCATCCATGTCAGGAACTTTTTTCAGAGTAACCTTCCCCCTTGCATGGAGAAGCATGCTTACAGGAATATTGATGTGCACAGCCAGAGCAATCAGCGAATTTGGAGCTGTTGTTGTAGTTGCATACCATCCCATGATAGCACCGGTTCTTATATACGAAAGATTCGAATCATACGGGTTAAAGTATTCTCAGCCTATATCAGTATGGCTTGTTTTTATATGCCTCACCCTTTTTCTTGCTCTTAGAATAACAACCCTGCACAGGAAAAAGGAAGCATGATAAAAATAAAAAATCTATCTGTATCTCTTGGGAACTTTGATCTCCACGATATTAATCTTAACATCAAAGAAAACTGCTTCTTTGCACTAATGGGCCCAACAGGTGCTGGTAAAACTGTACTCCTTGAAGCAATAGCCGGGCTCATACCTATTCAATCCGGATCGATCCTCATAGACAACAGAGATGTGACTAAACTGCCACCAGAAAAACATGGTGTAAGCATAATGTACCAGGATCATTCTCTTTTTCCCCATCTTGATGTTATGCAAAATATCCGCTACGGATTACGTTACCACAAGGAAGAAGAAAAAAAATCAAATGATAGAATCAACAATCTTATAGAACAGCTGGGATTATCATTGCTCCTTAACCGCCTTCCAATTAATCTCAGCGGCGGAGAACTTCAGAGGGTATCCCTGGCCAGGGCTCTTGCAGTAAACCCTAAAATCCTGCTCCTTGATGAACCTCTATCTGCCCTAGATCCTAACTTCAGGTATGAATTAAGGCAGATGCTAAAAAACATTCACAAAACAACAGATGTAACATTTCTTATGGTAACCCATGATTTTGGTGAAGCCATATCCCTGGCTGAAACTGCAGCTCTCATGAATCAAGGTCGTATTATTCAGACTGGTGCTGTAAGTGAAATTTTTCAGAAACCCAGCTCCAGCTTTGCTGCTGACTTTGTTGGCATGAGAAATATCTTCCCTGCTACATTCCATGGTTCAGTTGCCAGATCAGGCGGTCTTAATATTGAGCTTGGAAGACCTATTAAAGATGCATCTGGACATATTGCAATAAGACCTGAAAATATTGTATTAAGCAAAGAAAAAATTAATTCAAGTATGAGAAATTCTTTCAAAGGCAATGTGATATCTATAATTGATATAGGCTTTTTTTATGAAATAGATGTTAAGGTCTCAGATTTAATTTTCAGAAGTGTTATTGCCAAGGGTTCCCTTTATGAGTTACAGATAACAGAAAATTCCCCTATATACATATCTTTTAAGGCAACAGGCATACATAACTTTTAGGAAAAACTCACTTCAATGGATATTATTGGCCTTAATACAATAAAAATACTTCTTAATATTTTTTTTCCTTGATTTATTCAAAGAATAAAACTTTTTAATTGTCTAATCTATACATTTTTAACAATCTGCCGTAATAATGAAAAAAGTAATTATGTTTTCTGGAGATAAAAATAATGAAAAAAATTTTAATACTTGTTGCTCTGCTCGTATCAGCATCAATATTTTCAGGCTGTAAACAAAACGGAACCAGCGAAATAACAACCCTTTCCTATAGCATTTTTTTTCCTGCCACCCATGCTCAAGCCATAGCTGCTGAAAACTGGGCAAAAGAAATAGAAAAAAAATCAGACGGCCGTATAAAAATAAACATGTTTCCAGGAGGCACACTCACAACTGCTGATGAAACCTATAATGGCGTTGTATCTGGAATTGCTGACATTGGGATGTCCTGCTTTGCATATACAAGGGGCCGCTTCCCTTTAATGGAAGTTCTTGATCTGCCTGTTGGTTATCCTGATGGAATGACAGCAACAATCGCAGCAAATGAACTGTATAAAAAAATGCAGCCAACTGAACTAACTGATGTGAAGGTGCTTTATCTGCATGCGCACGGACCAGGCCTGCTTCACACAAAAAAACCGGTTAAATCAATGGAGGATATGAAAAGACTTAAAATAAGATCAACAGGCTTAAGTGCAAAAGTCGTCACAGCACTTGGCGGAATACCTGTTGCCATGCCTCAAGGCTCAACTTACGAAGCACTTCAAAGGGGTGTGGTAGATGGAACATTCGCTCCTGTTGAATCCCTTAAGGGCTGGAAACAGGGAGAAGTAATAAGTCACACAACAAATTGTGTGGATATAGGCTACACAACCGGCATGTATGTTGTAATGAATAAAAATAAATGGGAAGCTCTCCCGACGGATATAAAAGATATTTTCACAGAGGTAAATGAAAGGTGGATAAAGGTTCATGGTGAAGCCTGGGACAGTGCAGACAGGCAAGGATTGGAATATACGAAAAGTCTGGAAAATGATATTATAGAACTTGACTCTGATGAAAACAAAAAATGGGTTAAAGCAGTAAAGCCCATACTTGATGAATATGTCCAGGAAATGAAAAAAATAGATCTTCCTGGTGAAAAAGCCCTATCTGAACTTCAAAAGCTCATAAAAAAATAGGTCAACAAAAAGATAAATCCGCAAAGAAAATATATTTTCTTTGCGGCCAAAAATCTTGCTTATGGATAATGCAGATGATGAAAAAAATTGAATACCTTGTCAAAGAAATAGCTGATAAATTCAATATAATATCAGCAGCAGCAGTAGTAATGATAATGCTGGTTATAATCATAGACATAACAATGAGACTATTCAAAATATCATTGCCTGGAGCCTATGATATAGTAAGCCTCCTTGGAACTCTGGTAATAGCCTTCTCCCTGGCATATACAACAGTAGAACAGGGACACATTGCTGTTGACCTGGTTTATCAGAAACTTCCTGAAAAAATACAACCCTATATAGACATTTTTAATAATATGGCAGGAGGTGTTTTTTTTGCAATTCTCGGCTGGCAAAGCTTTCTCCTGGCAGGTAACCTGAAAGCAGCTGGAGAGGTATCACTTACTATAAAAATACCCAACTATCCATTTGTAGCAGGAATTGGACTAGGCTGTCTCCTTCTTTCCATATATCTTTTTTTAAATTTAATCAAATCAGTAAAGAGGGCTTATAGAATATGACACCAACAGCAGCTGGTTTAATCGGCATAATAACCCTTGTTGTCCTGCTCTTTACAGGAATTCCAGTAGGATTTTTAATGGCAATCATAGGTTTTTTTGGATTCGCATCAGTTGTATCATTTGATGCAGCGCTCAAATTAGTTGCCAGTGATATTTATTCAGTTTTTTCATCATACAGCCTTACAGTAGTTCCTTTATTTGTACTCATGGGACAGCTTGCCTATCATTCAGGTATAAGTACAAGGATGTTTGATACAGCATACAAGTTCATTGGCTGGCTCCCGGGAGGGCTCGCAATAGCAACAGTAGGTGCCTGTGCAGGCTTTTCTGCTATTTGTGGCTCATCAAATGCCACTGCTGCAACCATGGCAACTGCCACACTTCCTGAAATGAAGAGGTATAATTACAAAGCAAGTTTTGCAACAGGAGTAGTAGCAGCAGGGGGAAGCCTGGGAATACTCATCCCACCCAGTGTTGTATTTATTGTATATGGAATAATGACTGAGCAATCCATAGGAAAGCTCTTTGTTGCAGGAATTATCCCAGGAATACTGCTTACATTCATGTTTATAGCTGCAATCTTAATATGGACTAAAATTAACCCTGAACTGGGCCCTCCTGGACCCAAAACAACTTTTAAAGAAAAAATCAAATCTCTGTCAGGGCTTGTTGAAATAATTATTCTGTTCACAATGGTAATGGGAGGTCTTTTTGCAGGTATTTTCACACCCACTGAGGCTGGAGGAGTAGGAGCTTTTGGAACCCTGCTAATATCAGTTTTACAAAAAAAACTAAGCTGGGCAGGCTTTAGAGAAGCCCTTAATGAAACAACAAGAATATCATGTATGATAATGGTAATAGTAGCAGGTGCAACGGTATTTGGCCATTTTCTTGCAGTATCAAGAATACCCTTTGATATTGCTAACTGGATTGCAGGACTGGATGTTCACAAGGCTGTTATAATGCTTATGATTATTTCTGTTTATTTTATAGGGGGATGCTTCATTGACGCACTTGCACTTATAATGCTTACTATACCAATCTTTTACCCAGTCATACTTCACCTTGGTTATGACCCTATATGGTTTGGAGTGCTTATTGTAATGATTACACAAATAGGAGTAATAACACCCCCTGTTGGAATTAATGTTTATGTAGTAAGCGGAGTAGCCAGAGATGTTCCATTAGAGATGATATTCAGGGGTGTTGTGCCAATGCTCATAGCACTTATAATTGCCACACTTCTGCTTATTCCTTTTCCACAAATAGCCCTTTTCCTTCCAGGCTTTGTAAAGTAACAGGCAGATGGTAACCGGAAAAAAATCACAAAAAAGTCACCAAACCCCCGGCTTCGCCCAGACCCCATCTCCCTAACCCTCTTCCCCTCAAGGAGAAGAGGGAATCGTATCATAAAACTCCAGGCTACACTTTAAACTTACAGATTATGAAACTAATAATTCAACATTAAAAAATAAAAACGTAAACAGAATTTATCAAGTCCCCCTATTGGGGGATTTAGGGGGCCGAGTGCGAAAAAAAATGGATAGACAAGAATTTTAAGAATTGAACCTTTCCCGATAATCTGAAATAAATATAAAAAATTAATTCAACCTGATTTAATATTTCATATAATGAAAAGGTTCAACTGCATTAAGAGCCTCAGGATCAAGAGTCTTAAACTTTTCTTTTTCAAGAAGCTTAAGAGCCTCATCAAGCTTATCAACATCTACAACAAAAACTGCTTTTCTTGAGCTTTCCAGAACAAAGCCACAGGCATTTTCAACATTGATGCCATTTTCATAAAGCAGATTTATAAGATGATCAAGGCTACCCGGTTTATCTTCAATAAGAACTGCAATAACCTTTTTAAGATCATTTTTTATCCCTGCTTTGTTAAGAGCTGAATGCGCTCCTTCAGGATCATCAACAACAAGATTAAAATAACCATTATCACCAAAAGAAGTTATAGTAACAGCCCTTATATTAATTTTCTCTTTACCAAGAAGAGCAGTGACTCTGCCAAGAGCTCCAGGCTTATTATCAGCAGGAATAGTTAAGAGGAAAGAAACCATTAAATTACCTCCAGAATATGACATAAGAATATTCTATAACAATAACCGTGATATTTAAAAGTCAACAGAAATTCTTTTTATTAAAACACTTTAATTTTATTCCTGTGACGAGGCACAAATGCTTTTACATCCGGAAACTTCTCCTTTAATAAATCAACAAAAGCATTAGCATCAATTGTATCACTTACAGGAGGAAAAGAATCGTCAAAATGATCAAGCATTACAGCAGAAGGATTTATCCTGCTTACAGCTTCAAGAGCTATATTAAAAATACGGCTATGTCCCTGAAGAGGCAAAACAAGGAGATCAGGTTTAGGATATTCTACACCATCTGCAAACCCCATGCTTCCAAAAATAAGTACACTCCCCTTTCCTGACTTAACTTCCCAGGCAAATATTTCTCCCTCAGGATATTTAAAGAAATCTGATATTACACCTGCAAGCGGTTTAATAGTAAAGGCCAAACTTTTGAAAATTCGCAACACTGTTTTTGCTATAAGAGGAATGTCAAATTTTACATGCCTGGCCTGATAGGGTGTTACTAACAGTTTCCCGGCTTTATATGTTTTACCAGGCAAAACGGAATTAAAATTAATAGATACATACTCCTCACGTTTAGATAAAGCCTTTACAGTTTCAGCAGAAGCATATACCGGAACCTGCTTATCATAAACTAAAGATGGAATATCAGCAGCATGATCAAAATGACCATGTGTTAAAAGCAAAGCATTTATATTTTCAAGATCCGATGATACAATTGGAAGAAGTGCCGCATTACGGGAAATATAAGGATCGAGCAAAACTGCAGAGCCTTCAGATTCTATTTTAAGGGATGCTGTTCCATACCAGGTAATTTCCATAATAATCATCCTTATCAGATTTCAATTATTATGCACTGCTGAAAATATATTGTCAACCTTAATCATAGAAAAATAGAGCATTTCCAAACCTGCTCTGACCCCATCCCGGCACTGCCGCGCCTTCCCCACAATGGAGAAGGCTTTGTATCATAAAATGTTCAGTTTTACATAAAACTTTTAGACTCATGAAACTAATAATTCAATATCTAAAGAAAATTCATGTCACGATCCCCTCTTCTCTGTTACGGGGAAGAGGGTTAGGGAGATGGGGTCTAAGCAACTAAAATTATTTCATAAAGATGAAAAGCTATTGACTAATTGGAAAAATTAAAATACTAAGTTTCATCAAACAAGTAAAAACAGTATAATAAAAAATCTCTTACTGGAGAGAACCCTATGGAATTTTTAACCAGCTGGTGGATGTACGCCCTTGCGGGTTTTGTAATGACATTTGTAATAAGCCAATCAATCTTCTTTCTTGTTAAAGCCTCTGCCAGGGCACGTGAGCTTGGCATATCTCAAAAAGATATAAACAAAACAATAACTTCATCAATGATATTCAGCATAGCCCCATCAGTGGCTATTCTTCTTGGCCTGGTAACACTTGCCAAATCCTTAGGGATAATTATCCCCTGGATACGCTTAAGCGTACTGGGGGCTGTTACCTATGAGCTCCCTGCTGCTGTTAATGTGATAAGCGGTGTTTTTGGGCTTTCCATGGGTGATACTGTTTCAAGCCATCAGGTTATTGTTACTGTGATCTGGGTTATGACTCTTGGAATAATTCCGCCTCTCATTATTATTCCACTTTTTTTAAAGAAAATACAATCCGGTGTATTGAGCATTCACCAGAGGGATAAGGATTGGGGAGAACATTTTATGAATGCCATGTTTTTAGGCATGATATCCGCCTTTCTCGGCTATGTTCTTGCTCCAAGGATAAGCCCCCTAATTGAAGGTTATTACATATCAATAACAGCAATACTGACCCTTATTACATCAGCCCTTATTATGGTTATATGCGGCATCTTTGTTAATAAGTATAAACAGGAGTGGCTTAAAAGCTATGCCATCCCCTTTGCCATGATAGGCTCTATGCTCATGGCTATTTTCTATACATTTTTGGGGGTAAGATAAATGAACACCTATAGTGAAAGAATACACTTCTGGGGACGTCTCTGGATGCTTGGAGCACTCTTTACAATGTTTTCACTCCCCCTTACAGTAAGCATTGTTTTAGGTGTATGGCCTGAGGCAGCAGATTTCATGAAGGGATTTGCAGCTACAGCTATTATTTTCTGGACAGTTACAACCATTGAGGTTTTCACCTTTACGCCAATGCTGGGAAGCGGTGGCTCATATCTTGGGTTTGTTACAGGAAACCTTACAAACCTGAAGGTTCCTGCAGCAATAAATGCAATGCAGGCTCTGGATGTGAAAATGGGAACTGAGCAAGGTGATGTTGTTTCTACAATTGCCATTGCTTCAAGCAGCATAATAACAACCATAATTATAGCAGCAGGAGCACTAATGCTAATTCCTCTCACGCCAATTCTTGAATCACCAGCACTTAAACCCGCTTTTGATAATATTGTGCCTGCACTTTTTGGTGCTCTGGGTGTGGTTTATATTTCCAAAAGCTGGAAAATCGCAGCAGCTCCTGTAATTTTCATGGTTACACTTTTCCTGCTTCTCCCGCTTTTCATTAATCCGGGTGCAGTTGCAGGCCTTGTGGGAATTTTTGTTCCGCTGGGATGTATTATATCAATAGTCTCAGCAAAGATTTTGTATAAAACAGGAAAATTATAAAAGAGGCAATATCATGTTACCATGGATTTTTTTACTAATAATTATACTTTTAGTAACAGTCACTGTTATTATTCGTGCATGCAGATTCAAGCCTGAACCTCAGCCGGAAACAGAAAAAATCAAAGATAAACCTGACACTAAACGGATCACTGAGTCCATGTCAAAGATGCTTCAGTTTAAAACAATATCGAGCGTAAACAAAGAAGAAGTTGACCTGAAAGCATTTTCTGACTTTATAAAATATATCAAAGCCAGATATCCCAGAGTAATAAAAGCCTCAAAAATAAGCGAACATGGCGCAAGCGGAATACTCTTTAAAATTAAAGGGAAATCATCTGCCTCCCCTACTGTGCTCATGTCCCATTATGATGTTGTACCAGCTGATGGAGAATGGACCCACCCGCCCTTTTCAGGGAAAGTAACTAAAGGAAGAATCTGGGGACGGGGTGCCCTGGACAACAAACATAGCCTCTGCGGAATAATGGAAGCCTGTGAATATCTCCTTGGGAATAAACACGAATTTGAAAATGACCTCTATCTTGCATTTGCAGGTGATGAGGAAATTATAGGCGGAAGTGCTGATGCAATAGTAGAACATCTTGCAAAACAAAAAATTACACCTGCAATTGTAATTGATGAGGGAGGCGCTGTTGTTGAAGATATTTTTCCAGGAGTAAAAAAAAGGAGTGCTGTTGTAAGTATAGCTGAAAAGGGTTATCTTTCTCTGGAACTCTCAGCAACATCAAAGGGCGGACATGCTTCTGCACCACCGGATGACACTCCTGTAACAATACTCTCTGAAGCTGTGTGCAGAGTTAACAAAAGCGGAGTTTTTAAGCTTAAACTCACTGATAGTGTTAAGATGCTATTTGACACTATTGCCAGACATTCCGAATCCTTTGCAATTAAAGTAATATTTGCCAACCTCTGGCTTTTTCTTCCTGTAGTTAAAATTATAGCAAAAAAATCAGGCGGTGAATTTCTTGCAATGTTTAAAACAACAGCAGCCTTTACAATGATGTCAGGGAGCAGACAAATAAACGTATTGCCTCCTGAGGCCAAAATAGGAATGAACCTGAGAATATTAACAGGGGAAACCGTTGAAACAGCTGTATCTGCTATTGAGAAAAAGATCAATGATCCGCGAGTTGAAACCAGAGTTCTATACGGCCACAACCCCTCAACTGTGAGCAAAGTTGATGAAGGCTTTGACAGATTAAAGGATGCAATATTAACAATATGGGGAGATGCTGTTGTAGCACCCTATTTAATGGCAGCCTGTACTGATTCAAGATCATACCATAAAATATGCTCTCATGTATATCGCTTTTCTCCTGTTCAAATGACCAAAGAGGAGTTGGGGACTATTCACGGGAACAATGAGTCTATATCAATAGAGAATATTACAAATTGTGTGAAGTTTTATATAAGTTTTTTAAAGAGAAGTTAATGACGCTTAAAATTTTAACCCTTACAGACAATAGATCTGTAAGGGATTTTAAAGCAAAATAAAGCCTCTTGCTTTTTCAGGAGCTTTTAAAGACTATAAACAAATTGACACAAGAAAATTTAAACCTGTCCGCCACCAAAACCCCTGTGGCATCTGGCCAGCACTTCTTTTTTAAATAGAGCATTTTCTTCAGCAGTCATTTTTTCCCAGCCTTCCTGCCTGGAGGTGACTTTCATACGCTCTTTATCTCTTTCCTCTTCCCAGTTCTTCATTCGTTCAGCTGTTAACTCAGTCATGTTTTCCTTTGCTACTTCAAGAAGAATTTCCGCAGCCTGACGCACCCTTTCGTTTGCCTGTCTGCTTAGGGAATGTTTGTAATCACTATTAATCTCTAGAACAGACTGCCCTATGTTCATTAGCTGCATACTAAGCTGATGAGACAATTTTTGCTCCTGTGAAAGTTCAGGTTTTTGTTTCATTGTTTTATCCTGTGAATATAATATTAATTACTTTATTACACGAATTTTTTAAAATCAAAAATAAAGTAAATTGATTCAATCTGCATATACTATTCCATAAAAAAAACAGCAAATATAGTCAAGACTTAAAATAAAATTAATTTAACCCGCTAATTTTATATTAATTCTATATATTTTATGCTCAAAGAAAAATCCATGCTTTCACCCTTTATCATTGACAGGGGAAGAATAATTCTAACATATAAATACTTCACATAGATTATTCATTTAAAAAGGAACACCAAATTGAAAGAATTAACAAAAGCTCAAAAAGGGCGCATAGCAATAAGAACATTTAAAACCACAGTTGATGCTCTTGCTTTAAGAGGATATTATAAGCCATCAGGGAGATCAGGACAGACACTTGAGGAAAGCCTGAAAGCTCTTTCACCTGAAATATATGGCACAATGAATGATCCCCGAATTATTGAGCTGAAAGGCCTTGAATACATAATGGACAGGCTTCCCAGGGGCATAGAGGAATGCAGCCGTATTGTGCTTACATCTGAAGAAAGCTTTGCAGGTACATCATTTGAAAAAATTATTCCCTTAAAAAGACGGCGTGTATCATTCAGGGTCAGTGAAAAAGAAATGAGCTTTATAGTAACAAGAGGAATAAGCGAAATATACGATATCCTTACACACCTGACTTTTCTTAACATTGAAGCACATAAAATTAAAAATCAAATGGAAGATGGAACCGGAAGGCTTACACCTGAATGGGAGCTTCTTGAAAAAAACATCAAAACAGATGAAATAACCGGGCCCGAACTTGACAGGGCACTATGGAATCTAAGTATTATTCTTGGCCGAACTTTTAACGAAACATGTGAAGCATATACCAATCTGAACAATACCCGAAAAAATGAAAAAGCCAACAATGGACTCTTTAAAATTATTTACAACCTTGGATACAGAGCCTTGAAAGATGCAACAATAAGAGAGGACATGCTTACAATATCATTTACCCCCTCTTTACGAGACCTTATAGGAAGACATAAATACGGCAGATCCTGGGCCGAAATGATCAAAAAAACCCTTTACAGCCTGGGCCTTAAAGACCGGCCAATACATGTTATAAGTGCAAATATGCACAGTGTTATTAATTCCATCTATTCATATGCTGCATTGAATCCTAAAGATATTGGGAAGGGAAAAAATTTATACGATTTTATTGCTGATACCAGAGAATACAGGGATGAAGTAAAAAATTTTGCCCTAAGCCATGGTTTAACTGAACTTTTAGATACTTCCGGATTTTATATTGATTGCCAAATAATAGACCTGGAAAAAATTACTGGCATGCCTATCCATCCTGATATCAAAATTAATAAAAAAAGTAATAACCCTGTAATTATAGTTATGGATTACGCCTTTGGAGCACAGGCATATGAAACAATGGAAGAGCTTTTAAGCCCTTTTCATATTGAAGATGAAACCATAGTTTTGAATTACCAGTCAATTTCCATAATGGGCAAAGCAGGAATACTGCCTGGTAAAAAAGGAGATATTATGCTTGCATCTGCCCATGTATTTGAAGGGAATCCCCATAATTATATAGTCAATAATGATCTTACAAAGGATGATTTTGACGCATCAATTCCTGTGTACACAGGCCCCATTGTAACAGTGCTTGGAACATCCCTTCAAAACAAGGATGTTCTTGAACGCTTTCAAACAACAAGCTGGAAAGCAATAGGCCTTGAAATGGAAGGAGGTCATTACCACAGAGCCATAACTGCCTCAATTATAAGGGGACACATCCCTGCAGATACAAAAGTACGTTACGCCTATTATGCTTCTGACAACCCTCTTATTAGCGGACAAACCCTGTCCTCAGGGTCACTTGGAGAAGAGGGAATAAAGCCAACTTATATGATAACAAAGGTAATACTGGAAAAAATATTTGCATGAAAAAAGATTAATTATTCTGAAGTTTAAAAATAATAAAATAAAACAAAAAGGCCTGATTTTTAAAAACCAGGCCTTTTAAAACTTTATTAAAATTATATTACAAAAGCTCTTTTAAAAGGGCAATCAACTCATGAATTGAAAAGGGTTTGGTTATAGAGGCATCAAACCCAAATTTCCTATACCCTAAAACAACAGGGTCCAGGCTGTATCCTGAAGTAACAATAGCTTTAAAAGAAACTCCCCTGTTCCTTAAAATCTCCACTGCTTCCTTTCCACCCATGCCATCAGGGATTGTAAGGTCTGCAACAATGCAATCAACCTTTCCTCCAGCATCTATTTTCTCCTGGAAAAGTTTTATTCCTTCATCACCATCAGCTGCCAAAAGAGGTTCAATCCCCTCCATTCTAAAGATTTCAGCAATTATTTCCCGTATCTGTTCCTCATCATCAATTATTAATACTGTTTTCCCCCTTAAAATATTTTTTTCTTTTTCCAGCATAATTTACTCCAGGAGTTTTTTCTTTTCACTCTTCTCCAATATAAAAGCTGAGCACTGGCCTTTTTGAAAGCCTTACTATTTTTTCACCTATGTTCTGATTGAGCAAGTGTTTAAAACCGCTCAAGGCACGATTCCCCACAATAATAAGATCTGCATCAACCCTATCAGCTTCTTTAAGTATAGCCTGAACAGGCTCACCAACAACAACAAGGGACTCAACTTCTTTAAATTCGCAGGAAAGAGTATCAATATACTTTGTCATCTGCCTGATTGTATCCTGAACTGCAGCGTCCCTAAACTCTACCCAGTACTTGTAGGAATCAGAATAAAATGAAAGATGAGGCATATCCTGAAGAACATGGAGGAGATAAATTTTAGCATTATATTTATTAGCAACCTGAAGAGCACTGTTAAGAAGATCATCAGGCTCTTCAATAAACTTCAAAGCTACTAATATGTTCATATAATCCTTCATGAAAATCACCTGCCAATTTGTAGTAACTCCCTCCCTATTAATAGAAGATGAGTACTTTATCAAGCCTTTCTTTTTATTTTTCTTTATAAAAAGAATTCTCTATAAAGAGCTCTTCAAGCTGTTCATCACTTGCACTAAAAAGCTCCTTTGCTTTGTTGTGCATAGCCTCAAAATAACCGCGTATTGTATAGTATTCAGCCCTGTCAAAAAACAAAACCACCCTGTCATTAAGTTCACGCATCTGGTGAAGCTGAAAAGCTGATTCAAAGGGGCTCTCATTTACAACAAAAATCCATAATATCCGTCTTAATACCACATTAGATCTGTGAACTTCACAGAGTGGTATGCCCATATCAAATAGCTCCATGCCCTCTTTATTGTATCTTTTCTCTATCTCCTCTTTGGATGTTGCATAGCTTATCCATTGTCCAAGGCTTTTAAGAACATCCTTGGCCTTTTTTTCCACAAATTTTATATTTTGAGTGGTAAAAGAGGAGGTAGATTCATCAGCAAGAAGACTGGTAATCCATCTTTTTATAATCACATCAGCATGTTTTTCAACAAGTTCCACTAATTTATCAGAAATCAGATTAAGCATAATAGTTCTCCTTTAAATAAATTATTTTAATAGTATCCTATAGCCTCTTATAATTTGATAATATAAGTATAAATATGAATAGTCAAAAAAAAATTACTATATTTTTAAAATTAATTTCTCTTTCTAAATTATTCAGGAACCTCTTCTATTAAAACAAATAAAAGGGGTCAGAGCCTCGACCGACCTAAACTTTTAATAAAAATCAAATTCAGCCCCAGGGTCAAGCTCCAGGGTCAGAGCCTCATGCCAAAATACCTGAATTTTATAACCAGGGGTCAGAGCCTATATCAAAATTTACAAAAGACTATATATTCTTTGACAAATCATAATAAAATAGATTGAATGTATTAAAAAAAACTCCATCATATAGGGATTAACTGAAAAGAATCGGACCTAAAAAATGCTGATTTTTTATAATAATTATTTGAGAAAATATATATAAATATTGATTATATTAAAACTATGACCAGACAAATTAACAATACTGAATACATAAAGGAACTTGAATCCAAAATAAAGACTCTTGAGAAGTCCCTGGACAAGGAAAGGACTGAACGGATAAATCTATTCCATGAAATGATAACAGGTTTTGCTGAATGCGAACTCATTTTAGATAAAAATCAAAAGGCTGTTGATTTTAAATTTATTGCTGCAAACAGGAATTTTTGTAAAACAACAGGTCAGGTATGTGACACCATACAGGGAAAGTACTATAACACCCTTTTCCCTGACAATGACCCTGCATTAGCACAAAAAATATATTCAATACTTCAGGGGAAAAGCGCACCTGTTTTTGAATTCTATTATCCTGTCACAACCGGACATTACGAAGTGTGCATAAAAAGCCTTTCTGACAACAGGTTCAGATGTTATTGTCATGATATTTCATTTTATAAACTTGCTGAAAAAAATCTGCAAAAAAGTGAAAAAAGATTTAGCCTTGCCCTTAGAAGTACAAATGACGGAATATGGGATTGGGACATTCGTACAAACCATATTTACTATTCACCAAGATGGAAAACTATGCTGGGATATGAGCCTGATGAATTAGAAAATAATAAACAAACCTGGGAAACCCTTATTCACCCTGAAGATAAAGAAAAAACAAAGCAGCTGTTTAAAAAATATATGTCAGACACTGTTGAAAAATTTGAAATTATAAATAAAATGCAACATAAAAATGGAGAATGGAGGCTCATATTTCTCAGGGCCATTAAAGAATTTGATAAAGAAAAAAATAAGTTTACACACATTGTTGGGACCCACACAGATGTAACTGAACTTATCAGCCTTTTAAATAATTTAAACGAACTTAACAATACTAAAGATAAATTCTTTTCAATAATAGCACACGATTTACGGGGTCCCTTAAGCTCATTCTCTGCATTGATTGAATTAATTCTTAAAGATAAATCCATGACCAGAGAAGAAACAAATGAGTTTCTGAAAGAGGCACATACAAATTCAAAAAATATTTACTGGCTTTTAGAAAACCTGTTATTATGGGCTCAGTCTCAAATGAATAATCTCCCTGTAAATATGGAAAGAATCCACCTTTCTCCTCTTATATCTGAAAATATTAAGCTCTTATCTGGCATGGCAAAGGATAAAGAAATAAAAATAATTTCAGAATTAGCGGAAGATATTTACGTAATTGCAGATCCAAATATACTACGCTTTATATTAAGAAACCTGATTTCCAATGCTATAAAATTTTCATATAGAAAAGGCGTTGTAGAAATTAATACACACATGGATGGAACAGATAAAGTTATAATATCAATAAGTGACAATGGGAAAGGGATAGAAAGCGACAGGATTGATCTTTTACTATCTTCTTCACAGATAAATTCAACAATGGGAACTGAAAACGAAAAAGGCTCAGGCCTGGGACTTATTCTGTGCAGAGAATTTATGAAAAAAATTAATGGTGAAATAAATATTGAAAGCAAAAAGTATAAGGGAACCACTGTAACAATAGTATTACAGGGTTCCCCTGAAGTACTAAAATAATTTATTCTTTAATTTCGATTTTACATCATCCTTTTTATCATCAATCTTTTGAACCGCCTTATCCTTTGCTGCATCCTTTACCTGACTTACAGCCTCCCCTCCTGCCTCCTTAATGGCATCTTTAACCAAATCATTTAATGAGCCAAGCTGAGGCTGAAGCAGATTAACCAGAGGCTTAGATACTGTACCTTTGATTCCATATTTTAAATATATTTCCTCTTTTTCATTAAGCATGGGCTTAAGTGCCACATCAGCAACCTTTTCAGCTGTGACATACTCCCTGGATTTCCCTGTAATCAGCTTGTCAGCCCCCTTTGCTATCTGCGCTTTAAGCTTTGCAGTATTCTTTTCTGCAAGAGTTATATCAGCTGCAAGGTCAAGTCCCATATTATTAATATTAATTCTTCCTCCAAATAACAAAGCATAGTCATTTGTAGAAATTGTACCCTCTTCAAGAGTAACAACATTATCTTTAAAATGAATATTCACAAAGCCCTTTTCCCAGCTCATCTCTTTACCCAGAAAGTCGAGTTTGCCAGAATATTTTTCCAGCTGCTCCACATTCATCATTTCATTAAAAATCTGCAGCCCTGTTGCTTTACCATAGGGAGACCCTGCTTTGATAGATATTTCCGGATTGAGCAAACGCGTTTTTTTATCAAAGGGAATCATTCTCCCGTTGAGCTCAAGGCTTATATCAAAGGATTCCACACTCCCGGATTCCTGTCTCCCCACAGTTTTTATACCGGTAAAAAATTTAATTGAAACATTATTCGACTTTTCCAGATCAGCAGGATCGATATTTATATCATAAACCTTTGCAGTAACATTATAAATCTGCAATTTTTGCCCGGATCTTTTGTCAATAAAATTTATTGTACCATCCTGCATACCAAGTGAGCCTGCAGTAAGCGCTACAGGGAGATCATCTGCAGAAAGAGGTTTTTCATCCTGTGGTTTAGCTGCATCCTCCCTCATCTTTTTTTCGAGCTCCGCCTTATCCTCTGGAGTCATCTCTTTTTGAACAAGAAGATCGGAAAAGTTAAATGCTCCGCTATTATACCTTACTATATTTACTACAGGATTATAAAGCATTAACTCATTGATAACAACCCGTTTTTGAAGCAGAGGCGGGAATGAAAGTTTAATATTAAGCGAGCCCATTTGAGCAAACACATCATTATCTGCAACAGGTTTATCCTTTAAGGCTTCAAGAGAAACCGGAGATTTGTAATTTGAAATTTTTACATCTTTAACTTCAATACCTGATACTGCAGAAAGAATTCCCACATTTACTTCACTAATGCGAACCTGCCTGTTAAGTCCCTTTTCCATCATTGATTCAATAAAAGGCTTATCAATAATCGCCATTACAGCAATACCTGCTGCAATAATGAGAAACAAAATAGCTCCAAAAAATATTCCAGTCCATTTAACAATTTTCATTACCTTTATCCCCGGTTTATTTTATTATTATTAAACCCGAACACTAGTGCTGATTAATAATTAAAAATCGTTAGAAATATTCAATTTATTTTTTTATCAGCACAGCCTGCAATAAATAAAGTTTTAATTAATTAACTTCTATATGGAGCTAATGTCAATTATTTTTATAAAAGAAACGGGTACACCATGCGACCCTACCCGTACGTCATACAACAATAACGTTAATACGGGTATAACAAAACGATTACCAAAATCAATATCATCATTTATTTCCGGATATAAATCATCAGTAACAACAAAAATCAACACAATAAGAAATACCCGTGGTGAAAAAATCTGGCAGCGAAATTATTATGACATCATAATCCGTAATGAAAATGCTTATCATAGAATTGTAGAATATATAAGGCAGAACCCTTATAAAGAATACAAAACATAATTTATAAATCAGAACATTGAAAAAATAATATTATAAACACCTGAAAGCTGTAATTACAATAAATAAAAAAATAAGCCTGGCAGTAATCCCTGTTATGAATGTAATAAAAACATGAATTGCACCAAACCTTGCACCATAGATAGCCATATTCCTTGCCATTGATGATCTGACAAGAAACATGGGGAATGACAGCATATTCCCTGCCAAAGCAGATACTGCAGCAATGTATAAATCTATTGAGCCGTTTTTATACATGGCTCCAATAATATACCCCCCTGCTGTAGAGTGGCCAACATAGGCAAGCACAGGAGCAACCATTTTTTCAGGCATGTCTATAAAAGCCATAAAAGGGGCCACCATTTTTTCAAAGGCAGAAAGGAGACCAGCACCAGAGGCAAATGTAATTATAAATGTTGCAATAATCATCAACCTTGCTATTCTGATAAAATCAGCTCCAGCCTTGAGCAGCAAAGTCCGCAGCTCATCAAAAGTCACAGGGCCATGAACCAGATCCACGATCTGCCCTGAACCTTGCTCCTCATGAGATATATTTTTATCAGAAAATTTTTTCAAAAAAACACCGGCAATTATTATGAGCAAAAGTTTAAACAATCCTGAAAATATAAACGCAGCTGTATATATAAGGCCTGGAAGGAGCCCCAGAATAGGAATTATTACTGGTATAAATCTTGTGAACGTTTCCCTGATAAAAACCGGCAAAGTGTTCACCTGTGCAGCAAGGATCATCTGTGAAGCGGTAATTTTACCATCACTATAAAGTTTGGAAAGAATAGTGCCTGCAGAAAGCCCTGAGCCAAAGGAAGCAATAAAGGCTGCTGAAGTTTCTCCGGGAAGTCCTATTTTGCTTATAAGGGGAGTTGTAAAATAAAATATTTTTGTAAGGTATCCCCTTTCTATAAGAAAACCTGTGATAACTAATGTAATAAAAATTACAGGCAGGGTTTTTATAAGTATAAGGAAGGTTTGATAAAGTGAATTAACAGTAAGCGCAGAAATGCTTTCCAAATCAATTAATCCTGAGATTATAATTTATGGTCACAACAAATGTCATGGTATCTTTTGAATAGG
>CAZYPA010000041.1:0-20304 GCA_964649175.1 uncultured Leptospirales bacterium | reverse complement strand
GCATGTCATGTCTTGTTCAAAGCTCCATTGTTCTTGGACATATGCTTTTACAGGGAATTGGAGATACAATTCGCGTATCCATGACAGGGGACCCTGTTCATGAAATAGAAGCAGGGAAAAAAATACTGGAATCACTTTCCCTTAAATACTCTCCTCTTAAAATTATTTCATGCCCCACATGCGGACGCACTTCTCCAAATATTGATCTTCTTTTAATCGCACAGAAGGCTGAAGAGGAAATACTTCTTAACTTTGAAAAAATTCTTAAAGAAAAAAATATGCACATTACTGTTGCGATAATGGGATGTGAGGTTAATGGCCCGGGAGAAGCTAAAGAAGCTGATTTTGGAATTGCAGGCAGCAGAAGCGGTTACATGCATATTTTTGCCAGAGGTGAAACAATAAAGAAGGTGTTGATTTCAGATGCTGTAAAGGAGCTTCTTGAAGTAATTGCACAATCTATAAATAAGTAAAACTATTTGTGAATACCCCTTATGAATGTCTGAGGATTAAGCGCTCTGCCATGACGCCTTATTTCAAAGTGCAGATGAGGACCGGTTGTTCTCCCTGTATTTCCTGACAATGCAATACTCTGCCCTGCCCCAACCCTGTCTCCCTCTTTAATATTAAATCTGCTTAAATGCCCATAATAGGTTGTGTACCCATGCTCATGCTCAAGTATAACGAGTTTTCCATAACCATCAGCATAGCCTGCAAAGGTGACTATTCCAGCCCTGGCTGAATATATGTTTGTACCAATGGGACAGCCAATATCCACACCCCTATGAAACCGGAATCTGTTTTCATTAAAAGGGTCTCTCCTTGTTCCAAATCTGGAAGTGGTTTTTCCTGTTTTAATTGGAGAGAGAAAAGCTGAACCTAAAAACATTGACCTTTCAAGATTTGACACCTTGCCGCATGGGATAAAAATAAAATCCTTATCAAGATTTTCACTTTTATTAACACTTTTTACATAATCAATATCAACCCTGCTCTCTGAAAGTATTCTTGCAAGGCCCTCTTTATCATCCCCTGTTACAACTACCCCTCTCATATTAGGAATAAATAAAATCGTACCCTGGCCAACCTGATATGGAGATGTAAGATTATTTACTGAAATTAAAGTATCCATGTCAAGTCCGCTCTTTGAAAGGACTATCCAGAAACTCTCATCCTGCTTTACTTTATATTTATAAAATTTAAGCTCAGGTAAATTAGCACTGTCCCTTTTGCTCATCACAGTAAAGATTGAGTCTTTTATATCTTTTCTTATTGATTGAAGAGTTTCATTTTTTGTGTAATCAATACTGGTAAGTTCATGAAGCTTTAGGCCAGATGCTGCTGTTAAAGCAGATGATAATGTTGTAAGCAATATTATTATAATAATTATTTTTTTCATATTCATGACAATCAATTAAAATTCAGGTTATAATAATACTTCGACAATTTTCATTATCAGATTAAGCAATTATTATGTCTCTTAAAGGAATTTTTGAATTTTATTTGAAGTCCGGCAGATGAATAAAAAGGGCACTCTGCCCGATAACCATTGCAGAGTGCCCTCTGAAAATTCAATTATAGATTATAATCCTGTTCAGCCTATCTTTCAGGTTTACTGATCACCATGGTAACAAGAGCACCAGCCAGGGCAATTCCTATAATAATCATTACTGCAAGTTCGTATGACTGATTAGTATCATAAATTTTACCTAACAGAACAGAACCCACAGATAAACCAAGAACCTGCATAAGCCCGACTATACCAATGAGTTTACTAAAATGTTCAACTCCAAAAAGATCACCCACAAAAAGAGGAATTAGAGTTACAAATGAACCAATTGCCAGCCCGTAGCAAACGACAAAACCCCATACCAGAAGCTGATTCCCTGCTATAAACATAACAGATCCAAAACCGACAAAGAGCAGAACCCAGGTAATAAAAACCAGCAGCTTTTTGGACATCCTGTCTGACATCAGCCCAAAGGAAATCCTACCCAATACACTGAATCCCAATGCAAGACTCCACATTGTACTAGCATTGGAAACGCCATAGCTTCTGATTAACTCAATAGCGTGCATTGTTAATCCACCAAGCACGATATTAAATAAAAACATTAACAGACATGTAAGCTTGAACGATGATGTTTTGAAGGCTTCTTTCACATTTAAACTTTTCAAAGTATCACCGGTTTCTGCTCCTCTCCCTGCAACAGCAACTCCATCAGGAAGAAGGCCCACATCCTCAGGCTTATTTTTGAGTACAAGAAGAATCAGAGGAACCACAACCACAAGAACAAGAATACCAAGAAAGCGATAGGTACATTCCCATCCATAATTCTCTGTGACAAAACTGGCAACATAGACCATAACCATACCGCCAAGGCCCACACCTGTCATTATAAGGCCCATAGCTGTACCCCTTTTCTTATCAAACCAGTGCGAAATAATAGTTTGAGAAGGAACAAGGCTCACACTTGCAAGACCAACTGCCATATAAATATAAATTAAATAATAGTGCCAGAGCTGGGCAATCATGCTGGCAAGAAGAAGCCCTGAACCTGTAATAAGTGCTCCAGCGAGTTGAACCTTTTTAACACCCAGCTTATCCACTGCTATTCCCACAACAGGACTCAAAAGTCCCACAAGAAGGGCTGCGAGTGTAAAACCGAGCGAAACCTGAGTACTTGTCCATCCAAAGGTGTCCTGAAAAGGTTTCAGAAAAACCGATACTGTATAAAATCCTGAACATAACCCGACAAAAAGAATAAAAAATGTAGCAATTGCTATCCACCACCCGTAAAACATTTTTTCTTTAGTCTGCATGCAAACCTCTCTCTATTATTTTTTTAAAAAAATTATGAATAAGGCCTAAAATCAGATAAAATTTAAAACCCGGACAAATTAATAATCTGTCTCTATACTTTTCCGGAAGAACTGGAAAACAGGAATCATTAACATTGGAAGGACAGTACCAATTTCCCCAGCCCAGATATTATCAACAAAAACTTATATGTTTACAGGTTACATCATCTACCATAATCTGAACTTAAAGAACAATACCATTAAAGGATAAAATATATCAACATATTGCTTCCTCTGTCAAGTTAATTTTATTCAAAACTATATTTATTATAAAATTATATACCAAATTTTTAAGGCTTATTTAGATTAATGGTTAAAATCTTAACTGCAGCAAAGAAGAAAAACTGGATATATTAAAATCATATGAAACGAAGGATTTCCCTCCAGTTTTTAAAAAAATTATTTCAGGAGAAAAAGTTAGAGGGTTAGGATATTTTAAAGGATATTGATTTAATCAAAGGCCATACTGATACTTTACTACTATATATACTCTCACAACCTGTTTCCCTGTAGCAGGAGGTCTTTTTATCTTCCCGCTTGAATCAGCAATTGCATTCAAGGCTGTTCTATCGAGTAATTCATCCCCTGAGGGACTAAGTATGGAAATACCACGGTAAAGGCCTTCAGCAGTAATATCAAAACCTACTGTAACATTTCCTATAAGGCCATAGTATTCAGATTCAGCCGGAGAAAATTTTCTCTTGTCAATATCCTCTGCAATCATTTCCAGGTAGCGCTTCATCAGCCGATCCCTGCCAGCTGCACTGTAATAGCCCTTTGTTTCAGGCCTGTCTTCAGGTACTGAAATCTGCTTCTCTTCTGTTTTTTTCAAATCAGGGGTAATGTCCCTTTCTGCTCCAGGAATAAAAGTTACAGGTATTTCTATATAATCTGAATTAAAGGTTGGAAGCATAATTCCTTCTGTAATAAAATAAAAATGCAGAAGTGCAGAAACAGCAATGGCAATAAAAAAAACTCTCCTCTCCTTCAAGGCACAGTTACTCCTGGCTCAGTAGCAATAACAAGATCGTAAAAACCATATTGCCGGGCAATATCCATTACAGAGACAAATTTTCCAAAACTTGCCCTGCGACTTGCCTTTACAATAACTGTTGTGATTCTCTCCTCAGAAGGCCTGTTTCTTTCTGCATCCATTATCCGCCTGAGTCTTTCAATATCAATTGTCGCATTATTAAATACTATTCTTTCCTGTTCATCAATAACTATCTCCCAGCTTTTTGCAGGCATTTTTTCAGATGTATCAGCCTCTGGCAGATCAAGCTTAATTCCCTTTACTGTTATTGCAGCAGTAATAAGGAAAAAAATAAGAAGATTAAATATTATATCAATCAATGGGGTCATATTGATTTCAGCACCAACCCCGGGCTTTCTTACATTTTTAAAGCGTACCACTTCAGGATTCCTTTTTTTTCAGAATAAAAATCAGGGTTGAAACCTTTTGCTGCAAAGCATGAGAAATTTTTTCAAGAGTCCTTATAAAATAATGATATATAAGAATCACAGGTATTGCTATCATCATACCTGCAGCTGTTGTAATAAGAGCCTCCCAGATACCGCCAGCCAGAATAGCAATATTAGCAGCATCTCCAGCAGAGGCAACCCTGGTAAAAACCTTTATCATACCAAGAACAGTGCCTAAAAGCCCCATAAGAGGAAGTACTGAACCAACCACAGATAAAACCTCCAGCCTTCTTCCCAGGGAAAAAAGTATATCATCACCAGAAAGCACAGCTGCATCCTCCATCTCCTCTGTTTTTGTCTCCTCCAAAACAGCAACAAATAAAGAAGCAAAGATCGATTCCTCCTGCTTCATCAAGGACAAAGCTCCCTGTCTATCCCCTGATTCAGCAAGACGGAACATTTCCTTAATTTTTTCCTTTCCCAAAAATTTTGTTCTTATAAAAATAACATAGGTTCTTTCGATTATTACAGCAATAGCTATTACTGAGGCAAGTATTATGGGGTACATCATAATACCCCCTCTTTCTATTATTTCCATACAACTATTTCCTCTGTTTTTTATTGATTATACTCTTAACATTCTTTTGGCAAGCCTGCATAAAATTAAGGAACACCTACCTTTTCTCCATTTCAGAAAAGCTGCCAAGATCTTTCTCACTAAGCTCCTTCCCTATAAATACAAGATACCTTTCAGATTGCGTAACAATATCAGATGGTGAAAAATCATACCTTCCACAAACATACTGAAATATTTCTGAATTTTCTGAATCATCAAAATCCACTATTCCCTTTATACGAAAAACATTATCCCCCAGGGACTCTATCATTTCACAAAATCGGGTCCTGTCCAAACTTTCATTTAATCTTATACTTACTGTTTCTATTCCATCATCCATATGGTTATGATGTTTTCCGCCTTTTATGGAAAATTTAGTTGTACGCTCTTCACTGTCATAAACAATAGAAGGATTAACTACGCCATTTACCGCATGAACAATAAGCGCCCTTTTATTAATGTCTGAAATAAGCTTCTCAGCTTTATCCCTTTTTTCTTCACCAGCAATATCAAGCTTGTTAAGAATAATTACATCAGCAGCCTTGATCTGCTCTGAAACAATAGAATACTTTTTCAGAGATTCCTCAAGATTATCACAGTCAACAATTGTAGTTACAGAATCAAATCTTATAAGATCATTAAGATCCCCTACTTCATCAAGGAGGTTCTGTGGATTAGCAGCACCTGTTGTTTCAAGAACTATGCAGTCCGGGGAAAAATCTTCAAGTATTGATTTTATACCCTTTCTCAGATTGCCTGCAAGAGTACAGCACACGCAGCCTTCATCCATTTCAAGAACCTTGCTCTCTCCTGACAGCATGGCACCATCAAGACCAATCTCGCCAAGCTCATTCTGTATAACAGCTGTGAAAAGGTATTTCTGGGACTGAAATTCTATAAAGTTTTTTATAAATGTTGTTTTACCTGAACCCAAAAATCCTGACACAACATAAAGAGGAGGTCTGTGACTTATACCCAAAAGGCTCTTGTCCATTGACATGGAACCGGCACTATCAGTACTATGCCACCATTTTGCTTCTGCAAACCTTTCAGGAACCTGCTCTTCCCCTTTCTTCCAGAATAATGTTTCAAGCGGATCGTCATTAAATTTTATTCCTAAAATTTTACTAAAATTTTTATTATCTGCCTTTAAAGGACCAAAACCTAAAATAAGCGATTCAATACTCACATCTTCAACCTCTCTGTTAAGAGGTTCAGAATTGCTGCCATATATAATATCCAATCCTTTATCAGCACGATAATAAAATGATTCAGGACTATCCTGAAGCTGATAGGACAATGAAGAAACCAGTACATCAAATAAACTTAAACAGTAATTGAAAGAGGGAAAATCCTGTTCAGCCTCGCCTGGCAATACAATATATTTGTCATCATGATCTGGAGCCTTAATCCCATCCTTTGAAATAATACGGCTTGTTGATAAAGCCTGAACACCTGCATAAAGGGTTGAATCTTTAATGGAATATGAAAGATAAAAATCACCAATATAATAATAGCTGTTAAAATCACTGTGATAGGGGAATTCCCTTATAAGAGAAATATAATCATCCTGCTGAGAAAGAAGAGCGCCATTTAGACTTATTTTTTCAAGTATATCGTCATCAGGATCCGGGAAGTAAAAAATTGAGAAAGATGAAACAACATAATCAGCAGTTACTGCGCCTCTATTGTAGATTATTCCATAAATTCCAGGAAAAGACTTTACCCTGACTGTCCAGCATTCCCGCTCATGTACAATACGGAAAATGCCTTTCCATCCAAGTCCGGTTCTCAATGCAGGGAAATAATTAGTTAAATAAATAATGTTTTTAAAAATATTCTGCATATCATCAGAATTTTCAGGCTTTATTTTTCCTGGTAAAAGTTTTTCAAGATTCATGGGGTTATCCTTTATGAAATCTGTTTTAAAACTTTATCCCCCCTCTGATGGGGGGCATCAAAGAAGGGATAAAATTTGCTTTCTTCCTTTAATGTAAAAAAGGGCTTAAAATATCTTAATATTCTACCTTCCCACTCTTCGGACCTTTCCATTCAAATGAAACAATCTTGCCATCTTTCCAGGCAATATCAAAAAGCCTGATAGTTCCAATAGCGTTTTCAGACGTTTCACAGCTCTCAACTTTAGCCTCTGCAGAATAATAGACTACGCCGTCCTTTTCCTCAGTGCTGGTAATTATAGGTTTACCAAGTTCACATATCTTTAAGGCATCTGGAACAATTTCCGGAGAGCCGGCATATTTTTCAACAGCAGCTGCTACTGCTTCCCTGGAACCAAAGGCTCCCATAAAATCCTGCATCTCCGGTAAAACCGATGTGCCACAAGCTGTTAAAAACAAAAACAATGTTAAGCCAACAAAAAGTCTTTTCATTCATATCCTCCTTATATTTTAAAGAATACTTTTAAAATACTCAAAATTATCCGCCCTGTCAATTTTTATGAAACAGGGCGGATGAACGAATATTAAAAGTGAAACATCTTCAAATTACCTTAGGCTTCACCAACCCCGAATTTAATGGTGTCTCCATTACCCAGGTAAGAAGTATCCTTTGTCCTAAATCGGGCAGAACCTTTTACTACAGGATAGCCGCGTTCAATAAACTTCTTGGCACAAAGAATACCAGTGCAATGGTTACATCCGATTCTTTCAAAGCCATAATCACCAAGAGATATTACCAGGTCATCATACTTGGGGTCCCAGTCTTCAAATGGAGAAATATGCAGTCCTCCATAAATTCCATGGAGCTTGTCACCTTCGTACTTCATTTCCCTGTATGCTGTATCTGCAAACTGGATAATACCCTGATGGCAGCATCCTGTTACACTCACCATACCCACGTCCTTAACATTAAAGTAAAGTGACTGCTCACCAAAAACACGACAGATAATGGGAACATCAAAGGTATAGGTTGCAAAGCCTGGAATTATTTTATTAAGACCATTCTTTGCTACTATCAACTTTCCTTTATGACCAGCATCCTTTATATACTGAAGACCTTCAGCATAAAATCCTTCAGGAATATATGTGGTTATATTAGGATTATACTTATATGTTACAGGAATTCCCCAATAATGATCAAAGTGCTCATGAGTAACGAATATGGCCTCTATTTCATTATTAGCCAGCATCTTGTCTATTCCCTCACGCTTAAAGCATTCATCCATCCACTTAAATGACCAGCCTGAATCTATGAGAAACTTTCTTTTTCTTCCGCTCATCTCTTCAACTTCCAGCAAAGCTGAAAATCCGCCTGCATTTTGGGGACTAACTGACAACTTCTCAGTAATAGCCCATGCTTCCTCAAGTCTGTTTGGCAAAAGGTGCTTAATTTTACTAATTCCGCTTTTATAGCTTCCCTTACCAAGACCTGTGCCATCTCCAAAAGGCGGCCAGTTATAATCATACTGATTTACAAGAAGCCCGCCAGCTTTTTTAATGTCTCCCATAAGGACACCATTATCAAACCAGCTTGTTTCAGAAATATTGGTTACTTTAATACTTTTGCATACTCCCAACTCTTCCTGCTTTCTGGAAATTTCAGGGAAATGCTTTTTTTTCAAAGGGGAATAGGAGTACAAACCCATTGCTCCAACAACCCCGGCGCTAAGCCCCATAGCAGCGCCCTTTAAAAAATCTTTTCTGTTCATTTTATTATCAGACATTTGTGTCCTCCTTATCAATTATTAACAGGCTTACTTAGGTATTATAGTTATAACTCTGTACAATACCGGCAGCACAGCAACAGTGATAAAATAAAAACCTATCCCTGCGAGTACGCCTGCTCCAAGACCCCATCCAAGAGACGGGCTCCACTTAACTTCCTTAACTTCTGCTTCATATGCATGCTCATCAGCTGCCATTTCTTCAGCTGTTTTTGGAACCATCTTCCATCCAGGCCAGTTATCCATAAACCAGTGATGGACCAGCCAGATGTTGATTAACCAGATAGTAGGAATCATAGGGAACTGCTGTGGATGAGAAAATCCCTTTTGAGTTCCAAGGAACAGATGTGAAGTTCTGTAGTAGAAATAATAGAGTACTATAGCTGCTACAATTGTTATACCTGTTCTTGCCAAAACATTAACTGGCATGCTGAATTTTCTGGGCCAGTTTCCACAGTAAAACTTAAGAAATAGAGCTGGAACAAGAAGAAATACAGCCATCTCACCAACATGGAGCCATCTCCAGTCTGGAGCTGCATCACGTCTTGTGCCCCTTATTGCTTCTCCGTATGTAAGCTCCTGCACAAAATAGAAAAAGAAGTGCATTGCAAGAGCAATAGCAATTATACCAAAAAACGCGGTAAATCTTCTTAATGCAGTATTCTTTATAAGATTAAAAGGATACCTTTCCCAGATTGTTTCAACGAGCCACACAGTTACTGTACAACACATAATCCATGCAACATGGAAGTTTCCTGAAACCGTATTTGCAAACTGTTCCCAGTATGGGGGAGCAATAGAAGAAAAATACTGCCAGGGATAATAAAGAATACCCATGTGAGGATGCATTGTAACAAAATATACAATTGTACTTAAAAAGAAAGTCATTACAAGAATACTCAAACCCTTTGCAGGCTGAGACATTTTTCCCCATGGTGCATCTTCCATAGCCACAACCCATGCAGGGCTAAGCCAGGAAGCAATAGCTGCAAACATAAGAACCGCAAGAGCTGAATACTCAATTGCAAAAAACTCTGTAATACCGGGTAATTTTGTAAGCTGATCTGGATTAAAATATGCCAAACCATAATTTCCTAAAAAGCCTTCAAAAAATCCCTTAATAAGCACAACCAGCACAATCACAGATATTGATGTAAGAACAATACCTTTAATCAATGGATGAGTTTTAAATACCCATTCTTTTTTAAAAGGCCAGAAATTGAACAGATAAACCATCCATATAAGAACTATGAGCCACCACCTGGTGTACATGTAACCCACATAGGGAGTATACATTCTCATAAGCCCCCTGGGATCCTGAAAAATCCACCAGGTAGCATAAAAAATAGCACACGTAAAAACAAGCGCAACAATAGCAGGGATTGGTCCCTTCCATCTTTTAACAAGCTTACGCTCTTCGAGATAATTTTTACCATAATCGCCCATGGCAATCTCCTTAAATTGTTTTATATCCGTCACAGGCTGTACTGTCGCCGTTCAGCACAGCCCAGGGGATTCACAAGTGCCTGGCTCCTGAAATCTCTTCAAGAACCCTTTTTTTAAGATCTTCCTTTGTAAAATTGGAAGGATCAATACCAAGCCTCATTGCTTCAAAATAAACCATATCACCTGTAAGCTCAGGAATATGTATATCATTAGATTCTGTGCAAACCTCATCTTCAGGCACTACTAAAGATAAAACAGGCCTGATAGACTTTATTGTATCCACAACAGTCTCTTTCCTGAAAATTCTGGAAATAAATTCCTTTCTGTTAACCAAAAATCTCCTCCTGCTCCATAGTCTCATTTTCAACAGACAATGAACGCAAAAATGAAAAAATCATAGTTATCTGATTACGCACTTCCTGTTTTGCCAAACGGGAATCTCTTGACTCAATACAATTTACAAGCTTAACGTATGTTCCAAAAATACGATTAAGATCTTCATCAGGAAGCTTGTCTAAAAGCGACCATACAGCGTAATTGCTTTTTTCCATCTCTTTTACCAAAAGAGCCAAAACCCTGTTTTTTGTACAACAGGCAATAGTCATTCTAATTCGATTATCTTCATCAATTATAGCAGATATATCCCTGGAAAGAACAGCTCTGCTAAACTTCACAAGCATTCCCTTTATGCGGCTTATCTCCTTTTCATTAATTCTTTCAAGTGCGAGCTGCATAACATCAGGATCAATAGCAAGACGGGCCTCCAGATTCTGAAAAGCCATTTGATTGAGATCAGGTTCAGGATTGGCAAAAAACTCTATTCCCCATGTTTGAACATAACATCCGCTGCCTGGACGAATTTTCACAATATTCTGAGCTTCAAGCTGTCTTAAGGATTCTCTGATTGAATTTCTGCTTGCACAGAATATTTCAGATAATTTTCTTTCAGAAGGCAAAGCTTCCCCCTGACTCAAATTATTATCGCTAATAAATTTCAAAATCTGGTCAGGCAAACTCTTTTTTTCAGTCATATTCACAAAACTAGTCCCACCAATTTAGCTTTTATTAAAAATAAACTCGATACGGTCGGACCAGTCAACAATAAAACCCGGAAAGTTAGATTTTTTTACCTATTTGGCCCTACCGCTTTCTTAAACCCATTTCATTAATAATGCTTCAAAGCAAAAACTCTCTTTCCCAACCCTGATAAGTAAATATAACAAATAACTATACATATTCAAAAAAAGTACAGAAATTATGCAAAAAATCCAACTTCCCTCTTATTCAAAAACAAAACAGGATATTCTTAAAAATATTTATTGGGGGATTTTTATAAAACAGGCATGACTTTTAAAAATTAAAACAGCAGAACTTTCACCAACAGGTTGGTTATCTTAAAATTAAAGTGATAAATATATATTTATCAGGTTATTTCTTCTCTTTTCTTTTTTTAAAAACTTCAAGGCTGTTTTCAAAAGCAGGGTATAGAGAATCATAGGACTTAACATTCTCTTCATTAAAAACAGCCCGTTCTGTTGAACAAAAAATAAGGACAGTTGTGATTTTTTCTTTTGTAAAAAAAGGTTTTGCAAAATATGATTTTATTCCGTGTGGTATAAAGATTGCCCAATCCACAGGCTTTATGCTTTCAAAGGTGTTTTCCACAATAATATGATTAAGATTATAATTTACAATATTTTCTGCAATTGTTCCTTCATAGGGATATGAAAAAGCAGGTGCAAGAGGCTTAAATGCTTCACCAGCACCCCAAATGCGCACAATTCCCTCATCAACATGAATATCTGAATAAAGCATGGCATTTGCAAGGCCCGGAATAGGCTGGTTTGCAAGAATTAAATCAAGAATACCGGTTATGCTCCCTTTTTTAGCAACAGATATTGTATTACGAAGCAATCCTTTCATATCTATTTCTTTAAAATGAACTATAGCCTTCCCAGGAGAAGATTTTTTCATTACTCCCGGCATATTATAAACAGACACCCATAAAAGGTTTTCCCCATGCACTTGAAGAGGCCGTATAGATGCCTCTGATAAAAACTCATTCCCTGATGATGTTATAAAGGTAAGCTCTCCACGCCAATGCCCTGAAAAAATAATCTCTTCATAAATATAGTTTAAGTGTTGAGATATATCACTTAGAACTATATTTTCAAAAACCATGGATGTTAAATTTTCCGGCTTAAGCCCAAAAACTTTATAAGCTGTACTATTACAGGCATGAATATGCTTGTCATCAAAGGCTATGAGAAAAACAGGGTTATTAAAAATATTTATTTTTTTAACCATAGATGCATCGGTGTTGTCAATGGTGCGTATAAAAACTGCAGTTTCTGAAATATCCATTATATATCCAACATAGTAATTGGATTTGTAAAGATCAGGGCTCCCAGAAATTTTAAACCACCTTATTGTTCCATCATAAAGCTTTACTCTAAAAACAGCAAGCCCGGGTTTTTTATTCCTAACATCTTTCATAAAGGATTCAAAGATATATCTGTCCTCTTCAACAATCATCTGTTCTGCAAATTCGGGATTTTGTATAAGAAAGTGCGAATTTTCTCCAAGGCCCGGAAGGGCATATTTATTTATATACTCAATTTTATTTTTAACTACATCAATACTCCAAAAAAGCGCGGGTATTGCATTGATATAGCTATAAATATCCTGAAAGGATTTATAGGAGGTTAATTCCAGGTTATTTGTAAATTCCGGCTTTTTCATATTTCTCTATAAAGTTTTTTTTTACTATAACATAATTAATCAGAACATACTACTCTTTTTTTAAAATAACTGTCTATTAATAAAATTTGGTTTACAAATATTAACACCTAATACTAATAAAAAAATATTTCATAATATCTACTTGAACATCTTTACATATTCCTCAAAAATAAAAACTCTGTTTCTTTGATAACCTCTTGTCTCTTTTAATATGCCTGTTTCTACAAAAGCTTTAACAAGATCATAGGCAGCCTTGGAAGATAGGCCTGTTATTTCCTGTATATCCTTAACATTAATAATTGGTTTTGAAAAAAGATTGTTCAAAAGCAACTGTCCCTGTTTAGCCCTTTTGCCCAGAGATTGTATTCTATTCTGTTCAATATGAACTTTAATATCCACGATTTTTTCTAATGTTGATACGCTCTTTTCAGCTGTCTCTATAACTCCAACCAGAAAATATTTAAGCCATTGCCCCAGATCATTCCTTGTTCTAACAAGTGTGAGGTTGTCATAATAAAGAGACTTATTCTTTTCAAAAAAATCAGAAAGATAAAGAAGCGGTTTCTCAAGAACTCCAGCGCTTACAAGATACAAAGTTATAAGAAGCCTGCCAATACGCCCATTACCATCAAGAAAGGGATGGATTGTTTCAAACTGATAATGAGCAATTGCTATTCTTATAAGATGCGGAACTCTTATAGTCTCATTATGCAAAAACAATTCAAGATCTGACATCAGCTCAGGAATTTCAATATGTGAAGGAGGTATAAAGACCGCGTCATTTATGGCAGCTCCTCCAATCCAGTTCTGTGATATGCGAAATTCACCTGGTGTTTTAGTCTCACCCCTGACACTTGAAAGCAAAACTTTATGAGCATTCCTGATAAGTCTGTTTGACAGAGGGAGAGTTGCAAGCTCCTCTATGGCTAAATTCAATGCTTTTACGTAATTATTTACCTCCTGCCAGTCATCACGCTTTTCAGGTATTATTTCCTTCTCATCAACAAGTGCTTCTTCAATATTTGTTCTTGTCCCTTCTATACGGCTGGAAACAACAGCCTCTTTAAAAACATGCATTATAATGAACATATCTGTATCAGGTACAAAGCGGGAAAAAGAATTAAGTTCACCAAGTTTTAGTGATGCCTTTTCAAGAAGTTCATTTATTAAGTCATCAATCCAGACAAAGGTATGATTGATCTTTTCTGGAAGGAAATATTTATATCTATTTCCCTGCTGCCATGTCCCGGAGATAAAGTTATTTATATTCATTAAATACTCCACAAAGTATAATAAAAACATCTTTATTTTACTTTACAAGCTTAAAGTAAAACATAAACAAGTGTATTTTACTTTAAATCAAATAAATTTTGATCAAACCATACTAGTTATACTACTCTTTTTTTAAAATAACTGTCTATTAATAAAGTTTAGTTTACAAATAATTGAAATTATTATTTATATCTACTTGTATTATAACAAATCGACCTATAAGGACGAAAATTCTGTTTAATACAGGAGGAGTAAATGAAGAAAATAGCCATATTTGCTTTTGATGGAGAACTTATGTGCTTTGCACATGCCCTTTTAAATGCTGTTGATCTGCATGAAAAAGGCCATACTGTAAAGCTGATCATAGAAGGAGCTGCTACAAAGCTGATTGAAGACTTTCAAAAGCCTGAAACTCCCTTTTATGAGCTTTTCAACAAATGCGTCAGTAGCAACATACTTGATGCTGTATGCAAAGGCTGTGCTGCAAAAATGAACACTTTAAAAATATGCGAAGACAAAGGCTACCCCATTGACGGAAGTATGTCAGGTCATCCCCCTATGGAAAAATATATAACCTCCGGGTATGAAATAATAACCATATAAAGCAGGCACAATAATATTAAATTCATAACACCAGAATTTATCTCTAATCCGGGCCTTTGCCTGGATTAGAAACACCGCCATTATGATACAGAAAATTAAGCATCTCTGCTATTAAAAAAAACAATTCTCTTATCAGGAAGGAAAAGGGCATCTGTGCTGCTCATATATTTATCTCTAAAAATATCAGTACCTGATCGAAAAAAAATAGATCTCCTTAGATCATTTTTAGTAAAAGTAAATTCATCAAAATTTATAATATTTTCAGAGGACTTTTCTATAAAGAACCTGTACCCTTCACGCTTTGCTTCAAGAGTTAAATTTGACTTTAAAATACCCGGATAATGATGACTTTTCATGGATAAACACCAGTCCCATTTTATAGAGTCCATAAGTTCTGGCAATATGTGCGGGAAATCCTTTTCGCATAATCTGACAATTAAAGAAGCTATGCTTTCCCATTTCCTTAAAGCTCCGCTATCAATATCAGCAGAAGCCCTGGCAAGGGCCTCGTAAAAATCAAAGGGAGTCCTGTAAAGACTTAGCAAAAGTTTTTCAGAGACCTTAAACCTTCCTGAATTTCGGATTAGATCTGTAAAAAAAGAAACTCTTTTTAAACAGTTTATTTCTATTTCATCAATCCACTTGTTAGATATAATTTCATAAGGGGCTTTTGAAGTATATTCAAGAAAATAATCATCAGCCTGTTCTCTCATCTTTGTACCTGGAAGCACTTTTAAAAAACCGGCCTGAAAATGTTCAGCTCCAAGCGAATAAACCCTGTTATATGATTCCTGAAACTCTGTATAGCCTTCAAAGGGGAGTCCTGCAATTAAATCAACATGAAGATTAATATTTCCATACCCTACAAGGGTTTTTACAATTTGAAAAATTCTCTGCCAGTTTCCCTTTCTGCTAACTGCTGCAAGAGTCTCTTTCCTTGTTGACTGTATTCCCATTTCAAACTGGAAAAGCCCCACAGGTATGGATTTTAAAAACAAAATATCATCGTCTGTTAAAAGCTCAGGATAAATTTCAAAATGAAAACAGGTTTTAGAATCTGAATGGTTGTCAGCTATATGTTCCCATATTCCTCTATAATGATCCCTTTTGCTGTTAAAAGTCCGGTCAACAAATTTAACAAGTGCAGGATTAAAGGAGCATAAATAATCTATCTCATTTTGAACATCCATGAGATTTCTATATTCACAGCACTGGTCCTGTCTTGAGGAAAGACAATAGGTACAGCTAAAGGGACACCCTCTGCTGCTTTCATAATAAACGAATCTGTTTTTAAGACTTGCCATATCTGCATCATTATATGGAAAAGGGATTAAGCTGAATGAAGGATTTTTTTCATGTATAATTTTTTCAGCAGAGTCAAATCCGGAAAGGGCGAGCTTGCGGAAACCCTCTTCACCAGAACCACAAACAATATAATCAGGAGATGGAGTCCTATTAAAAAAAACTTCCGGATCATAGCTGACCTCCGGGCCCCCTGCTACAATCTTTACATAAGGAAAAGAATATTTCAGTTTCTCAATTACATCTGCGACTATATTACTATTCCATATATAAACAGAAAAGGCCACTACATCCGGCTTATGCTCCATCATTGAAGAAAGGATGTTATCAACTTTTTCTTTTACAGAATACTCCAGGATAAAAACTTCATAATTCAGGTCATTTATATATTTATCCAGATAGTAAAGAGCCGGATTTGAATGAGTATATCTGGAATTAATCCCAACAAGAAGAAGCTTCATTTTTTAAACCGGAAAAAATTTATAAACATCATTCTCCATCTTTTTCCCTTAAAGCACATTCCGTCAGACATCTGCTGTATATTAAGCTGCATCTTTCATGACAGGACAAAAGACCTGCTTTGCTGCCTGCACCATAATCAAAAGTAAAGCTTATGGCTCCTGGACCGCAAAGGCTCATACAATCCTGTTCAATATACTTGCATTTTTCCTGGCATGGAGAGTATGATTTCCCTGCAGAATTACAGAAAAAGAAAAGGAGAGGGCAGATAATAATAAAAAATTTTAACACATTGTTTTCAATTAATTGGAGAATTAATTGCTTCATCTTCATCTTCATAAATATCAATAATATTATGAGCATCTAAAATATTAATTACTTTTTTCACTGCATTATTAAGGTTAGTAAGCTTCAGGATACGCCCTTTTTTTTCAAGTTTTTTAGCAGTTAAAATTATGACTCCTAATCCGGCGCTATTAATATAGGCGACTTTAGAAAGATTAAGTATAAAATTGTACCCTTCATACTGGTTCAGAAGCATTTCAAGACTCTTCTCTACTATAGGTGAGGTTTTGATATCAAGAGGGGCTTCAAAATACACAATAATATAATTATCTTTCTTTTTATATTCAAGGGATATCATAACCTCTCCAAAAGAGCTTAATTAATGCGCTATATTAAGGCACTATATTTTTTATGCTAATTTTGTCCAGTAATAATATAAGGCTAATCGCCTTTTTAAACATTAATCCATGCTAAAAAAATATCTTTCAGAAACTCTTACAGTATTGATAATGTGATTATTACAACTGTCATATCCTGTAATATAATAAAAAAGAACAAAGTTGCAGAGGAACTTACCAGATAAACGCTGGATGAAGCAATAGGCAAACATCTGCCCCAATTACTGCATATAACAAGTGCAAAACAACTGTGAAAATGCGTCCAATTCTATAAAAAAATTAGAACCTTACCTAACAGGTAAAAGGTTCCTTTATATAAACCTTTACTTTACCAATTAAACAGTCTTTACCATATTAAGAGTTGACCATTCTCCACCTGAAACAGAAGCCCACATATTTTTTCCAGGGAAAAGACGTCTATCTATTTCTTCAAAGCTTAAGCCCTCGCTTCGGAGAGTATTAACCCTGTCTCTTAAGTCCAAAAAGATTTCAAGCTTCTCCCTGAATTTTTCCTTCCCATTTTTAATAATACCTGAATGCCCGCAAAAGATTGTATCAAAATCGAGTTTTAAAAGCCGTTCTATTGTATCTATTGAATCTGAAATACTTTCATCCTTAAACGCAACAGCCTGGCGCCTCCCTATATAGAGATCTCCTGTAAAAATCCACCCCTTATTTTTTTCATGAAAAACAACATGATGAGGATGATGTCCGGGAGAATTAATTACATCAAATCGATATTTTTCTGTTTCAATAAATTCAGGCATTGGATCTGCTGCAAATCCCTTTCTGTTTTTCCAGGTAAGCAGTCTGTATAAAGGAATAGAACTCTTAACTGCTGCTTCCTCAATTGAAGCCTCATGAATATAAACCGGAACATTATAATGCTCCTTAATCCATGCAGCAGCACCTGTGTGATCCTCGTGAACATGCGTTATTCCTACACAATCAACCTTTTTGTCTGAAAGAAAATTTTTTATTTTTTTCAATATAAAGGCTGAACCTGCATCAATTAAAAAACCATCAGCAAAATAAAGACAAATATTTAATCGAAAAGGATATATACCGGATTTCCCAAGTGCAGCTACAAAATTATTATCAACATTTAAAACTCTCATCATCTGCCCATATTATAATATTTATCATTTAAAATATTTATTCCAAAAATTATTGTCAATGAATATTAATTCCTAGCTATAATAAAAAAAGGCTCCCTAAAAGAAATCTTTCTTGTATAAGAGTATTTCTTTCAGAAAGCCCTGCTTCACTAAATTTTTTATAACTAAAAAAATCAGTCCCTTATCATAGGCTGACCGCATTTAGGACATCTCTCCTGGAAACAGGGGATTCCCTGTTTATGCTCAACAATCTCCCCACAATCAGGACACTTGCAAACACCACCAGGGCCAGATCCAGGCCGGGTTCCATCCATAGCACCCCGGCCCTTCCCTTTACCAGAAGCCCCTTGCCCCTGGCCGCATCTCTGATTATTTCCCTTGCCACCTTTCATGATTTATCCTTCTTTATTTCCCTGAGAAATATTCTCCAGCTCCTTAATGCTGGCCTGAATAAAATCAAGTTCCTCCTGAATTGCCTTTGCTTCATTTTTCAGCATATCTATTTCTCTCTCAGGAGTAAGCTCAAAGGCCCCTCTGTAATCCCACTCTCCATAAGGCATAGCAGGAGCAGCATTAAAGAATCTGTTTCTAAACCCCCGTCCCCTGCCATAACTGCCAAAATCGCCTCTATGAAAACCGGGTCCGCCTCCCCGTCTGCCAAATCCTCTGCCCTGGCCATTGCCTGCAAATCCACCTCTGTCATATCCAGCACAAAAGCCCATTCTTCTTCCAGTCATTGGTCCATAACCTGAAGGACCTCTTCTATCTCCACCCGGCATAAACTACCTCCATGAAAATTTATTATAAAACCTGTTTTAAAGTCCTGAAATTCCCAATCAAACGCAGCAAAAAACTGCTTTCAATCTCAGAAAAAAACCCGGCTTACTAAACATTGCACTCTTTACAAAGACCATAAAATCTTATCATGTGATATTCGATTTTAAAACTATGCTTCTTTGAAAGCTCTGTTTCTGCCTTCTTTAAAAATTCCATTTCCTCTTTAATAAAACCGGTATAATCAATTATTTTACCACAGGATCTGCAAACAAGATGATGATGATGCCCTCTCTGCTCAGGATCATCTGAAAGCTCAAACCTTGCTGTTCCATCTCCAAAATCAAATTTCTGCACAATCCCGGCCTGGGAAAGGATATCAAGGGTTCTATACACTGTAGTAAGGCCTATTCCGGGGTTTATCTCATGTGCTTTTATATAAATATCAGATGCACTTAAATGTCCCTCAGAGGTTTGCATTACTCCAATTATAACAGATCTGGGTCCTGTGATTCGTGCCCCACGCCCTGCAAGCCTGTCGCGCCAGCCCTGTCCTCCGCCTTGCCCTCTCATATTTACCTCTTTTATTGAAAATGGTTTTCATTACCAATATAATAAATTAACTATAAAAGTCAAGCAAAGAATAGAAAAAACAGACAACAGCAATAATAAATAATTGTTGACCCTTTCTTATTTATGGGCTTAAACTTTTTCTGTTACTATAAAATCCCTGGAGCCTGGAAATGAAACAAAGCAAAGAACGTCAGTTCCCTAATCCTGAGGGTAAGATAAATGTACTTAAACGATACCTTCATGTGCTGGCTTTGATGCAGCATATTCCTGAAAATGGTGAAACCTGGAATGCTGGGAGACTCGCTGAGCTTCTTTCAATAGATGAAGGGCGGGATGGAGGAATAAGCGACAGCAATATAAGAAAATATATCAAAGATCATATTGAAAACGAGCTGGGCATAGATGTAGACAGAAAACAGGGAGGGCTTATTTCAACACTTGCAGAAGACCTGGATTTTGAAACTCAGCTTAATGCTGCAAGGGTTTACTCTGAGTTTGTAATTAAAGATACCACCAAGGATGTGATATTAAAAAAGTTTATTGAAGCAATGCCTGACAGAGCTCTGTGGACAATGGCTCGAATTTATTTTGCTGTCATTGAACGAAGAATGATAAAGTTTAATTATACCACAAATACAGGTTATAAAATAAACAACTGGAAGCTATGCCCCTACTATCTTGTTTTAAGAAACAAGAACCTTTACCTGGCAGCATGGGATCCTGTGCAGAAAAAGAGACTTCCACTCCTTG
>CAZYPA010000040.1:0-21170 GCA_964649175.1 uncultured Leptospirales bacterium | reverse complement strand
GGGGTCAGAGCATGCTTCTCGATACGGCTCTGCGAGCCTATTCGAAGTACGGAAATGGTTGCCGAGTACCGACAAAGTCGGTGTATCGAGGCATGGGGTCAGAGCATAACTTGGTTGTGTCTGTATAAGAGGCTGTATTTAGGTGTTTAAAAAAATCTTTTTAGGTTGACTATCTGCAAATATGCTGTGCCTATTAGGATTTAGCATCTTTTCCTTTAGCTTGATTTAGGGCCATGATGTGGAGAAATGAATTGTTGCAGGTAAGTTATGAAAATAATAGTAGGCCATTCAAATCTTGACCTTGACTGTATAGGTTCAATGGTTCTTGCCAGATATATATTTCCTGACCATAAACCGGTAATGAGCAGGCTTGTTCATCCATCTGCCAGAAACCTTTATAATCTTTACCATTATCACCTGAATTTTATGGCGTCAGCGGATCTTAAGGGTGAAACTGTAGAAAGGATGGTTATTGTTGATACAAGGGTTTTTTCAAGGGTAAAGGAATATTTTGAAATAATTGAAAATGAGGTTAAGGATATTGAGATATTTGATCATCATTCCTCTGGGGAGAGTGATATTGCTAATGCAGTTGTTCATGAGGGGGATTATGGTTCAAACACCACAATGATAGGTATGGAGCTTATTGATAGAGGCATGCCGGTTTCTTCAAAGGATGCTACAATTGCTCTTACAGGTATTTATGCAGATACTGGCGGTTTTGTTTATGACACTGTGAGAGAGGCTGATTTCAGGGTTGCATCTTACCTTCTTAAAAATGGAGCTGAAATAAAACTTGTAAATAATTTCCTGAAATCCATGAAGGATAAGTATCAGCTTTCTCTTTTTCATGATATTATGAATACACTTGTGTGGCAGAGTATAAAGGGGCATCAGCTTATTTTTAGTTACTTTTCCATGGAGAAGCAGGTGGGTGGCCTTTCAGAGGTTATTGAGGAGATTTTTAATATAGAAAATCCGGATGCTATTTTTGGTGTGTTTTATTTTGAAAAGCCTGACAATACAATTATTATTGCAAGAAGTCAAAAAAGCATAATTGATCTTAATGAAATTCTTAAACCATTTGGCGGTGGTGGCCATGCCAAGGCTGCATCTGCCCTGATAAAAAAAGAAAAGGGAAGGGTTGTTTTTGCAAACCTGTTAAAGCATTTGGATGCCCATCTTGATGAGGCTGTTACTGGTGCACAGATAATGTCCAGAAAGGTGGCTTCTATAAATGAGAATTGGAGTCTTGTTGAGGCATCCATGTTTCTGGAGGAGCTTGACTTGTCAGGAGCTCCTGTTTTTAATGATAATAATGAGCTTGCAGGCATGTTGACATTGAGAGATATTATGAAGGGGCGAAAAAACGATCAGATGAACAATCCTGTTAAAGGTTATATGAAAACAAAGCTTATTACATGTACTCCGGAAGCCACAATGCGGGACATAGAAGATCTTATGTTTATCAATGGCATAGGCCATCTCCCTGTTCTGGATCAGGGGGACCTGGTTGGGATTATTACAAGAACAGATCTGCTCAGGTTTCTTCAGCAGAAGTAGCTATATAATTTCCTCTGCCTGTTTTAGCAGGTCTCTTGCATTATCCATAATATTTTTTGAAGATTGGGCCAGCTCAGCAATTTCCCGTACCATCTCATTTACAATGTCATTTAGACTTTCCAGGGCATTCCCTGTATTTTCGATTGCATTTTTTTGTTCATCAGTGCCTGCACTAATGGTTTTTGCCAGCGAAATATTGGCTTCCATCTGTCTTATAATAGAGTTAATATATTTTTCTTCTACCATTAAGCTGTCCTGAAGTATTTTGATTTTTTCCGTACTTCCGGACATCTTGCTAATCATGTCTTTTATCATGGCTGAGGAGTCTTTTATTACAAGCACACCTTGCCCTGTGACATTGTTGTTAAGGGCCAGGACTTTGTCGATTTCTTTTATACTTTCAGTAGTCTGAAAGGCCAGTTTCCCGACTTCATCTGCAACAACAGCAAAGCCTTTGCCATGATCACCTGCTCTTGCAGCTTCAATGCTGGCATTAAGGGAGAGAAGATTTATTCTGTCAGCAATATCAACAATAATGGTGATTGTTTCAGATATTTTTTCACTCTGCCTGGCAATTATGTTCATTGTTTCTTCAATTTCGATCATTTTATCATTTGCTTCTGTTGTGCGGTCTGAAATGCTTTTTATCCCATCATAAGTTGAGTTAAGATTAGACTTGGTTTCTATTTTGATGTTTTTAAAGTCATCTATAATTTCATCCATACGCGTATTCCCTTCTATCTGGTCCATTGTTGAGTTATGAATACTTTCAGCAGACCCGCGAAGTTCTTCAAGTGTTGCAGATATTTCTTCAAAAGTGACAGCCTGGCTCTGCATTTTGTCATTGAATTTCAACACAAGATTGTCCTGTGTTTCGACCTCTTTTAGAAGATTATCAACTTTGTTTTTTACCTCAAGGTTCATTTTCTCCATTTGGATAATGCGTAATTGTATTTCTTCTTTTTGTTTTGCTGTTCGCAGTGCAAATGAATTTATAATTCGCATCCATCTGAATGCCATAAAAGACATTGTTGCGCCCATTAAAATAAAAAAGTATTCACGAAATATAATTACTCCTGTATATATCTCTCCATTAACAATTGAGTCATTGGAATATTCAGCTCCATTTGCAATAGCAATATATATGAATAATACCCAGGCTGTGATGCCAAATATTGAAATTATAATAAAAAGTTTTTCATTAAGGAACAGGGCTGTTGCAAACATGAGCATAAGGAGTAAGGCGGATGAATTATATGAAGTCAGGGAAAAGGTCCATCCAAATGTGCTTGCGTATTTAAATTTGGCAAAAAAGGGCGCAATTACTGTCATAAATGAAACCAGGTACATTAGAAACGTGGCCTTTTTTTTGTTTTTCATTTTCCAGTATATTGTAAATGCCATAAAAATAGCTATTACTGCTAAAACCAGGGTAGGAAAATATTCAGCAAATGTCATTCCACTAGATATCTGAAATCCAATTGCAAGGGACATTATTATTGATATTGAGATTACATATGCAAAGTAAGCCTTTATATGAAGTGCTTCCTGTTCGGTGTATTTTGAAGTTGTATCCATTTAAATTTACCTTTTTTTATTTTTATATTGTATTGCTATTTTGTTAATACTGATTGTTTATGTGAAAAATAATGTAAGGCTATAGATTATATATAAATATAGGGTTGTTTTGTCTAATAAATAATTTTTCCTGATTAATTATTTTGTGAATTGTTTTTTGTAATTTCAGGATTATTTAGAGGGAAAAGTAAAAAAAATGCAGCCCAGGGTGGGCTGCTTTAAATTTGCCGGTTCTTTTTTATGAGGATTTGATTGATATACAAAGATTTGCATCTTCATATATGTGTGTGTTGTAATTTTAATATAGTATTAAAAACTATATTCGTCAATAGCCAGGTTAATTTTTTTTAAAAAAATAGCTTTTATCCATATTAAATATAGATAAATAATTATTTTAGCTGTTGACAGGACTATAAAAAATAATTGTGCGATTTTTGTCAAGTATATTTCATAAAAAAGCGGTTTTACTAATTTTTTATGAAATATTGTAACTGTACTGATTCTACTGGAAAATATTAGAAATATTCAGGTAGAATTTTCTTAAGTTTTGCTGCCTGTTCAGGATTTCTTTTTTCCGGAGCTGTAATTATGGCATATTTAGACGCTTCTTTACAGGAACAGGTTCTTGATTGACCCAGTTTTTTTGCAATAGCTTTAACAATATTTTTAGCATTTGCTGAATTAGTGTTCATGTTGTTTACAACCATTTCAACGGTCACATCCTCTTCGCTTTCGTGCCAGCAATCATAATCAGTGCTCATGCATATTACTGCATAGCATATTTCCGCTTCTCTTGCAAGCTTTGATTCAGGGATAGTGCTCATGTTTATTACTCCTGCACCCCAGGATCTGTAAAGATTGCTTTCAGCCCTTGTTGAAAAGGCAGGTCCTTCCATGCAGATTAGTGTTTCGTCTGTATGCATCTTTAAATTGAGTTCCCTGGCAACAGGTATAATTATATCATGGAGTCTGTGGCAGAATGGATCTGCAAAGCTTACATGTCCAACAATACCATTTTCAAAAAAAGTTGTGTCTCTTGCCTTTGTGCGGTCAATAATCTGGGAAGGGAGAACAAAATCCATGGGCGGGATCTCCTCTTTAAGGCTTCCTACAGCGGAAAATGCTACAATTTCTTTAACGCCTATCATTTTTAAGGCTGCAATATTAGCTCTGAAATTAAGCTGATGAGGAGCATGTACATGCCCTTTCCCGTGTCTTGGTAAAAATGCAGCTTTTACTCCATCAATACTCATAATGCTTATTTTGTCAGCAGGCTTTCCCCATGGTGTTTCAATGCTAACCTCTTCAATCAGTTCAGCACCATCTATTTCATATAAACCTGAACCGCCAATAAAAGCTATTTCTGCCTTGTTCATCTCTCCTCCTTGAAAACTGATATTTTACAATATTTATCAAAAAAAGGCTTAATTGAAATAATATCAAGCACTTTTCAATAAGCCGGTATTTCAGAGCATGAAGGCTATATTGTAGAGTAACTCTGTGTTATACAATGTTTTTGTATATTTTGTTTGACTTTTATTGTTATTTGGTTAATAAAAATATAGTTTTATTTGTATTATTAAAAAAATATTTGACAATGCATGTGTTAAGTGTTTAGTTTTCTTTGTCAGGTAAAAGGATGTTCTGGCTTAAGTAAGTTTGAATGATAAATATTGCAGCCGGATTATTTTAAAAACAAACCAACTATTAAACATTAATTAATTCAGGGGGATTTGATGAGCCTAAATAAACTTGTTGATGGCAGAGACCAGCGTTTTGTACTTTTTGAAATGCTTAAAATTGATGAATTGTCAAGATTTGGTAATTTTGCTGATTTTGACAGGGACACCTATGAAGCAACATTGGAGCTTGCTGAGCAGATTGCAGTAGATCTTGCATACCCGGCAAATGAATTAGGGGATAAAAATGGTGTTCAGTATAATCCTGAAACAAAAGATGTAAAAACAGAGGAACTTTTTAAGCCTGCACTTGCTGCTTTTAATGAAGCTGGTTTCCCGGGACTTTCATATGATCCGGAAATAGGCGGTATGGGAATGCCTGTAACAATGAACATTGCCTGTAATGAAATTTTTAATGCAGGTTCCCTTACCTGGAATATGTTTTCCATTCTCAGCGGAGGAGCACTTGGCCTGGTGAATAATTATTATCGTGGTACTTACAGGGATATTATTATTGAAAAAATGATTACTGGTCAATGGAGCGGTACTATGTGCCTTACAGAGCCTGATGCTGGTTCTGATGTTGGTGCTCTTAAAACAAAGGCAATTCGTCAGCCTGATGGATCTTTTCGAATTGTAGGCCAGAAAATATTTATTTCTGCAGGGGAAAATGATCTTTATGAAAATATTATGCATGCAGTACTTGCAAGGATAGAGGGTGACCCTGCAGGAACAAGGGGGATTTCTATTTTCCTTGTACCTAAATTTTTAATAAAAGCTGATGGTTCATTAGGTAAAAGAAATGACGTTTTTTGTACAGGAATTGAACATAAAATGGGAATTCATGCTTGTCCTACCTGTACTATGAGCTTTGGGGATAATGGAAACTGTGAAGGATTTCTCATGGGTGAGGAATGCAGGGGAATGAGTATAATGTTTCAGATGATGAATGAGGCAAGGCTTCAGTGTGCAGTACAGGGGTTATCTTTATCCAGTACAGCATATCTCCATGCTGTAAGCTATGCAAAAAACAGAAAACAGATGCCTCATGTTATGAAACTCCAGGATGCCGGGGCGCCATCTGTCCCAATTATTGAACATCCTGATGTTAAAAGAATGCTCCTTCTAATGAAAACCCAGACTGAAGCAATGAGAATGATTTCGTATTTTATCAGTTATAATATTGATATTGCACATAATGCTGAAGGGGATGAGGCAAGAGAGGCAGATGCACTTGTTAATTTTCTTATACCTATATGCAAGGCTGGAAACACTGATATTGCCTGGAATGTTACTTCTGAAGCAATACAGGTTTATGGCGGGTATGGCTATTGTAATGATTATCCGGTAGAACAGTTTGCAAGGGATTCCAAAATTCTTTCGCTTTATGAAGGAACTAACGGAATTCAATCCATAGACCTTATAACACGGAAACTTTTAATGAACAGGGAGCAGCAGTTTTTTGTAGTGTTTAAAAAGCGAATTAAAAAGACTATTGAAGAAGCACAGGGCCTGGTTGATTACAGGTATATTTCACCTCTTGTAAGGGGAATAGACAAGATGGATGAGCTAATTGATGTGCTCATGAAAAATCTGGCCACAGGGCGCCTTATGCAGATATTTATCAGTGCCACACCTTTAAGGGAGGCTATGACAATGCTTGCTCATGCCTGGATGCATTTGTGGAGTCTTACAATATGTACAAATAAAATGAAATCGCTTGTGGGTGATTTGCGGGGTGAGGATAGGGATAAATTTGTAGATGAAAATGCAGAGGCTGCATATTATTCAGGCAAGGTGCTTTCTTCGCAGTATTATATTGGAGCTTATTTTTATAACTATTTTGGTAAGGTGGAGTCAATTCTTGCTGAGGAAACAGCTATTATTAAATCAACAGAGGCTGTTTTTACAGGCGCACCTGAAGAGTAGTTTAATAAAGTAATATAAATATTTTCAGGAAATATTTATTTAAAACAGGGTGGCATTTTGTAAATTTGTCACCCTGTTTATTGTGTACATATAGTATAAAATAAACAAAAAAAAGCTGGTCAAAGACCAGCTTTAATAAATGAAAGGGAATCCATTTAAAGATGGGGGAATTTTAAATGCTTAGAGCCATTTTTTTCGGCTTTAAATTTCAATTCATTTCTAAAATTCGATAGAATAATAATAAATTATCATAAAATGGATTTTGTACAATTCTGATAAAAGGAAAATAGATGTCATTGAATGTGTATTTTTATATGAAGGTAATCAGGTATATGCTGTAGTTGAAAACAGCATATACCCGTTAGTTTTTTATCCTCAGTCGGATTAATTTTTAAAATTCAAAAGGGTTGAGAATTATTTTTGTATCCAATGCATTGCGTATCTGTTTAATTCCGCATTATTTTGCAGATTAATTTTTTCCTTTATTCTTTCTCTGTAAGTGGATATGGTGTTTGTACTTACTGAAAGTACCTCAGCAATAGCCCTGTTTGTCATACCCTTGCCAATAAGGTTAAATACCTCAAATTCCCTGTCGCTTAGTTTTTCAACAGGGGATGAGTTCAGGTTTTGCCCTCCTGTGATTGATCGTTCCAGAAAGTGGTCAACCATGGTATCGCTTATATATATTTTTCCCTGAAGCACTTTTCTTATTGCATCAATCACCTTTACAGTAGCTTCTCTTTTGGTTATATATCCTCTGGCTCCTGCTTTTAATACCCTGTCAGCAAAAATAAGCTCTTCGTGCATGGAGAGAATGAGTATTGGCAGAGCAGGATATTTTTTCTTTATTTCTTTTGTCAGCTCAATTCCGCAGCTGTCCTTTAGGGTTATGTCTATTATTATCAGATCAGGAAGGTCCTCCTTGATTGATTTAATACATTCATTGGCGTTTTCACACCCGCCTGCTACAAACATATCCTCTTCCCTGTTTATCAGCTGGCTTATGCCATCAAGGAATATGGGGTGATCCTCAACTATGTAAATTTTAAATCGTTTGTTTCCTGTTAGTTTTCCCTCTGCCATAATTAATCCTCCCTTCACCTTTTGGTTTATTCAAAGGTGTTTTTACTGTAATAACTGTTCCTGAAGGTCTGTTTGGCCCTATCAGGAATGTGCCATCTATTATTTCAGTTCGATATTTCATTATTTTAAGTCCCATGCCACTGTTTTGTTCAGTGTCCTTTTTTTGTTCAGCCAAGAGTCCTCTCCCATTGTCCTTTATTTCCAGAATAAGATGATTTTTCCCTTTTTTTAATGTTATATGAATAACTGTGCCATGTGAATATTTTGCAGCATTAAAAGCTGCTTCCTGAGCAATGTAATAAAGATTTGTAGCAAGAGTAAGGTCTTCAATAATTACAGATTCATCATAATCAAACTTGCATTCAATGTTGTAAATTGTGCGCAAAATCTTGGTGAGGTTCATAATCGGAGTTTGGATTCCTGTTGATTCAAGATCAATGGGATAAAGTCCCCTTGCAAGTCTGTGGGTTTTAGTTATGGCCTTACTTATTAAGCCTGCAATTTTTTCAGCTTCATGATGTTCAGGAAGAGCTATTTCTCTGAGTTTTTGTGTAAGTACCTGTGTCAGGGCTTCAATTCCAATAAGGTGAGGATTTAAGTCATCATGGAGGTCTCTGCTTACCTGCTGTCTTATTCTTTCAGATATGAGTATTATTTCTTTTTCAAGTTTTTTTCTTTCAGTAACATCCCGAGCCACTACAAGTATGCCGTGTTTATTATTATCAAGTTTTATGGGGCTTGAAAGAGTTTCAAGGAGTATAGGTTCTTTTTTGAAATTTATAGCTTCAAAGCGGTTTTTGAATATTTTAGATTTTTTTACAGTAGATTTTCGTACTGGAGGAAATTCTGATGTATCATCGCTGTAGAGAATATCCTTAATGGTCATGTTTTTTATCATGTCTCTGGTAAGCCCAAAGGTTTCCAGGCCTGACATATTGATATAGTCCATGCGATAGTTTTGACCGTATATTATTATGATATCTTTTGCGTTTTCAGCAACAAGCCTGTACTTTTCTTCACTCGCCATAAGCGCATGCTGAGCCTGTTTTACACCTGTAATATCATTGAAAAAAAGAAGCACTGCAGGCTTATTTCCCCATATTGTAAGTACAGAATTAATCTGGAACCACCTTTCATTGGAGTTTGTATCTATGATCTTTACAGGGGGCATGACAGGGGACATGGAGCTTGTCTGGTTTTCATCAAGGCGGTAATTATACTCTTCCAGTACTATTTTTCTAAAGTCGTGGTGTACAAGCTTGTAAAATTTTTTATTGAGTATCTGTTCTTCATTGTAACCGGTTATTTCACATAACTTGGGGTTAACATATCTCACCTGTTCATCCTGAATTATGGCTATTGCCTCCTTGGTGTTTTCAACAAGGAGCCTGTAGTTTTGCTGTGTTGTAGCTAAAATTTCTTCAGCTCTCTGGATTTCAGTAAGATCAATTAAGGAGGCAACTCTCTTTTGTGAATCAGGCAGGTATGAGGTTGTCATAAAAACATTGTGATATTTTCCGAATTTATCTATAACCCTGAATTCAAGGCCCAGGGGCGCGTTCATGTCTTTGGTTCTCAGTATGTTCTTGTTTTCAAGCAGGGCTTGATCCTCAGGGGCAATGAATTCAGTCCATTTTTTTATCCCCTCAACTTCACTTTTATGGTAGCCCGATATTTCTTCACAATTACCATTTACCTGGGAAATAGTTTTGTCCTCTTCAATAAATATTATTGCAGTGCCTATGGATTCAAATAGCTGTTTATTGTTATCATCTGATCTTCTAAGTCTTTCTTCTGTTCGTTTCCGTTTTGAAATATCACGCATAAAAGCCTGTATTCCATGTTGTCCATTAAAATTAAAATATGTGGATGAAATTTCAATATCAACTATCTGCCCATCAAGTGCTATGATTTTATCTTCAGTAGAAATATAGGTTTTTTTGTTATTAATGATCAAATCTATTGCCTTTTTCAGGGATTGGTGGCTTTTTTCAGGGATAAAATTCCATATACTTTTGCCTATAACATCTTTAGAAGAGCTTGCACGGAATAGACTTAATCCGGTTTTATTTGCAAATATAATCTTATCATCAATATAAACAAATATGGCATCAGGTGATGAATGGACCAGATCTTTAAAGTTTTTTTCTGTAAGGGTGTATAGGTTTTTTTCGTAATTTTTTATGGGCCCATGATTTATGTTAAGTTCAGATTCTATCATGACCAATTTTTATATCAGAATATGAATTAAGTCAAGCGAATCACAGGCACTTATGAGTGGAGCTATGTTTTTTTAATGAAAATGCAGATGTTTTGCTGGTTAGGAGATATTATATCTGTTAACTTTTTCCAGATTGTTGGGAAACTTAATGATTTTTATTTTCCTTTCTCTTAAGAAAAAACCCCCTAAATCCCCCAAAGGGGACTTGATCAATTTTTGTTCACATTTATACTTTACTAAGTGCTAAAGTATAAAATAAGTTAATTAGCCCTCTATAAGGGGGCGGCGGATAAAGGTTTTTTTAAAGAATAAATTCATTCCGCCGGGGGTTTGCTTCATTAGATGTGTCTGGAAAATAATATTATTTTTCCCAAAGATCCGGAATGAACCTATTTTGTTAAATGACAAAGAGGAAGGTTTAGTCGATACTGTTAAACAGCGTTTTCGCCATCTTTTAGCTGTGTTTTTTCTTTAAAGTATTTATCAGCCCCATTTGATGTTACATAGCAGGCACTTCCTATTGAGATGTTTTCATTAAGATGTATACCCCTTCCCAGCAGTGTAAGGCTTGAATTAAGTAGATCAGGGAAGTCTATATTTTTTATAAGCTTTTCATCTGAGCCTATTTTGCATCCTTGTCCAATGCCCGCATCTTCAAAGTCAGGGTTTGCTTCATCCACTATGGTATTGATTATTACAGCTTTTTCTCCTATTTTGACATAGGGCAGTATAATCGAGTCTTTTATAATCGCATCTTTTTGTATTTCAACACCAGGAAATATTATGGAGTTTTCAACTTTGCCATTGATGTAGCAGTAATCTGATAAAAAAGAGTTTTTAACATGTGCCCTTTCATCAAGAAGTGCATAACCTTTTGCTTTAATTCCGCTTTCAATAAATTTATCTTTGTAAAGCATATTGGAAATTTCCGGATTCCATATAATTTCCCTGTTGAGATTATAATATTCATTAACGCTGTTTATGGGCCAGTAATGGGCATTTTTTGTTGATATGCTTACCCCACTATGAACTATTCTGTTAATTATCATTTCGAAAAAATTGGGTGCTTTATGTCCTTCTTTTATGGCTTTTTTTATAACAGAAGTAAGTGAGCGTTTGTCAGTTATAAGTATTTTATGAGCCATTGAAGGCCTGCCATTTATTATGAGTTTGTAAAGAATTGATTTTTTTTTGGAAGAAGAAAATTTTTGCATAAGTCCGGAAAAATCAATAATTGAAGGATTGTCTCCATTGTATATAATAAAATTTGTTGAAGGGTTTTCTATAATCGTTTCATTAACAGCTTCCAGATTGGATTGATCTACAAGAAAGGTTTCTATACTGTGCTTCTTGGGATGGGTTTCGTCATTTTTATACTCTGTAAGATATTGTTCAAGTCCATCATTATGGTTGTTATAAATTATAGTGTTGTTAGCTCCTGAGGAGACTGAATTGCGTATTGTAAAATCAATAATTCTAAACCTTCCACCTATGGGAAGCATGTACCTTGATCGATCACTTGTAAGAGAAAGGAGAACATCATTTTTTTGTGCAGGATAAGAAATTATTGTAAAACCGCTCATTTTACCTTTCCGCAAAGTATTGTATATAGTATCAATCCGGACTTAATCCGGAAAATTTTAATGAATTTTTCTTGGAACTAATAAGGTACTTTTTGTTTGAACCCGTCAAATCATTTTATAGGTATATGCTGTTTTTGCAGATGATTTTTCTTATTTTTTATATGGAGGCGTACTGAGAAATTCTTCAAAAAGCTCTCTGTCCAGTGTAAGGAGCCGTTCTCTTATTTGGCCTGAATTTTCAAAATTAATGTTCTGGTGAATGTAATAATCAAAGAGCCATAAATATTTGTTAAGCATGCGGGGAAGAATATTGGTAGATTCAATTTCCTCTTTGTTAAGGCTTACATAGTTTTTTTCCAGATTTAAAAGCTCGTTTTTCAGCATGTCAATCTGGTGTTTGTTTATGTTGCGCCTCACATAGAAAATATCTGTTATAAATCCGTAAACAGGCAGCCATTCTCTTATGTCTCTGTAGGTTTTGCCGCTTTTTTTTATAACATCTATTATATCATTAATGGGTTTAACATTAATCAGGGAAAGATCCAGTTCAGATGGATCTATGAGAAAGGCCTCTTTAAAAAATAGAAGAGATTTTGGTATATCATCAAGATGATAGTATGCTGTGCCAAGTATAAACATCATTTTAGCATTAGCTGAGTAAGAATTACGCGCATGTTCCAGTGTTTCCACTGCAAGTTTATACTCAGAAAGTCTTAAAAAGCATTCTCCCAGGTTGATTAATAATTCAAGCTTGCTTCCGGTTCCTTCATTTTTTTGAAAGGCTGCTTTATAGTTTTCAGATGCCCGGAAAAATATAAATCTCATTGCTGACTTATATGCAGAAGAGCTTTGCATGTTTTTTGAAGAAGCATAATCATCAAAAATGGCCCACTCTTCCATAAGGAAGTCTGCTGTGATTTTGCCCTGTTCAGTTTTTTTAATGTCCTTTTCCCTGTTGTGCCAGAATTTGGCAGTTCTATATGACTCAATAAGCCCTGGATAGTCCGGGTTAAGGTTCATAAGTTTATCCAGTTTTTTTATAGCCTCTTTGAAATTCCCTTCTGCAATAAGCTGGTATATTTCACCATTCTCTAGCAGCATAGGGTCATCGGAAAAAGTCATTTGTCCGTTTTTATCCATATTCTCAATATCAGATGTCTATTATTTTGCCGTTTATACCTGGCAAAGGGACGGAAGTGATTATAATTACCTGTTTTTCTGTAAAGAGTTCAAGCACATTTTTTATTTTTTTTTCATAGGAGTTATTTTCTGCAGATTCGTTTTGCAGGGAAATAATAAGTGGAGGTAAAAAGCTGCTGTTTTCTGTATTTTCCTGTATTGCATAAATTATAGCTGCTTTAATAAGCGCAGGAGAGATTTCATTTAAGGGTCCAGTATTTTTACTTTCACCTTTTGTTAGCAGATCGTGCAGTGCTTTCTTTTGTTCGTTTATCAGGGTCATGCTTATATCTTTTGGTGCGATTTTTTCAATAGTTTGCCATGTTAAATCAGATAGTGCTTCCAGCTTTATATTGGTCCAGTTTTTGGCAGATTCCATAGTTATTTCATGCATATACTTTATGGCATTTTTTTCTTCATCGATATTTTTAATTGCTTCTTCTGTTTCTAAAATTTGAGCTTCAAAGGAAGTTCCGGAATTATCCTTTTTGTCATAATCTGTAATATCATGCTCAATTTTTTCCCGAATTGATTCCTCCTGTGTGATCTCTTCTTCAATTGAAATAATTAGTTCATTTATTTCGGACAGGGAAAGGGCAATGTTTTCAATACCTGATGTAGCAAGTATTGACTGGTCCAGAGACAAAAGCTTACTGGAAATATCTTTTTCAATTGCGTCAAATTCACTGATACGCGAGTTTAATTTTTTTTCTGCATCTTTAAGCTCGGGTTTTGAGGCTAGTTGATCCTTTAAAATTTTAATCTCGGAATGAACTTCGTTGAATTTTACAAAATCGTCAAAATATTGCAAAAGAAATTCGTATAATTCTTCTGTTTTATAGTTTTCAAAGCTGAACCTGTTGCTGTCTATTGATTCAGATAAGATTTTCTGTTGTAAAATTTGTTCCTCTATAAGGGTTTCCGTATTGTATTTTTTAATTTTAAAAAACGATATTAGAGATATTATAATAGATAGGAGAAGGGCTGATGCAATTATAAAGGGTATGGGAAACATTTCATTCTGTATTAAAAGAAATAGTATAGCAGTAATGGAAAATACAGTTATTCCACCGATTATTTTAAATGCTTTAACCTGTATTTTTTTTTCAGAATTCTTTAATTTGTCAATATTGCTGTTTATTTCTTTAAGGGTGATAAAGTTTTTTTCAATTTGTTCAAGGTCTGTAATGTTTTCATTGTTATTTTCAAATTGTGGAAATTCAGTTTTAAGTTCCTTTTCCACTTCATTAAGACGGGCTTTGATTTCTCTTAGTTCCAATACTTCTTTTTTATAGTTGTTTATCTTTGAAGCAAGTTTTTCCTTTAGCTTTATTTTATCTGAAATTGCGATTAGTGTATTTTTGTAATCCTGCATAGCTTTTAATTGCTTGTTAAGTTTGATCAATATTTTGTTTATTGAGCTGATTTCTTTTTGTAGTTTGTCCTTGCGCATTTTTTTTATTTCAATAAGCTGTTTCTGTTTTAAAAGATGAGAAAGCTCTTCTTCTTTTTCCTTGAGATGTTTATCGGTATCAGGGAAAGGTGTATTGTTTTTGAGCATTTCAATTGCAACAAGAGTAGAGCTAAGCGTATGAGAAGAGATTCCCATTGAATCATGTTCATCTGTGTCTGAAAATTCAATAGAGGAAAGTTGATGAAAAATATCACCCTGGAAGTTCTTTATCCATTGATCAAGTGGTGGAAATATCTCTCCCTCTTTGTTTTGATTAACAGCTTTGGAGCTGACTTCTTCTGTTATATTTCCAGTATTATCAAGCCTGTAAATATTGTCATAATATGCAAGATGAAGATTATAGTTCAGTTTGTTATTTGAACTATTATCAGTTTTTGATAAATTAAAAATATCTTTATAAAAAAAGTCTTTAATTGTTTTGAAATTTTTTAGATCGTTTATGTGAAAGATATTAATTTTTTCATCAAAATCAATAACTCTTTTATTGTCCAATTCATCAATATTCGTTTCAAGTTTTATAAATCGCAAAAAACCACCTCCTCTCTGTTAAAAGGTGGAGGGAACCTGGAAAAAAGGATCCTTGCCAATGCATCCGGGTTGATGTTTTTAGGGATATTTTTATCCTCAATTTTTTTACGCAATGTCCTGTGTATTTCTCCCTTCAAAGAGTTATCATTGCAAAAAGAAGATGTTTGCATATTAAGTGAAGGAGTTGTTTTGTCTATAATTTGCAACCCTCTGTAATATCCTGCAAGTTCATTTTCAAGTTTATTTAATTCGAAATCTCTAATGCCTGTTAATGTGATATTAAGGACTTTATCTTCTTCAGCAAAGACTTTTATTTTATCAATCAGATCTATTTCCTGTTTTATTGCTGAACAGTCTATTGAACCTGCAAATACAGAAATAGTATTAACAGGAATTCGCTTAATATTTGCAATGCTGTTATTGATTATTTCCATGGAAATAACAAAGCGATCTCCTGACTCATCAATAAAGCAGGGTTCCGGGCTTCCGGGGCATGCTCCAATAATTTTATTTTGTGACCTGAACATTTTGAAAATATGGCTTTTTCCCAGAGCATAAAAATCCATATTCATCTGCTTCATAGACTCCCTGTCAAGGCATTCTTTATTATGCAGTTCCATGTTTTCAGGCTGATAATCGGCATAGAATAACCCCAGGTGAAATCCCTTTTCCATGCACCTTGTAATTGTTTCAGGAGAATGTATGCTTTGAGCCTGAAGCCCGTAAATATAGAGATCGCCCTTGTTTGATTTTATGTATTCATCTCCTCTTTTATCGGAAAAATAAAAACAATTATCGAGTGATGAAATGTAGTCTGTAATCTCTTTGTTCGCACATAGCTCTTCAGGTCCTGGAGTATAAAAAATTTCAGTACCTCCTTCAAGGAGGTTTGTGATTTCAGGAACAGCATGTTCATAAAAGGCAGGTACACTCAGCCTGGAGTCAAAAAAATCTCCTGCGATAAGCAGGATATCATGTCTTGCTGCCTGAATCATTATACGCCTGAAAGTTTCAATCCTTTCATTTTCGATACAAAGGGCTTTTTTTTGATCTATACCTAAATGAAGGTCTGAAGTTAATAAAAGCTTTATGCTTTTCATTATGCTTACAATCCTGAAAGTTAATAATATATCTGGTGAAATTTTTTTAAATTATAATTATTATAACAGCTAAACTAATATGCAAAAAAAGCAATGCAAAACCATAATCGCTATATTAGTATGTATATTTTTACCTGTCTATGAAAAAAGAATAATTTTTTATTAGCATATGGATTATTTTATTATACTGTGAGTTATTTTATTGACAAATACGGCTTAAAAGTAAGTTTACAAGGGTATAATAGCCAGTATTATGGTTGTTTTATTAAGCTATAATGTAATTTTTAAATTCTCTTTGTTATGGTAATGCAGGTAGTTTTGTTTTTGAATAAATCAGGTGAGAAATAATATGAGTAATGAAAGTGAAGGCAGAAAAGAAATAAAAAAAGAAGAGGTAAAGCTTACTTATTTTGGAGCTCTTGGAAAGCTGGCACTTATTTTTTTTCTGGGCATTTCTCTTTATATTTTTGTTTCCTCTCTTATGCTGGTTTTTTTAACCAGATCTTCAGCAGAAATAAAAATTCCTTCTGTTACAGGGAAAAAATATGTTGATGTAAGCAATACTCTTGTACGAAAGGGATTGAAACCTGATATAAAATTTGTAGATGTTTATGACATGGATGATGGAATAATTCTAAGTCAGAATCCTGAAAGTGGGTCTATTCTTCCTGAAAACAGCACTTTGCGTCTTTATGTGAGCAGGAGTAATTTTTATATAGATGTGCCCAATCTGATTGGAACTGAATATCCTATTGCAGTAAATAAGCTTAAAAATCTGCATTTTCTGGATAAAGCTGTATCCATAAGCCCGGGTGTGGTTTCCTATCTCCCGAGTGAAGGTAAGGCCGAAAATGTTGTAATTGATCAGTCTCCAAAAGCAGGAACAAAAATTACCCCGGATATAAAGGTGAATCTTCTTGTTTCAAGCGGTTCTTCATCTGGAGATAATAATATGCCGGACGTTACTGGTCAGTCCATTGATCTGTGTCTGGATCTTTTAATGGCAAAGGGGCTTACTGTTTTTCAGGATATAGTTAAAACAGGTGATTTGCAAAAAAGCGGAATAATAGCATCTCAAAGTCTGGCACCTGGCAAAGCAGTTCCAGAAAAAGGGTCTGTAAGGCTTGGGGTTTATTTTTATGATACGAAGGATTCAGTTTATTCAGGATATGCACTTGTTGATTACACCATACCTGCTAGTGAGCCAGAGGGTCTTTACGAACTTTTGATTGAAGACAATCATTCCAGGAGGATTATTTTTTCCGCAGTTCTTAAAGGGGGGCAGCAGATAAAAGCAGTATTTAACAGATTTGGTAATGCCCGGGTTTTTATCAACAGGGATAAAAAAAATATCAGGATAATGAGCTTAAATGTTAATTGATAATAAAAATGTGATGATTTCACCATCAATAATTGCCGGTGATTTGACTACAATAGGGCATGAGGTTGAGTCTTTTGACAGCTCTGTAATTGATCTTATACATATGGATGTTATGGATGGTAATTATGTCCCTAATCTTACATATGGACCTGGTTTTATAAAGGATCTAAAAAAACATACCACTATTCCTCTTGATATTCATTTAATGATAGAAAAGCCGGAAAACACCCTGGAGCAGTATATTGATCTTGATCCCTGGTGTCTTGTTATCCATTATGAAAGCACCAGATTTCAGGCAAGGAGTCTGAATCTTATTAAGGGATATGGTATAAGACCCGGACTTGCTATTAATCCAGGTACACCCCTGGAGAGTATTTTTGACCTTTTACCCTATTGCGGGCTTGTACTTATTATGTCAGTTGAACCAGGATTTTATGGTCAATCCTTTATGCCTATGTCTATTAAAAGGATTGAGAGACTTAAAAAATTTATTATTGATAATAATCTCAATGACGTTAAAATACAGGTTGACGGTGGTATAACTGTGAATAATATTCGGAGTGTTGTTAATGCAGGAGCTGAAATAATTGTTGTGGGGAGTTCTGCATTTAAAAATGGCAATGTTGTATCTAATGTAAGGGATTTAAAAAAGGCGGCGTTGGTTTAATTAGTGTTGACAAAAAAAGAGGGGTAAAAACAATTTACTCCCTAAGTATACTTGGAGGTAGGTTCAGTGTCGGTAAAGATACGATTACAGAGAGTTGGAACAAAGAAAAAGCCGTTTTACAGAGTGGTGGCTATAGACAGTAAAAATAAGAGAGATGGCAGAGTTATTGAATTTATTGGCAGATATCAACCAATAGTAAAAGATAAACAGTTTGCTGTTGATGAAGAGAAAGTGTTGAAGTGGTTAGGTCAGGGGGCACAACCCACTGATACAGTTCAACAATTATTGAAAAAAGAGGGGATCTGGCAAAAACACCTAAGCTCTAAATAATTATTCAGGAGGCGGAAATGAACTATAGTGAACTCGTTGGATATATGGTTAAATCTCTTGTGGATCATCCCGAAAAAGTTGAAATTAGAGAAATTGAAGGCGAAAAGTCAACCATTCTTGAATTAAGAGTAACAAAAGAAGACATAGGTAAAGTAATAGGTAAGCATGGTCGTATTGCCAGAGCCCTAAGGACTATCATAAATGCTTCTGCAACAAAAAGCGGCAAGCGGGTAGTGCTGGAAATACTTGATTGATTAATGGGAAGGAACTTACGCGAATTGCCAGGATTGTAGGTGCCCATGCACTTAATGGGAAGCTTAAAGTTTATGTAATTTCCGATATTCCTGACCGCTTTGAAAAAGGGAGTGCAGTTTTTTTAGAGCTTAAAGAAGGCTTTAAAAAATATGTAATTTCTGATTTTAAAGATTTTAAGGGTTCTATTGCCCTTCTTGGCCTTGAGGGTGTTAATAACAGAACTGATGCTGATATGCTCAAAAACATTGATGTTTATATTGATTTTGAAACAGCGGAAAAAGGGCGCGAATTTCTTGATAAAGATACTTTTTTTTACAGAGATATTATAGGGGTTGCTGTTTATCATAATAATACTTTTTTTGGCAAAGTTATAGATCTTTTTGAAGCAGGTGCAGGCGAAATTCTTGTTATTGAAAATGAAGCAAAAAGGGAAATTCTTATTCCTTTTGTTGAATCAATGGTAAACACGGATCGTATTAAAGATGGTATTATTGAAATAAGCCCTGTAGAGGGTTTACTTGATTTTTAAAATTTACACACTTTTTCCTGATTTTTTTGATACGCCTTTGAGTTCAGGGCTTATGGGAAAAGCTGTAAATTCCGGAATTATTACTTTTAAAATTATTGATATAAGAGAGTACTCGGAAGATAAATTCAAAAGATGTGATGATTACCCCTTTGGCGGTGGTTCTGGCATGGTTTTAACCCCAGGACCCTTATTCAGAGCAATTAGAGAAAATGAAAATTCCGGCTCAAAAATAATATATGTTTCACCTTCAGGTAAAGGGCTTAATCAGACTTTTGCAAAAGAGTTGAGTCAACTGGAGGAAGTTTCCATAATATGTGGACATTATGAAGGGATTGATCAGCGGGTAATTGATACCTTTGTGGATTATGAAATATCCATAGGGGATTACGTCCTTTCAGGCGGGGAATATGCCGCACTTGTTATTGCTGATGCAGTTGCAAGGAATATACCCGGATTTATGTCAAACAGGGATTCTCTTGTTGAGGAGAGTTTTGAATCTGATCTGCTTGAATATCCTCACTATTCAAGGCCGGCAGAATTTATGGGGCTTAAGGTTCCTGATGTTCTTCTTAGTGGGAATCACCAGGATATTGCATTATGGCGTTATAATAAACGAATTGAAAAGACCAAGGGGAATAGACCCGATCTTTATAAAAAATTTCTAAAGAGAAAATTATTAGGGGAGTGATCGATATGGATATAATGCAGGCTATTGAGAAGGAGATAAAACCTGTTGAAAGAACCATTGATTTTGAAACAGGTGATACTGTTCGCGTTCATTATAGAATTGTTGAAGGTACAAGAGAGCGTATACAGGTTTATGAAGGTATTGTTATAGCTATTGATAATAAAGGATTGAGTAAAACATTTACAGTAAGAAAAATTTCTTTTGATGTTGGAGTTGAAAGGGTTTTTCCTGTGTTTTCGCCAAAAATTGCGAAAATTGAAGTTGTTAGAAAAAGTAAAACCAGAAGAGCCAAGCTTTATTTTCTCAGAGAAAGAAGGGGTAAATCTGCCAGACTTAAAGAGAAAAGGGTTAAATCTACAAAGAAAGAGAAAAAGTCTGCAGCTGCACAGGTAAATAATGCTGAAATGGGTGTCAGGGCAGATGTTGCTGAAAACCAGGCTGTTTCTGAAAAAACAGAATAGATATTCTTTAATTACTAAAACAGATAAATTTTGTAAATATAAGGGGGTGGATTGATTATGTCCACCTCTTCCTGTTTAAATGCCTCTGTACCTGATTTTGCTATAGAAGCTGAATATTTTTCAAAGGGATACAGATATATTGCAGGAGTTGATGAGGCTGGAAGAGGGGCTTTAGCAGGCCCCTTATCTATTGGTCTGGTAATATACGACTCCTCCCTTTTTTTTAATACCCCTGAAGATATTTCCTTTTTAATAGATGATTCCAAAAAACTTACTCACAAAAAAAGAACAGAGGCTTTGACTTGTATCAATAGCTATGCTATTGAGAAGTGTTATACCTTTATTCCTCATCCTGTTATTGATAAATATAATATCAACAGAGCAACCATGATCGGCATAGAAAAATTGCTTAATATGGCTTCTATTAGTCCTGATTTAATTATTATGGATGGGAATTTTAAATTTCAATTTGATATTCCTTTTGTTTCTATTCTGAAAGGGGATAATCTATCCCTTTCCATAGCATCTGCATCTATTGTGGCAAAGGTGAATCGTGATGCAATAATGGACAGGCTTGACTTAAAGTTCCCCAATTACGGGTTTAACTCTAATAAAGGATATGGCACAAAAAAACATATTGAGTCTATTGAAAAATGGGGAATTTCTCCTGTACACAGGATGACATATGAGCCAATAAATAGTATGCTTCTTAATAAGGGGTAGGTTTATTAATGAAGGTAGGGGACCCAGGTAAAATTCTTTCAGTTAATCTCAAAAGCAACAGAGGAATTTCTGATGTTGTTAAAAATCTTAAAATAGGACAAACTGTTTCTGCCAGAATTATAAGCTCACAGGGGGATAGGGCTGTTCTTGATATCAATGGCAAGAGGTTAAGGGCTGATTTTGTTAATGGAGTTCCTGATAAAAAGATTATTCAGCTTA
>CAZYPA010000039.1:0-21681 GCA_964649175.1 uncultured Leptospirales bacterium | reverse complement strand
CCAACGGAACGGTTTTTAAATAAAGGTGTTGCACTTATTACTTGAATCTAAGTATTACTTTTATATGTACAATTAGGGGGTTTCTATGTTTAAGCAGGAAGATATGAATAATAAAATAATAGATTCAGATAAATTTATATCCTTAATAAAACCTGGTGATAAAATATTTCTTAGCAGCGGACCAGCAATCCCATCTTTTTCAGCTTCTGTTTTAAGTGAGTCTGATGCTATAACCAACTTTGATTTGGAAATAATTCAGCTTTTTTCAGTTGAACCTTTTTTTAGTGAAGCAAGCTGTGATTCGCAGAATTACAGGATTAAAACTTTTAGGAGTGGGCAGATCCCTGCAAGCGATGTTTGCAGTGGAAGAGAGGATTTTATTCCTGCAAATCTGGTTGAAATACCATACATTTTTGCTACAAGGGCAGTAGAAATAGATGTGGCAATAATTTCAACATCGCCTCCTGATAAAAGAGGTTTCATGAGTCTGGGAGTTTCAATTGATGTGGCGGATATCATTATAAGAAATGCCTCAATTGTGGTGGCAGAGGTTAACCCTAATATGCCATTTACTTATGGGGAAACATCTATTCATATGAATCAGGTAGATTATGTAATTGAAAGTAATACTCATCTCCTGGAAAGGGAACGAAAAAGTTTTGATTCACTCAATGAAAGAATAGGCTGGCATGTCAGCAACCTTATTCAGGACGGGTCAACAGTTGTAATGCATGTTGGTAGAATTTTTGATGCTATTGCTCTTAATCTGATGTCAAAAAGAAATCTGGGTATTCTTACTAATGTTATATCAGATTGGGCAATGGATCTGGTGGAGGCTGGGGCGATTTCTTTTGACAGGAAAAGGGAGTTAGGCGGGCAGATCTCAACAAGCTACGCCTATGGTTCAAAAGAGCTGTATAAGTATGTGGATCATAACCAGATTTTTGGTTTTTATCCCATTGCTAAACTTGCAAATCCACTGCATATCAGCAGCATACCCAGGCTTATAAGTATTATGAATGTTGAGAAGATAGATATTACAGCAGGCTCTATTATTTTTCACTCAGGTGATGATTTGCTTTCCGGCTTTGAGAGCAAGTTTAACTTTGCTGTGGGCACTGCCTTTTCCGGCAGCGGTAAGGTGATTTTTGTGCTAAGATCAGTAAGTCAAACCGGTGAAAGCAACATTGTTATTTCACACGATCAGGATAATGAAAGATTAAGATCAACCCTGAGTGCTGCCAGGTATGTTGTAACAGAATATGGTGTTGCGATTCTTTTTGGTAAGTCAGTAAGGCAGAGAGCACTTTCCATGATTGAGATAGCTCACCCTGATCACAGGGAAGATCTTTTTAATACAGCTAAGGAGCTGGGCTATTTATACAAGGATCAGATATATAAATCCATTGCAGCGAATTACCCCGTGAAATATGAAACAGTAAAAACATTCAAAGACGGGCTTGAGCTGCGAATAAGGCCTGTTAAGGCCTCTGATGAGGATATGATGAGACGCCTTTTTTATAAGTTCTCCGATGAATCCAGGTATTACAGGTATTTTACCCATGTTCGGATTATGCCGCATAAAAATATGCAGCAGTATTTAAGTGTAGATTATGTAAAGATTTTTTCTGTAGTGGCTGTACATCAAATTGGGAATATTGAAAAAATAGTAGCTGAAGCTCGCTATGTAGCCTATCCTGATGGGAAAACCTATGAAATGGCATTTCTGTCAGATGAAAATTATCAGGGTAAAGGGATAGCTACTTTTCTTGCAAATTACCTCATAAAGATTGCAAAGGAGAAAGGGATTAAAACCCTTACTGCTTCTGTATTGTCCCAGAATGCAAAAATGCTTAGAGTTTTTGAGAAGCTTACTATTGTACCTGAAAAGAGCTATGAAGGAGATACTGTTGAGCTTACGTTTAATCTTTAAGGGTTTACAGGATATTTTTTAATACTATAATAAAAGAGGTATACAGTAGCTGAGAAAAAGAAAATCTCTCTTTTTCTCAGCAAGGTTAACCATGGTTCTGGTATTAAGAATCTTTAAAAATTTTTTTTAAAAAAGAAATTATTTGATCAGCTACTTCAGAAGCTTCATCACCCCGTACGATTCCATGGCGTTTTGAATTTATTTTTACCAGGGTTTTTTGTTGTGATCCGATTTTATCAAATATTTCATCCGCACTGTGAGGATTCACAACAGGGTCATGGGAGCCTTGAATAATAAGAGCAGGAACTTCTATGTACTTAAGCTCCTTTTCAACTCTGTTCATGAGCTGATCCAGTTCATAAACACCTTTAATGGGATTTCTAATATAATTAATCTGTGGATTTTCAGGGTTGTTGGGAACAAATTCGATCTTTTTTTTATCTAATTTAAACTTATCAAGAATATTATTGAAAAATACAACTGCACCTGAAAGGGAGGCTGATATATTCTGAAGCCTGAGAGGAGCACTTACCGGTATAACTCCCTTGAATTTGTCAGGTTTGCGTGCTGCCTGCAAAAGAGCAAGGCCTGCTCCTGTTGAAAACCCTGCTACAGCAAATTTTTTTGTGCTGTTTTTAATTGCAACATAGCCTCTATTTACAGATTCATACCAGTCTTCCCATCGCATTGATGAAAGATCCTCTGGTGATGTGCCATGTCCTCTAAGCCTTACTCCATATACATCGTAACCAGCCTTGAATATTTTTTCAGCAATAATCTTTATCTCTTCAGGTGCTGCCATGTATCCGTGTATAAGCAGAATCCCGTATCTGTTAAAAACGCTTGTCATAAAAAATGGTGCGCCTATATTTTCAGGTTTGGATTCATCTTTGATAAAGTGGGTTTTATAGTCCTCCTGGAATATTTTTAAATCGAGCCTGGTAAAGGTATTTTTTATCTGGCGCCTTATAAGAAAGGGAGGTTTTATCATTATCCATCTGAGCATGTTTGTAAGTTCTTTTAATGGTTCTATTTCATTGTGAAGAACTTCTACAAAGTTGTCTTTGCGGATATTGTGAAAGCTGTATGTATGGGTAAATTTTGACTGATTTTTTATAATTTTTTCTCCATCAAGCGTGACAATGTCGTTTGTCACAGCTTCCTCCATGAAGCTGTCATATTTTTCATGGAAAACATCTGCTCCAACATTTTCAATTTTTTTCATAAGGGTAGAGTGAAAATTACTCAGATTCAGTTCCTTTATTCTTTCAATGGCAAGGGAGGCACGGTTTTTGAAATCGTAATCGCTTATTATGGTATGAGGATGTTTTTTTAGAATATAGGCAAAAATATGATCATGGTTGACTGTGGTCATTGCGTAGATTGATTCCATGTATTTTTGCATTATGCTTAGGCTTTCTTTTTTTATATCAATTGAATTGATGTAATCTTCCGGTTTAAGCCCTTCCTTGTTTTTAAGTATGGTGTTTTTAATTTTTTTCCTGGTTAAATAATCTGTAATATGAATAGGGCTTCCAAAATTTATATCAATATCAACACCCTGGGCAAGCATGGTGCCTTCAATTTCCAGCTCTTCTGCAAAACGGCCCTCTGTTGGTCCGGTGAATTTTTCTACTGCCTTTTTTATAATATTGTTTCTTGCTCTTATGGGATAGTAGGTAATATTTACAGGTACAATTGTTGTTGAGCCTTCAATAATTGCAGTAATATCCTCATCTTTTATGCCATATTTATGTTTAATCAAATTAAGCTCATCGCTCTTTCCATCTTCTACAAGATTGCGGATTACTTCTCTGAACATTTCAACGCGCAGGGCGATTTTTGCAGCTCCTGTGTGTGGAGGTCGTCTGATTCCTGTATTGTAAACAAGAAATTTTCCCTTTTCTATGAGCTTTTTATCTTTAATCATCTGCCCTTCCGGAAAAATTACAACAGACATTTTTCCTGTCAAAAGGGCATTAGCCAGCATTTCGTCTCTATCCGGGTCTTCGGTGGAAACAGCTCCAAGTTTTTTTAAAAGCACACCCAACTTACCGGAAAAAAAAGTTGAACTTGCAAGGGACAGGGCTAGCTGATCAGTATACTTGTTAATAATATATGGGAAAAATGCGGTTTCAATTCGTGTAAAATGGTTTACAACATATAGAACATTTTTTTTGGGAACATTCTCTATATTATGGACTCTTATATCAGCTTCTGAGGCCTTAACAGCTGTATCAATTGTAAGCTTTGCAGTTTGAAGGATTAATTTTGACAGAGGCATTTTTGAGTTCTCCTGAGATTAGTATTTTTTATTAATATAATCAAAAATTATTTTTTTGTGATCAAAGGGCATTTTTTCAGGAATGGCATTAATAGGAAATATCTTTGCTTCTTTAGCATCATCACATCCAATAGGCTCTCCCTCTGCGCTTGCAATAAACACTGTAGTGATTGTATGTCCCCTGGGGTCTCTTGCTGGGTCTGAGTAGGTATGGAACTGGCGCAACAGCTTTATATCAAGGGATGTTTCTTCTTTTGCTTCACGAATTGCAGCATCTTCAAGGCTTTCGCCATAATCAACAAAGCCTCCTGGAATGGCCCATCCATAGGGAGGGTTTTTTCTTGAAATAAGAACAATCCCTTTTTCGGCAATGCCGTTTATTTCAATTATAATATCAACAGTTGGCACCGGGTTTTTGAATTGAGTAGAGGCCATTATCTTATTCCTTATTAGATTAGTATTGTTTTAAGCAATAATTCCTAAAGATATTTTTTAATGCAATAATGATGTTTTTTATATTCTTGCAGCCACAGGCAGCGGGAATATATGAGCATTTAATTTTAAATAAAATTTAAAGAATTAACTCTGGATTTTTTATAAACAAATATTGAACCATGGTAATTATTATGTTTTTTTAAATCAAAAAGCAAGTAAAATAGTTGTTATAAATTTTTAAAATAATGAAAAGTCCGGATGTAAGGCAAAACAGTTTGACGCATCGGTTTTGATATATTAAAAATGGCATGGAATTGTTTGATTGTATTGGGAATTTATAAATAAACAAAGAGGTGTTTTTATGCATGTATTAGAAATGTTAAGTTTAAAGGGTAAAACAGCTATAGTTACAGGTGGAGCCAGGGGCATTGGCGAATTTATTTCAACCGGCCTGGCTGAAGCTGGAGCCAATCTTGTAATAGCTTCAAGAAAGGTGGAAAATTGCAAAGAGGTGGCTGAAAAGCTTTCACAGAAGCATGGAATAAAGGCTGTTGGTATTAAATGTGATCTTGGGGTTAAGGAAGAGATTGAGGCTATGGTTGATGAGGCAGTTAAAGAGTTTGGCAAGATCGATATACTGGTGAATAACGCAGGTGTTACCTGGGGCGCGCCTACTCTTGAGTTTCCGCTGGATGGATGGGATAGGGTTTTTAATGTTAATGTTCGTGGAGTTTGGATTCTTACACAAAAGATCGCAAATATAATGAAAGAGAATGGCGGAGGAAAGATAATAAATATTTCATCAATTTTTGGCTCCAGGGGTTCCCTTGAATTTGCCCATCCTGCTGTTCCCTATAACTCTTCAAAAGCTGCAATTGAGATATTGACAAAAAATCTGGCTATAAAGCTGGCAGATCATAATATACGTGTAAACTGTATTGCTCCTGGATTTTTTAAAACAGATATGATGGGTTATGTTTTTAAGCCTGGAATGGAAAAGATGCTTGAAGCAATGCTTTCAGTTATACCTGTAGGCAAAGCAGGAGAGGAGAATGAAATAAAGGGCCTTGCTGTGTTCCTTGCTTCAAAAGCCTCTGATTATATAACAGGTGCTATTATACCCCTTGATGGAGGCATGGCAGCAAAATAACAGCTCAGTTTTTTTAAATCAACAGAGCATTGTATCCAAATTAACCCGGTATTTAATCGGGTTAATTTTTTGTGTTTTATTTTAAATAATTCCATTCCCTATATGCAGGATATTATGTCTCTAAGTATTCATTTTAAAGAGTATATCTAATAAAAAATTTATGATTAAAACAGGCTGAGCATATACTAAAATTTGAGTTTTCCACAAAGTTATCCACAGTATCCACAAAAAAATATAAATTGTACATTAATTTCCGAAATTAATGTCCCGTATAACGGTTAAATATTTAATAATCTTCTTAAACTGATAATCTATATGAGACATAAGTCTTGAAGCCCTGAATTATTCAAGGATTCAATTCTTTGATTCAGGTTATAATAGTGCATTTTTGGTTTTTCCTTTTATGTTGTAGTTCTGGTGTTAAGTGGTGCAAAATCCTTTATTTGTTAAGTTTTATGGAGATGTTGATAACCCTGTTTTTACTTGACTTTTGTCTTTTTGAGGGAGAATTTTGTTTATATAAAATTTAAATATTCCTTAAGGAGTTGTTATAATGGAAAATCCTGTTCTTTTTGAAGTTAATAATGGTATTGCACTTATTACCCTTAACAGGCCTGAAAGAAGAAATTCTATAAACAGGGATTTGCTTGTCTATCTCTATAATTATATTGAAGAGGTTAACTCAAGGGATGACATTAAGGTTGCTGTAATTACAGGACAGGGTAAATCTTTTTGTTCAGGGATTGATCTTGCAGTTATAGGCAAGGAAAATATATTTGATCCAAGGGGAGATGGACGTGATCTGCCGGATATTATGGGTGCATGCTCCAAGCCTCTTATTGCTGCTGTGAATGGGCATGCGATTACTGGTGGATTTGAAATTGCTCTTAACTGTGATTTCATAATTGCATCTGACCGCGCTGTTTTTGCAGATACTCATGCTAAGGTGGGGATTCATCCTGGCTGGGGTATGACTCAGCTTTTACAGCAGGCAGTTGGTATAAGAATGGCAAAGCAGATGTCGCTTTCATGTAAATCTGTTGATGCTCTTGAGGCATTGCGAATAGGTCTGGTTAATGAGGTTGTTCCTCATGATAATCTTTTAAGCAGAGTAAGGGAAATATGTGAAGAAATAAATTCAACCCAGTACGGTATGATGATGACTGTAAAATCCCTGATTGAAAAAAGGAATAGCTTTACCTTTGACGGGGCATATGAGTTTGAAAGAAAAGAGTTCAGGAAGTTTGTTGAGGAAAAGCTTAAAATGCTTAAAAGCTGATTGTCAGGGTGTGTTCCAGCTTAAATAATTGAACATATTAGAATTTAAGTCTTTTGCGTTAAAATTGTTTTTTTCAAGTATTGAATTGAGCCTGTAATGAAATTCCAGGCCCAGGTCATCAAGCCTGCCTGTGAGTCTGTTAAATATAATTTTAGGGAATAAATCTATAAAGTTAATTGTTCTGATAAGTTTTTCTTCATTGTTAAGAAATTCCTTTATTTTGGAAATATCCATGTTTATGAGGATGTTGCTTACTGTTACGTTTATTTCTCTTAGCCATGAGTTTTCAAAATTCATTCCAGGAGTCAGGTTTAGAACATCAAAAATCCAGTTTAAGGACTGGTGATCGTTAAAATTCCGGATATTTTTTTCTATATGCAAAAGAGCAAAGGTTGTTTCTTCTCTATTTTGTGGTTCTCTGTTTTTCCAGATTGATGAAAGATTAAACTTTCTTGCATAGGATGGAAGGGTGCAGATTGTATCGTTTATTCCCAATTCGCTGTCTTTATTTAGTTCAAAAAGGTCAGGTATTTGGGTTTCGTTGTATCTGAGTCCAAGTATGGCTGCTGATTTAATAAATCTATGAGGTGAGTCTGTATAGGCTTTGATAAAAAAACTGGACGGAGTTTTTTCTGCAAGATGTACAAGTGCTTTAATTATCGGTTTTTGAAGAAGAGTCAGCTCATCATACTCTTCAATTAATAGGTTGATGAGTGAGTAAAGCTTTTTGGTTTTTATTATAATAACATCATCGTGAAAAAGGGGCCTGTTTTTTATATCTTTAACATACTGATTGATGTTGTTAAAGGATTCCAGATAAAGATAAAGTCGTGAATAGAGATCATTAATTATGTAATCTTTTATATTTGCTTCATAATCGGTATTTTCATGAAACTCATATATTATCTGATCAAGAATTTCAACAAAGTTTATTTCTATTTCATCAGTGAGGTTAAGGCTGCCAGGGGTAATAAATTCTCCAAAATCTTTTGTTGACTGTTGAGCAATATTTTTTAAAGATTCACTTCGTGAAGTAGTTGATTTTAATATATTATAATATCTTTCTATTATACTTGTAATTGGAAATGAATTTTTTTCTATCATTTATTTTTTTTAAAGGTATTATTTTTATAATATACATATATAAGTTAAGATTTTTCTATATCATATAAATGTCCAGAATTTTTTGCATTTTATCTAAAAATCAGTGATTATTGTCGCATAATTATTAATTGTAGTAATCTGAAAAATATTTGACATTACCTGTTTTTTATATAGTTGATAATCTGAGAATTATCATTATTTTGATAAGTCATATCTATGAAAATAATTGAAGCTATAAATAATAACTATAATCTGTTTAAGAAATATAATGAATTAAAAATTCATCGTTTCCAGCAGCTTTTCTCCAATGCGACAATTAAAAAAACCATTAATGCCATACCTGTTCTTTTAAGTATCAATGATAAAAGAGTTCCTGGATTTAGTGATGCAGGTGTGCCCCTTGGTATTGCAAATTATATTCCTGATGCAGAAGTTTTGCGCTATGTAAAGTCTCGTTTTGGTTTTGATTCATATAATGATGAGTCAAAACCCTTTGTGCTTTGCCTTGCTGTAATGGGTAGTGTGGGAACTGTTGGTTATAATAGAAAATCTGATTTTGATTACTGGGCATGTGTTGATAAAAGAGGGGTTTCTGAAAAGCACTTAGCCGCTTTTCAAAAGAAGGTTGATGATATTCAGAAATGGGCTTTTAAGGAATCCGGGGCCGAGGTCCATATTTTTATAAATGATATTTCAAATTTAAAAATGAATATATTTGCTGAAGATGAAGATGAGGGTTTTGGTTCAACTATAGGGGGAGTGCTTAAGGATGAGTTTTTTCGCAGTTCAATAATAATCGCAGGAAAGGTGCCCTTTTGGTGGGTTGTTCCAGGATTTATAAATGATTCTGATTATGAGAAGCTTTTTGCTTTAATTCCAGACAAGGAAAAGAATGAAAAATATGTTGATATAGGAAATCTTTTTCAGATTTCACGAGAGGATTTTTTAGGTGCTGCCCTTTTTCAGCTGATTAAGGCAGTAGGCAGTCCATTTAAGTCAATTCTTAAGATTGGGATTTTAGAAAAATATCTTTTTATGGAGGGTAAAACAGTATTATTGAGTCAAAAGTTGAAAACTTTTATACAAAGGGGAAAGCTGGAAAATTCTGTTCCTGATTCCTATCTTATTATGTTTAATGAGGTGTACAGGTATTATGAGGAAATTCTTGATGATAAAAGTTTGCTTACAATTCTACGACAAAACCTGTATTTGAAAATTGACCCCCAGCTTTCCAGATATCTTGCTCTTAAGGAAAGAAAAAATCTTCCCTATAAGGTTGTGGCCATGTTCAAGGTTGTAAAGGATTGGGGTTGGTCTATTGAGGAGATTCGGGACCTTGATGATTTTGAAAGCTGGGATTATAACCGCATTATTCTGTTTTGGAACAGTGTAAAAAAATTTATGCTTTTGTCTTATCAAAAAATTTCACGGGAAATGCCCACCATGAATCTTCAAAAAAAGATTTCATCTTCAGATTTCAAGCTTCTTAATAGTATTATTAAGGCCAATTTTTCAATTGAACCTGATAAAATTGAAAATTTTATTACATTCAAGGATACACCTAATGAGCCTTTTCTTTATATAGAGCCTGAAACAGGTGGAGTGAAGGTTTCAGGCTGGAGGGTGTATAAAAAAATACGGTTATCAGGACATTTGGAAAAAGAGATAAGCATAAAAAGTGAAGATGATCTTGTTAAGCTTCTTGCCTGGTGTTCTATTAATCAGATTTATGAGCCGGCTTTTTCCAGGGTGTTTTTTGAATCAGGTTATCATCATATAAATAAAAATCTGGTTGTTGAGCTCCTTAATCATATTTTTGAAATGTTTAATTCTGAAAAAACCCATATAAAGAATGAGTTTTTCCTTCATGAACCGCGTACTTTGAAAAATATGCTTATTATGAACTTTAGTGAAAATAAGGCAAATGATATAAACTCCTTTTGTCATCTTTACATCAATACATGGGGAGAGTCCTTTATTAAAAACTATTCAGCCTATTCTGAAATGATTGCTGTATTTTCAAAAATTGTAAAAGATGGTGTTGCATTTGGAAGATCCTTTGATGACTTTTGTTTTTTTGTTTCTCCTGAGCCGCATAAGAGGCTTTATAAGCGTGTTGAAAAAATATTCCGCGCAGCCTTTGATTTTCTTTTAAAAGGCAAAGATTATGTTTCCCAGAGATTTATAACAAATTTTGATAATAACCTTGTTTGCATTACAAAAAAGGAGGGAGATGTGTCAGTAGCGTCATTTGATAGCCTTCTTGAGCTTCTTTCCAATATTTCCATGGATCCTTTCAAATATCCTGATTTAAAAATATATTCCGAAGATAATTCCAGTCTTGAAATTCTTGATAAAATTTATTCTAAAAGAACAGCTAATGGTTTTACCATAGTATATGAGGATAAGGTAAGGTATACGGTTGTTTATGTGTGTGATGAGAATGGGAATCTTTTTACTTTTATTAAGATGCAATCAGAGCATGATCCTGTTCTTGCTGTTTACAGGTTTTGTCTTAATACTCTTGATTTGATTAAAGCAGGTGTTTCTAATAAAACAATAAGGGATGATATTAAGTGTTTTAACCTCATTGTTGACAGGTTTGGACAATACAGTTTTAAGGATGAATCTAAAAAAATTGATCAGTTTAACAGCATTAATCCTTTGGTTAAGGATTCTCTTTCTGTTGAAGTTATAAACAGCAGAGATGGAAGGCCCTATTATATTTTGGGAAAAGGGTCTGCTAAAATAGGGCCTTTTGCAGGGCATGAATTAAAGGATAAGATTAAATCTTTTGGCCCTGATATTGAAAAGAATATGGAAATTGCAAGTATCAAATTTCATGTCATCTCAGATGAAATGAAGCTTTGGGGAGCAACCCCTTATTTTCTGGAAAAGTATAAGGTGGAAAGACTTCTTGGTGTTTCGATTTAGTTATATTGAGTACACCAGAGGTTTTAGTGCTGTTTGTTGATATTCCTGGATAAATTTAAAAAATTTATCTGATCTGTTTTCTTATGTTGAAGGGAAGTTCTCCCGAAAGAATTTAACCTTTTTTTCTTTATCTGTTGTTTTTTTGTTTAAAGATCCCTTTTCAAGGGCAATATCAAGAAGTTTTATGCTGTCATCATAGCTGGTGTGCTCTTCATCTTCATCATCATGGTTTTGTTTAGTATCCTCTTTTTTTGCTTCAGATTCCATTTCTGTTTTGATTTCTTTTGCATCATTTCGCATGGAGTCAAATCTGGAATCTATCTGATCCTGGGTAAGCATGGGCATATCATCAATATCCGGTATATCAATTTCAGGTGCTGCCTTGGTCTGAGCTTTGACTTGTGGTCTTGCTTTTTTTATAGTTTTTTTTGGCTCTGAAATAGAAGGGAGTATTTCTCCCTCAGGTTCAGGAGCGTCATCTTTCATTTCAGATATAAAGCTTTCAGGAGGATTTGCAATTTTTAAATCCAGAAGTTTTATTCTGTCTCCAAGGAGAATATTAATCTGCTTTTCTATTGTCATATATATAGGTGTGGAAAATGACTTGTCCCGTGAAAGGGATTTTTCAAGTTTTCTTAATTCTTTAACATCATTATCTATCATTTCAACTCGTTTAATAACATGTACAACTTTCATGGGAGAACTCCTGATTTTGAAAATATGATAATATTGCAAAATATTTTAATTGTTATTTTTTTTATTAAAATTTGTCTTGTCTAAAAAGTCAATTAGTTTTCAATAATAGTAGAGTTAATGGATAATTCTCCGGTTTTTTCCCATCAATGTCCAGGTTTTAATAAAAAATTTTACTGAATAAACTTATTATTGACATATGCCTGTTATGGGGTTACAAGGTTATCATCTATTAAAATTTATGGAGTTAAAAAGTGTCATCTGTTACTGCATATACTAGTGAAAAGTACATTAAAAAATTGGATGCCCCGGACAAATTTGAAGCAATTGAAGAGCTTGCCAGATCTTTTGAAGGAACTGAGTACTGTTCCAATATTGATGTGCTTATAAATGCTCTTAAAGAGCGAGAAGAAATAATGAGTACAGGAATTGGTTTTGGAATTGCCATTCCTCACGCCAAGATTAATTCTGTTAAAGATATGGCCTTTGCCATAGGTATTTCTGATAAAGGAATAGATTTTGATTCCATGGATGGTGAGCCTGTTAATCTGATTATACTTGTTATTGCAGGGGAGAAACAACATAAGGATTATTTACGTCTATTGTCCAATATAATGGCTATTTTAAAAAAAGAACCTGTGAAGAATAAAATTATTCAAACCACATCCCCCAGGGAAATCATTGAAATCCTCAAATCAGAATCCTGATCAATTAAACTATACACGCATTTTATGGAGTAGAAACAATGCCGGAATTAGATTATAATTTTTCTGTCATAGAAAAGAAATGGCAGAAATTTTGGGAAGATAATAAAACCTTTAAGGTTCATGAAGATAACACTGTTCCTATTGATAAAAGAATTTATGTGCTGGATATGTTTCCCTATCCTTCCGGGTCAGGGCTTCATGTAGGCCATCCTGAAGGATATACTGCTACAGATATTTATTGTCGTTATCTGAGAATGAATGGCTATAATGTGCTTCATCCCATGGGATATGATTCTTTTGGTCTTCCTGCTGAAAACTATGCAATAGAAACCGGCACTCATCCCAGGACTACAACAGAGAAAAATATTGAAAAATTTACTAAACAGATAAAGTCCCTTGGATTCAGCTATGATTGGGACAGGGAAATATCAACCCATCATGAGGATTATTATAAATGGACTCAGTGGATTTTTTTACAGCTTTTTAAAAAGGGGCTGGCATATGAGGCAAAAACCCCTATTAACTGGTGTCCCCAGTGTTTAACCGGACTTGCCAATGAGGAGGTAAAGGAAGGGGGCTGTGAAAGATGCGGAACTCCTGTTGTAAGGAGAAATATCAGGCAGTGGATTTTGCGCATAACAGCCTATGCTGAAAGACTGCTTAATGATATTGATAAGCTTGACTGGTCAGATGCAATAAAGGCAATGCAGCGCAACTGGATAGGCCGTTCTGAAGGAGCAAATGTTTTATTTAAACTTGAAAGTGATGACTCATCCATTGAGGTTTATACTACCAGGCCTGATACCCTTTTTGGTGCAACCTATATGGTGCTTGCACCTGAACATGATCTTGTTGAAAAGATAGTTACACCTGAGCAAAAAAATGATGTTGATGCTTATGTAAACAAGGCTGCACTTAAATCTGATCTTGAGCGTACAGATTTGGCAAAGGATAAAAGTGGAGTTTTTACAGGGGCATATGCAATCAATCCTGTTAACAATGAAAAAATTCCGGTCTGGATTTCTGATTATATACTTATTTCCTATGGCACAGGAGCTATTATGGCTGTTCCCGGCCATGATCAGAGAGACTGGGAATTTGCAAAAAAATTCAATCTTCCCATAGTTGAAGTTCTTAAAGGGGGAAATATTGAAGAGGAAGCCTTTACCGGAGATGGTGCTCATGTAAATTCAGGCATACTTGATGGTTTAAACAAGGAAGAGGCAATTGAAAAAATCATTACCTGGCTTGAAGAACGGAAGTTAGGATATAGATCTATTAATTATAAGCTCAGGGATTGGGTTTTCAGCAGACAAAGATACTGGGGTGAGCCAATACCGCTTGTACATTGTGAAAAGTGCGGAAATGTGCCTGTGCCTGAAGAGGAGCTTCCATTAAAGCTTCCTGATGTTAAAAGTTATGAGCCCACAGGAACAGGTGAGTCACCCCTTGCAGGTATTGATGCCTGGGTTAATACTACATGTCCTGCATGTGGCGGGCCCGGGAAAAGGGAAACAAATACCATGCCTCAATGGGCAGGGTCATGCTGGTATTACCTGAGATTTATTGATCCTTTAAATAGCAAAGAGTTTGTATCAAAAGAAAAAATGGAGTATTGGATGCCTGTTGATCTTTATGTGGGCGGAGCTGAGCATGCGGTTCTTCATCTTCTTTACGCACGGTTTTGGCACAAGGTCCTTTTTGACCTGGGATTTGTGAATTCAGATGAGCCTTTTCAAAGGCTTGTTAATCAGGGCATGATAACATCCTATGCCTTTCAACGGGAAAACAAGTCTCTTGTTCCAGTTGATGAGGTTGAAGAAAAGGGAGTGGACCTATTTGTTGAAAAGGGCACAGGTCTTAAGCTTGAACGGGTTATTGCAAAGATGTCCAAGTCCCTTAAAAATGTAATAAATCCTGATGATATAATAAAAGATTTTGGCGCTGATTCAATGAGAATGTATGAAATGTTCATGGGACCTTTACAGGTGTCCAAGCCCTGGTCAACAAGCGGGCTTGCCGGTGTTCACAGATTTTTAAACAGGGTGTGGAATATTGCTGTTCGTGATATTACTGATGAAGAACCTCCTGCTGAATTGGTAAAGGTGCTGCATAAAACAATAAAAAAAGTTACCCTTGATACTTCCAGTCTTGATTTTAATACAGCAATTGCTCAGATGATGATCTTTGTAAATGAAGTAATAAAACATGATAAATGCTACAGAAAAATATGGGAGCCCTTTGTGCTAATTCTTTCTCCCTATGCTCCTCATCTTGGAGAGGAGATGTGGAGTATGCTTGGTCATAAGGATACACTGGCCTATGAAAAGTTCCCTTCCTGGGTTGAGGAATTGGCCATAGATGATGAAGTTACCATAGTGGGGCAGATCAATGGTAAGGTAAGAGTAAAGATTGATGTTCCTGCTGATATAGAGAAAGATGAAATGGAAAAGCTGGTTATGGAACATCCAAGGATCCTGGAGTTGCTCAATGGAAAGCAGCCATTTAAGGTTATTGCTGTGCCAGGGAAGCTTGTTAATATTGTTGTTAAAGGGTAAATGATGAAAATTGTAATTGCCTCAGATCACGCTGGTTACAGGCTTAAAGGTGTATTAAAGGAAAGGCTTAAAGGGTATACCTTTATTGATGCAGGAACAGATTCAGAGGATTCCTGTGACTACCCTGATTATGGTGAAAAAGCAGGTCTCATGGTTGCATCTGGCAAAGCGGATTTTGGAATTGTGGTTTGCGGTACAGGTATAGGGATTTCAATTGCTGCAAATAAGGTTAAAGGGGTCAGAGCAGCTCTGTGTTTTAATGAATTTATGGCTGAAATGTCCAGGATGCACAACGATTCAAATGTTCTTGCACTTGGCGCCAGGGTTATTGGTGATGATCTTGCTGTAAGGATTGCAGAGGTATGGCTTAAAACCGGATTTGAAGGCGGAAGGCACCAGAAACGTGTTGATAAAATAGGAAAAATTGAAGAATAAGGGGCAGCAATTGCCGATATTATTCTTATGAAAAGAACCCTTGTTAAAATTTTCACTATAATTCTTTTTGCCCAGATTTTTTCTGCTTCTTCACGCAATGAATCAGGACAGATTGTTTTTAATGATTTCCCGGAAAATTCCCTTCACAATATAAAAAGAACTTCTCTTCCTGATGGAACAAAAGCCTATTCAATAATGGATTTATCCTATAATGCAGACAGGGATCATATTTTAACTGATATTGTTCTTTCTTTTGATAAGCCCGGACAAAGCTATATAAGGGATGATTCAGGGAAGTATGAAATTTTTTCCAGTAATTATATATTGTCACAAAGAGGCGATGGTATTGGAAAGGGCTGTGCATCTTTTTTTATGGCAGATCATGGCGTAAAGATCAAGACAGTCAGCTCCTTGTGGCTGGGTAGCTGTAAAGATCTGGGGTCATTTAATATTGAGTTTAGATTTAATGCCAGGGAAATGCACAGAGGAGTTCTTTTTTCCCGTGTGGGTTATTTTTCAGGGCAAAAAAAAGGCATAGAAATTTTACTCCGGAAAAATCGCCTTGTTGTCCAGCTTCATAACATGTTTCAAAAAAGTGACGGTTCCTGGGAAAATCTTACAATGGCAGGAAGATCCTCGCTTGCTGCTGATAAATGGTATCATTTTAGCCTTAGCTATGACAGAATTTCAGGAAAGCTTTCCCGTCTTCTTGATGGAGTTGAGGATGAGTCTGTTTATATGACAGCTGAAGGTATTCCTTTTGAGTCTGTTTATGCGCCTTCTTTTGGCCATAGAAAAGGTGTTGATGATCGTTATGAATGTAGCGATCTGCCTCTTGTCCTTATGGGTGTGGATTATAACGGGCTTCTGGATGAGTTTAGAATATCCTATACAGATTATGAAAATCTGGAAATCTCAAAGGATATAGCTGTTACCAGATATAAAGGGGCCTCTTTTGCAGGAAGAATTCCCTATAACAGGGAAGGGATAATTACAAGTCCGGTTTACTCATTTCCTTTTACCGGAACTGCTGTAACTGAGCTTTCATGGGAAGGCTTGATTCCTGATGAGAGTTTTGTCTGGATGGAGTTCAGGATTGCGGATCATTTTTTTGACAAAAGAGATTTGAATTTGAAATGGTACAGAGTTGAAAATAATCAGAGGCGCATATTCCTGATGAAAGGGGAAGATGGAGAGTATCTTAGAGGGAAGTATTATCAGTGGAGGGCGCATCTTGTTGCATCACCTGATGGAACAAAATCACCATTATTCCAGAGGTTGAAAGTTGATTACAGGATTGACAAGGCTCCTGATACGCCCATGTTTGTTGAAGCTGTAAAGGCTGGAGACAGATCCGTGGTTTTGAGATGGAAAAAAAATGTTGATCACGACATTTATGGGTATAGAGTTTATTATGGTTCTGTAAAAGGGAGATATGATGGAATTATTTCCAGGGTCAGAGGTGAGCGGATTAGCAATAGCATGAGTAAAGGTGACTATATAGAGATTCAGATAGATAATGCGGTTATTGATGAAAATAAAAATGCAGATTCCAGATCTGTTCTTATATATCCATCTTTGGAAAACACAGTGCTATATTATTTTTCTGTAAGCTCCTATGATTCCTACAGGCCTGATACTGTTTATAATCATGAATCTGAAATATCTGCACCTGTTACAGCAAGGCCCTTTGCAGGGACTGAAATAAATTAAAATAATTCCTTATTGACTACAGGCTTTATCCTATTTATCTGGTAAAAATCAATTATGCAAGCAGAAACTATAATGCAAAATAAAGCTTTGAATATACCTGAGAAATTTTATGCACCTCTTAGCAGTTTTGTGAAAACTTTTCACGAAAAGGGCTTTGAGTGTTACCTTGTGGGCGGATCAGTAAGAGACTTGATCCTGGGTTTTGATGTTTATGACTATGACTTTGCCACAAATGCACATCCTGAAGAGGTTATGAAGCTTTTTAAAAAGGTAATACCAACAGGAATTAAACATGGCACAGTTACAGTTCTTGTTCAGGGCGTGGAATTTGAGGTTACAACCTACAGGGCTGATGGCAAGTATTTTGATGGCAGGCGGCCGGAGAGTGTTTATTTTGCTTCAACTCTTGAAGAGGATGTGATAAGAAGGGATTTTACAATAAATGGCCTTGCTTTGGATACTCGCACACATGAGGTTATTGATCATGTTAATGGCCTTGCTGATATAAGTGCCGGAATAATAAGGACTATAGGCAACCCCGATGAACGATTCAGGGAGGATGGGCTTAGGACCTACAGGGCTTGCAGGCTTGCATCAAAGCTTAATTTTATTATTGAAGAAAAAACATTTGATTCTATCAAGCTGGCGCTTGATGTGGCTGGAATGGTTTCTGTTGAAAGGGTAAGGGACGAACTCCTTAAACTTCTTGATACAGAAAAGCCTTCTGTTGGTTTTGAGTATATGCGTAAATTAGGGCTTTTAAATCTCTGCCTCCCTGAACTTGCCCAGGCTTATGGTGTTGAACAGAACAGGTTTCATATTTATGATATATATTACCACAGCATTTATTCATGTGATGCAGCACCTATAGGTAATCCAATGGTTAGACTTGCAGCGCTTTTTCATGACATAGGAAAGGTGCAGACAAAGAAAATGGGGGATGATGGGGATTTTACTTTTTATAATCATGAGGTAATAGGAGCCAGGATTGTCCGGAAGATTATGAAAAGGCTTAAGTTTTCCAATATGGAAATTGATCAGGTTAACAACCTTATAATTAATCACATGTTTCACTATACCAGTGAATGGACAGATGGAGCAGTGAGAAGATTTATGCGAAAGGTAGGAGTTGAAAATCTCCCTGATCTCTTTACCCTTAGAGAGGCTGACAGAAGCGGCAATGGGTCACGATTTGGTATTCCTGAGCCAATTAAAAAACTCCAGGAAAGGATTGGTCTGATTCTTGAGGCTGAAAATGCCATAACAGTTACTGATCTTGATATAAATGGCAATATTATAATGGATGCCTTTGATCTTAAACCCGGCCAGATTATAGGGCGTATTTTAAAAGAACTTTTAGAGCTTGTTCTTGATAACCCTGAAATAAATGAAAGGGATATATTGCTGCATGAAGCATCTGAAATATATGAAAAACTAAAACAGTAAAGCCAGGGCTGATTCAATTTTTATTTTTATATCTTCTCCGATTTTTGTCCTTTCTGATCTTATATAAAATGTATTTTTATTTTTTTTGTATTCTCCTTTAGCTGCTATGCCATGTCCTGATTCGTTAAATCTGTATATGCTGGAGAAGGAGCCTGAACCTGGCGGGATTCCTGAATAGAGATAGTTGTCCCCTGAAACTTTTACAAGGGAAAAGCCTGCCTGAAATGTAAAGGCTCCTATGTTACAGCTTATCCTGGGAGAATAGAGCTGTGATTTTTCTCCTGCCTGGTTTTGAATCATTATTTTAAGGGAATGAGAATAAAAGGAAAATGGAGAATGGTTGATATTGAGAATATACTGGTATTTTTTATCTTTATATTCGTCGCTGTAATAGCTTAAGCTTTTAACTGAGGCTTTTAAATCCATACTTTTAAATACTTTTGCTTCAGCAGAAATTTCCTCTCTGCGCGTGCCCTCTATGTAGCTTTTATTATATCCTCCAAGCAGGTAGTTTTGACTATAAATAGAGAATCCTGTTTTGAGCCAGGAGAAAGCTTTAATGGCGCTTTTAATTTCCCATGTGTTTTCAGGCAGATGATTTCCTGAGGAGTAATCTGCCTGAAAGTGTGAATCTGTTGATTTGCCCATAAATGATATATCAAAGGGTTTACTTTTAAATGCCATGCCATACATTATAGCATGGCCCCGTATTTTTTCGCAGGCGTGTTTTTCTGAAAAAGCAGGCTCAATAAAAATTGAAATGTTTTCATCAGAATACTCTAAAAATATTGCGCCTGAGTACATTTTGTTTATGCCCCTGGCAATGCCCTGTTTTTCTCCATCCCAGGCAATGTTGCTTAAGTCTGCTTTTTTAAGGCCTGTTTCAAAGGTGTAAACCTGCAGGGTAAACAGGCTGTAGAGTTTTACTGAAGCCATGAGCCCGTAGTTTATTATGTAAACAGGTTCATGACCTGTCTGTTTATGGATTTTTGTATTAAGGGTTGCAAGGGATGATTTGATAAATCCCTCTTCTGCATCTTCAGGTTTTATATATCTCTCCTGACATGAAACAAACGGGATAATAGAGATTTTGCAGTTGTGCCATGTGTAATGAATATCTGCTGTTGCACCTGACAGAGAGTATATTGGATTGCCATTGCTGGAAGGGGTAATGGCCTTGTCTCTGGACATAATAAAACGCCTGGCAAAGGGGTCAGATGACATAAAGGCTTTTTTGCCCATAATAAGACCTGAGCCCAGGTTAAGAGTATAGTTCCCCAGGATAAAATCCATTGAATTATATATACCTGAAATAGAGGTGTACCAGGTGTATAAAAAATGTTTTTCTGTATAGTTTTGAATTCCAGTAAAGTTAAAGGTAAACTTTTCTCCAACAGTAACAGTTGTTTTGGAATTAAAAAGAAGGATTTCATCCTTTTCATCATAATCCATAATATCGTGTTTTATCTCATTAAAAAGAAAAATGGAATTTGCCTTGACTTCATCTTTTGTAGAACCCTGTATAAAAATAACAAGTGCAGTAAAAAAAATGATCTTTAAGTAAAATGAATTTGTTATTAAAAACCGCATATTTTTTTTACTTCAACCTTTTGTTTATCATTAAGGTTTTTGTCCATTGAAAGTGTGTTGAGAAATTTTTCTTTATCTCCTGTTGCTGCGAGTCTGCTATATTCAATTCCCCTGTTTGCAGGTATCCCTTTTGCAAGCATTTGTCTGAAAAGCCTTTTTGTTTTATCCTCTCTGTTTTCCTTCTTTTTATAAACAAAAGGCTTGGAAGGCTGCTGCAAGTTTTTTAAAGATTCTTTGTCTCTTTCCAGGCCGTAAATATTTTCTTCAAGCTTTTGTATTTCCTCTCCTGTCATTCCAATGCGGGAAAGGGCATCAGCAGAAAGAGGACCTATCTGCTCCCTGTATGCTATAATCCTTTTGGCATGGATTTCATTTACACCAGGCAGGTTTACTATATCCTCATAGGAGGCACTGTTTATGTTAACAGGTTTTGTAATATCTTTTTGTCTGGATATGTTGTATGATAGAGGTTCAGGGAGCGCCCCTGTACTAAGGGTTATTGCAACAGCATGGGTATAGCCAAGATACGAGTGATAGAGGAGGTTATACTGTATTTTGATCTTATTAATAAAAATGGATGCAGATGCGCTATATGAGGCTGTTTCTCTTGAGTAGCCGCCTGAAAGGTTAAAGAAGGGGAGAGGATTTACTGATGCAATAAAAGTATTAATTTTTCCTGCAGATGTATCTGTTAAATTCCATGCAATAGAAAATCCTTTGTCAGGCTTAATCAGTATTCCTGCGCTTTTTTCAGGATATAATATGTCTTTGTTTTTTTTGTTTGTGTATGTATTGATATTTTCCTGAACAAAGGAGATGTCTATAAATTTGAATGGGCGAAATGTTGCAGAAATTCCATAGTCGTAAATATTTTCTGAATGTGATATTTCATTACAGTCAACTGCTAAAGAATAGGCTTTTCCTGTTAGTCCCAGGGATATAAAGTGAAATGGGGCAAAGCCTGCTTTAACGGAATAAATGTTTTCCTTGTAAATGTCTGTTCCAAAAAAGTTCCATGAAAAACCAAGCCCTGCCTTGCCTGTTGAATATTGAATAGCAGAATAACCGGATATAAGCTCCTTCTCTGAATAGGGTCTTGCAGCTGAACCGGAAAGTGCCAGGCCAGGTGCAAAGGGAAGGATAGAGGCATTGGATACTATACCAGGACATGAGTAATCATGAGCAGCAATTGTATATGGGAAGAGTGATGCACCTTCAGGTGTTCTGTATTCAAATGCGCTGTTTATAGAAATGGTTAAAGATATTATGAAGGCAATCTTCATCTTTGTCTCACTATTACAAGCAGCACTGTTGCTGTTTCACTGCCTTTGTTTGATTTTCCCACAGCTTCAATTTTGACAGGATAAATCCCTGTAAGGGTTTTCCCCTTTAGATCACGGTCATTTAGAGAGAAAACAAA
>CAZYPA010000038.1:0-22010 GCA_964649175.1 uncultured Leptospirales bacterium | reverse complement strand
GAAAAAGGGCCGTCGCCATCAAGACAGTTGTTTACATCAACAATCCTCCCTTTTCTGTGCGCACCAATTGATATTCCTCCTCCAAGATGGGCAACTATGAGATTCAGATCTTCATAAACAAGTCCCTTTTCCTTGGCATGTCTTCTTGCTATTGCCTTCTGGTTAAGAGCATGTAAAACTGTTCTTTTGGAAAAATCAGGGTGTCCTGTTAATCGTGCAACATCATCAAGTTCATCTACAACAGGAGGGTCTGCAATCATTGCCAGTGAACCGGGAATTTCTTTAGACATTTCTTCTATAATAAAACCTGCAAGATTAGCTCCATGCTTTGAAATTTCCCATCCTTCTTTTAAATCGATCTTCATAGCCTCGTTGATACTGTAAACCCCTGATGGCAAAGGTTTTATCACGCCTCCTCTGCCTACGAGTATTTTAATATCATCAATAGCTATGCCTGCTCTTATAAGCTCATCTATGATAAGCTGTTTTCTGAATTCATACTGATCTTCATAATTTTGCAACTTTGACAGCTCTTCAATACTGTGGCTGATATTGGTTGTGAATATACATTCTTCTCCATTAAAAACAGCAACTTTGCTCGAAGTTGAACCTGGATTAATGGCTAGTATTTTTTCATTCATATTTTGTATCTCTATAAATAAACTAAAATTTTTATTTTAAAATTCAACACTTGCAGCAAGTGCTATACTATTGAACTTTATGATATCTGTATCAGCCCGTGATGTTAAAACTATAGGTACTGAAGCACCAACTATTACAGCTCCGGGTGAAACATCTGCAAGGTGAACAATGGATTTGTATAAAACATTTGCAGACTCAATATTAGGAACAATAAGAATGTCCGCATCCCCGGCAACATCACTCTCTATTTCTTTAAAGGACGCGCTTTGTCTGGAAATTGCATTATCAAAGGAAAGAGGGCCGTCAACAATGCAATTTTTTATCTGACCTCTTTGAGCCATTTTTGAAAGCATGGCACCATCCATTGTCGACTGCATATTGCTTCTTACCCGTTCCACAACTCCAAGAACAGCAACCTTTGGCTTTTCAATTCCCAGGGCTCTGAAAAAAAACACTGCATTGTTTATAATGGAGGCTTTTTCATGCATATCAGGAGCAATATTAATTCCTCCATCTGTAAGACCCCAAATTTTATGGTAGCCATCAATTTTAAAAATTGCCAGAGATGAAAGAAGATCTCCTGTGCGCAAGCCGCCCTTTGATTTAATAATAGGACGGAGATATGAGGCTGTGTCCAAACTTCCTTTCATCAGGATTTGTCCTGCTCCTTCATGGATCAGTTTTATGGAAAGTTCAGCTGCATTATCATTGTTTTTTTCATCAATAATTTCGCATTTGTCAAAGTTCAGGTTGTGCTTGTCAGCAATTTCATTGATTTTTTTTCTGTCTCCAACAAGTATTGCATCTACAATATTTTTTTCTACAGCTACAGCTACTGCATCAAGAACGTGCTCATCATGGGCTGCCATAACAACTAATTTTTTCTTTTCTTTAATGGAGCTTGCTTTTGCGAATATATCGGAAAGATCTCTTATCATTTATTTCACCTTTTAAATCATGAATAATTTAGTTATATGTGCAGGCTGAAAGGAGTATGCTGTTTAGCCTTGTTTCAGCAGTATCAAGTTTTGTTGTAAGGACAATTGGAGCTACTGCACCAACTGTGATTGAGGCTACCTTTGCTTTTGCAATCATTATTAAGGATTGATAGAGCATGCTTGCTGTTTCAAGGTCCGGAGCAAGAAGTATGTCAACATTGCCTGAAACTTCACTTTTAATCCCTTTGTAAATGGCGCTTTCCATTGATATGGCATTGTCAAATGCCAGAGGTCCGTCAATAATACAGTTTTTTATCTGCCCTCTTTGAGCCATTTTAGAAAGTATGGCTGCATGCATTGTTGCCGGCATTCTTTCATTGATAACCTCTACTGCTGCAAGCACTGCAACTTTAGGTGTTTCAACACCAAATCTGCGCATTAAAAAAACCGCATTACTTATTATATCAGCTTTTGAGCTTAAATCAGGACAGATGTTAATGGCCACATCTGTAACTGCTATCAGCTTATGGTAATTCTCCATTTCAAAAACCGCAACATGTGATATGGTTTTACCTTTTATAAAGCCTGAATTTTTTTCAAACAGGGGCTTTGTAATAAATGATGCACCTCTATAGCTTTCCTGCCCATTCATTAAAATTTGAGCTTTACCTTCTTTGATAAAATTTATAGCTTTTTCACCAGCAGCATAATCTTTTTTTTCATCAATTATTTCGATTCCTGATCCATTATTACCCATTTTTATTAAAGCCTGCTCAATAGCATTGGCATCTCCTATAAGGGTAACATCAATAAAACCTGTGTTTTTTGCATTAACAACTGCTTCCAGAACATTTTTATCCAAAGCAGCTCCAACAACAAGTCTGGCTTTGGTTCCCTGTTCCTGCAGGTGTTCGCTAAGATTGGAAAGCCTGGTTATCATCAAGAATTGCCTCCATATTATTGGCACATTTTATAAAAATATAAAATAACAATAAATTATATTGAAATTGGTAATAACTATATAAAAACTTTACAGTTAAATTATTAGCTTGAATTATTTAAACCTGTTTATAGTTTATATTTAACTTTCAGATTTTGCAGAATTTAATTTTGTATCTGAAAGAATCTGGTAAATAAACATTTTAATAATTAGCTGGTCATTGTTATTATTGATTTTTTACAAAATAGACTAAAAAAAATCAACAATTATTTTATTCTTTATAGAGTTTAAACAAAAACAGATGTGAATTATCCTGATTATGTTCAGATATCTACATCTATGCCAGTTAATTTGAAAGAAAAGATGCTTGCAATAAGTTATTGTTTTATAAAATTGTTTTGTTTATCATGATGAACTAATAGTATTTAAAGAGGAAGATATGAATAGTATAAGTAAAGTTTTGGAGCTTCCAAATTTTGAGCATAATGAATGTTTTGGATGCGGTGCAGCTAATAATAATGGATTGCAAATGAAGTTTTTTGCTGAAGGTGACAGGGTTTTTTCAAAAATAACTATCCCTGATCATCTTATGGGTTGGAACGGAATTGCACATGGTGGAATTGTTTCCACTCTCCTTGATGAAATAATGGGTTGGAGTGCTATTTTCTTTACTCATAAATTAATTCTTACTAAAAATATGACAGTCACTTATCATAAGCCTGTAATGGTGGGGGAGCCTCTTCGCGTGGAAGGCTATCTTCATGAGAAACTCAATGACAGGGAAGCTGTTATGAAAGGGGCTTTGTATAATAGTAAGGGTGATCTTTGTACTACTTCAGAGGGGAATTTTGCTTTACTGGCTCCTGAGTTTGTAAAAAAAATGAAAATAATGGCAGATAGTGATATTGATGAATTCACAAAAATTATAAATTCTTCACTGGAGCTTCAGAAAAATAAATAATTTCCCGATTAAGATACTATGTAGTAAATAAGGGGATTCTGGTGCAAATATGAAAATTATATCCGTATCAAATAATAAAGGTGGAGTAGGAAAAACCACCACTACTGTAAATGTTGCAGCAGCAATGCAGATTCTTGGTAAAAAAATTATGGTTATTGATATGGATCACCAGGGGCAATCAACATACCATTTAGGAATAAACCCTAATAAAATTACTGAATCGGTTTTTGATGTACTAAAAGGTGAAATAAAATATAAAGATGTTATTATTAACCGGAATGGAATAGATGTAATTCCTTCCAATCCTGAACTAAGAGGGATTGAATTTCTGGCAATGCCTGCCAAGGAATTTTTGCTTAAAGAAGCAATGGAGGAACTTTCCGGTTATGACTATGTTTTAATAGATTGTCCGCCCTCATTGGGTGTTTTGACATTAAATGCTATGGCAATAAGCGAGTTTATAATTGTTCCTTTGCAGGTACAATTCCTTCCTTTTCACGGCATGTATAATCTCTTTGAAGCTGTGCAAATGGTAAAACGCAGAATTAACAGGAATATAGATATAACCGGAATTGTAGGAACCATGTATAATGCCAAGAAAACAATAAATCGTGAAGTCCTTGATGAAACAGAAAAAAGACTTCCTGGCAAGCTTTTCACTACTCTAATTAGAGAAAATGTGTCGCTTCAGGAAGCTCCAAGCTGGGGACAGACAATTTTTGAATATAAACCAGAAAGTAATGGGGCAGAGGATTACATGGCCCTTACTAAAGAAATTATTGCAAGATACGAATAATATAAGTTTTTTAAGATTTTAATAAAACTGAATTAAACCCGGATAGAATTTACATCCGGGCTTTTTATGTAAAAATTATTTTGTTTAAATATATTTTTTTACGATTATTTTTTTGACAATTGACATTTATTTTTGTAACATGCTTTAATAACATTAAGGGAAAATGGTAATTATGATAATTAAAAAAGAGTATGTAATTGCTGCTTTAATCATTTTTATTGTTTCCATTTTCGTAATGTGGGGGCCTCCGGCTCTCATGGATAAAACTTCCACTCCTGAATATTGCAACACCTGCCATATCATGAATCTTGAATATGAGTCCTGGTTTATGACAGGGTTGCATAGAAATATAAAGTGTGTGGATTGTCATCTGCCTAACACAGGCTTTGTCCGGCATTATGTATGGAAAGGGTTAGATGGGATGAAAGATCTGTTTATGTTTCATTCCGGTTTATATTCAGATTATTTAAAAATTTCTGGTCATGGTAAAAAGGTAGTAAAGGAAAACTGTATAAAGTGTCATGAAAACATGGTCTCTGTTATGAATACTGATGACAGGGATTGCTGGTCCTGTCATAGGAGAGTTATGCATACTTTCCCATCAATAAGTGCTAATATAATTAAAGAATAATAAAGAGGTATATTTATGAGAAATTTTCTTGTGATAATATTTTTACTGGTAATTGCATCAACCATGTCCTTTACCTCATGCGGTGGAGATAAGCCTGAACTGTTTCAGCCCGGAGTAATTGCAGATGATGAATTTGATCCTGCAGTATGGGGCAGATTTTTCCCGCTTCATTACGAGTCATGGCAAAAAACAAAAGATCCCAAGCCAGCAGGGAAAAGCACTTACAAGAAGGGATGGGATACAGATAAGGTGGTATATGACAAGCTGAGCGAAATGCCCTATCTTGCCATGCTTTTTAAAGGATGGGGTTTTGGAGTTGAATTTAATGAGCCCAGGGGTCACCATTATGCAATTATTGATCAACTGGAAATAGATCCTTCAAGGGTAGGCCCTGGCGGAGTATGCCTTGCATGTAAATCATCATTGCATAAATCCTTCACAGAAAAAAAGGGCATGGAATATCTTACAGCTAAATTTACAGATGCTGTTAATATGTATCCTGAAAACATGAGAAAGCTTGGTCCTGTCTGTATAGATTGTCACACTCCATCTGATATGTCCTTGCGTACAAATAAACTCCATCTTGAGAATGGCCTTAAAGCTATAGGTAAAAAAGATCCAACACGGCAGGAGATGAGAACCCTGGCATGTGCCCAGTGTCATATTACCTACTATGTTCCCAGAGATGAAAATAAAAAAGTGGTTGGAGATGTTGAACTTGCATGGAAGGGAGGAAAATGGGGCGCCATATCAATTGAGATTATTATAAAAAATCTGCTTTCCGGACACAGGACAAAGGAGTGGACCCAGAAGGTTACAGGCTTTGACATGCCCTTTGTAAGACATCCGGAATTTGAACTTTTTACAAATGGAAGCGTACATGCCAATGCCGGCCTTTCCTGCGCAGATTGTCATATGCCTTACCAGAGAAATGGATCATATAAAATATCAACGCATGATGTAACAAGTCCATTAAAGCAGGATTTTGTTGCATGTGTACAGTGCCACACAGAGGAAGCTGACTGGCTGAGAAAACAGGTTTTTACTATTCAGGAAAGAACAGTTTCTCTTTTGACCAGAGCTGGTTATGCCACTGCAACAGCTGCCAGGCTTTTTGAAATAACACACGAAAATCAGAAAAAGGGTGTTTCTATTGATGATGCTATGTATAAAAAAGCAAAAGAGAGTTATATGAATGCTTTTTTAAGGCTCAATTTTATTGCAGCTGAAAACTCCATGGGTTTTCATAACTCAACAGAAGCTTCAAGGGTGCTTGCTGATTCCCTGGCATTTGCAAATCATACAGAATCTCTTTTGAGACAGGCGCTTGCAAAGGGAGGAGTTAAGGTTCCTGAAACAATTAATCTTGATCTAAAGCAATATACAAGCAATAGGGGAATTCATAAGCTTAATTTTAAACCTGAACAGGAGTATAGGGATCCTTTTGGAACCCAGGATTACTTCACTCCTAAAGATGTTAAGGGGCTTTAGTATTTCTGAATTTTAACTTATTCAAAAAAAAAATGAATATAAAAAGGCCATTCCCTTGTTGGGCATGGCTTTTTTATTTTTGGGTATTTGAAAATATCCTCCTTTTTGGTTGATTTTTTTAAATCTTTATTGATCCTGACATGAGAATCTTTTTATAAACAGATTCAGGGAGTATTAACATGGAAAAGAAAAAATGCTACGAAGATTCCTTCTTTGATAATAAGCTTAATGATATTGTAGATAAGCTCTCGGATCAGGATCTGTACAAAGATGTTTTTCATATACCCAAACATCATGTTCCCATGCCTTCAATTGATGAATTAAAAGAAGGGATTGAGCTGTTGAGATCTGTACTTTTTCCTGGATATTTCAGGAATGCGGAAATTCACAGGACTACAATTCCCTATTATACAGGGGCAAAGCTTGACAGAATCTATCGTACCATGGTTGAGCAGATAAAACGTGGTTTTTGTTTTACCTGTGCAGAGGAGTCTCAGGAAGGGTGTGCAGATTGTGAAGTGATTGCCCGGGATATAACAATGCAGTTTATGGGGAAGATCCCTGATATAAGAAGAATGCTTGCACTTGATGCAAAAGCCGCTTTTATAGGTGACCCTGCTGCAAAGGATGTATCTGAAACAATATTCTGCTATCCCAGTATGCTGGCAATGACATATCATAGAATTGCCCATGAACTTTACAAACTAAAGGTTCCCCTTATCCCAAGGATAATTTCTGAAATGTCCCATTCCAAAACAGGAATAGATATTCATCCTGGAGCAACTGTTGGTGAATATTTTTTTATTGATCATGGCACTGGTACAGTAATTGGTGAAACCTGTATTATTGGCAATAATGTCCGCATATATCAGGGAGTTACACTTGGGGCTAAAAGTTTTCCTCTGGATAAAAAGGGGAAGCCTATAAAGGATATACTCAGACATCCTATTGTGGAGGATGATGTAGTAATATATGCAGGCGCAACAGTGCTGGGGCGTGTAACAATAGGGAAGGGTTCTGAAATAGGCGGTAATGTGTGGATCACAGAGGATGTTCCTCCTCTGTCCAGGGTTATGCAGGCAAGGGCTCCATTTACAATAGTATCAAATGGTAATAAGGCATAAATCTATTAAGGAGGCAGGCAGATTATTACAAGGGAACTCATTCCTTTCAGGGATGAGCATGTTATAAGTATTCTTGAAAAACAAAAAGCCCCTGTAAGCGAGGCCTTTCTTATAAAGGAGCTGGCATCTGCCTATTCCTATCCGGGATTTTCCAGGGATATTTTTTCTGTACATTTTTCACTTTTTTTCCTGCTTTATAATTTAAGAAAAACTTTAGGCAGCAAAAAAATTTATCTGCACATAAGCCCATTGTATATTCGTTTAATAAAAATGCCAGGCATGTTTAAATGCTCCTGGTACAATGAAGAGCCGGGGAATTACTGCCTTGAACAAACTGAAGCAGGAAGCCACTTATGTTCTTTCCATAAAAAAATTTTATGGAACCTTCCTGAACCTGATTTTTTAACAGACTTTTATATTAACGAAGAGAATATTAATAGTGATATATCTGTGTTTGAAAAAATTTCCAGGGGTATAAGAATATATTCTTCCCGAAAAAAAGAGGTTGATGCTGCAGCTGCACTATTTGCTCTGACCCGTCCCTGTTCAGAAAACATCAGACTGCGGTATCATCGCCTTGCAAAAGAGTTTCATCCGGATAAACTTGGCAGTATAGAGCAAATGATTGAAATTAACAGTGCCTATACTCTTCTGATGGAAGTTTACGGTGATTTGGAGTAATTTTACTCAAAGAGAATAGTATTTTATTTTTTAATTTTGTAGGAATTTCAAAAATTTATAGAAATTGATCTTTTTTATCCTGCTTTATTTTCAATAATAAACATAAAAAAAGGGCTTTATTGAATTATAAAGCCCTTTAATATTATAATAAAAAATCAGTGTTATTTAATTAACTTTTACCCAGGTCTGGTTTCGTCCTATTAAAGAAAAACCTATAAATCCCCGTACAGTAAGCTTGTCACTGCTTTCAACTTTAATAGTGCATTTGTACCATTTGCCATTATCAGGGTCCAGTATTTCCCCACCTGAATATTCCCCTTTGGAATCAGCCTTCATGTTTTTAAGGAAAACCATGCCAACAACAGGCTTGTCTTTAAGTGCACCCTTGCATTTGGTACAAAGTGTATCCTGTGGCTTAAGAAGGAGTTTAACTATCTTGCCATATAAAACTCCATTCTGCTCGTAAATCTCAATGTGCGCTTTTGGTTTTTTTGTTTCATCATCAATATTGTACCATGTTCCGGTTGGAGCTGCCTGAGCAAAAAGGGATGCTGCTGTAAAAATAAAGCCTAAAATTAGTGCTACTGGTAAATATTTTTTCATATTTTAAAGCCTCCATGTTTTTTTTGAACATAAAATTTATTCCTACATATTTTATAGTAGCTTTTTATTGATTAAAGTCAAGTATTATAAATTAAAAAAATTTCTCTTTTAATTGAAATAAAAATATTTTTTAAAATATTTTTTTGGGAATTGGGAATAGGTCTGTCCTGAACATGAACCCTGTCATTATTCTTGCCCCATATAAATGAAGATGTTCACTATTGCCATGATCTGTTCTAAACAGGTTTGTTGGATGAAAATCTACTATTATGCCAGCAAAAAAATCAGAAAATTTTGTGACCTGTAATTTCATATTTATGCCAACAGTGGCAGCTACCTGGTGTGGGTTGATTTCTGAAAGGGCTTTTCCAGATGCCGTATAGGGGTCTCTGTTTTTAAGGGTTGAATCAAAAATATTGATATAGCTAAAACCAGCCAGGAGGTTAATTGAGCCACTTTCTGTTTCTCCTGAAATAATCATAAGAAATGGAATGGTAATAGTATGAAAAGACCAGGACGCATCAAGCAGATTAACAGCATCATCTTTAAGGTCGCTTTCTATGTATCTGTAAACAACACCGCTGTGAAAACCCAGCCGGTTTGTAAACATTTTTTCAAAAACAAGTCCTCCTCCTGCTGTTAATCCAGGGTTATCGCTTTTGATATCGCTTTTTCTTGGATGCAATCCATTTATGCCTGCAGTGCCTGTAAAGCCAAATGCAATATTCCTGCTCCGGTTGTTATTATCATTCAGGTCAGATGCAGCCAGTGTAACTCCAATGAGCAGGATAATTCCGGTTAAATAAAATTTCATTTTAGCTTTCCGCATCCATAATACAGGTGCCGTTGAAAATTGAACCGCTTTCCATAACGATTTCCGGAGAAATAAGATCGCCGTTGATTTTGCTTTTTTTGAAAAATTCAATTCTTTTGCTCGCCTTTATTTTTCCGTTTACTGTGCCGCTTACAGATACAATTGCAGCATTTATTTCAGCGCTTGTACTTGATTCTCTTCCTATTATGAGCTGGCCATCTGAAAAAATTTTACCTTCAAACTGACCTTTAATTTTAAGTGAGGATTTAAACTTCAATGTACCTCTGAATTCAATATCTTCAGCTATAACTGTGTCAATTTTATTCTCATCTTCAACAATTTCTTTTATTTCCGCCATTTTTCGCTCCGGCCTGATTTAATTTACATATATTACATATTTACTGATTTTAAGACAGTAATATCTTATATTTTTGTTGTCAAACAAAAAGGATGTATTATATAATAGTTATTGATAATTTTTAAATTAATAAAAGACTTGGTTCTTATAAGCATTACTTTAAATTCCCGTAGAGGGAGCTTGGCTCTGGTTTTAATAATAGTCATTAAATTGATGTTGTAAAATGGAGAGAAGATGCAGGCAGTTCTGGATAAAGCCAATGAGCTGGGTCTTTTGTTAAAATCTACAAAAGCGTTTATGGACTTTAACAGCATTCAGGAAGTTATTGAAAAAGATAGCTCTGCAAGAGAGGTGTTGGCTGCTTATAATGCTGTTGCTGAAGAAATACATCAAAAGCAGCAGAAGGGAGTCCCTATTGAAAGCTTTGAACAGCAACAATTTAAAGAGTTAACTCAAAAAGTAATTGAAAATCCCCTTCTTAAAGATTATCTTAGAAAACGTGATAATTACATGGCAGTACTAATGCGTATAAATGAATCAATGATTGTTGAATCAGGTGAAAGGTAGTTTTTTTGCATAGCAACATTTAATAAACTTTAGAGAAGGTAATAATATGAAGCCAGACCTTAATAATCTTAAAAATCGGATTGAATCAAAAAGAGACTTTATTGACAAAATTGCCCTTGGCATACCGCTTTTTAAAGGATACATTTTAAAATCAGAAAATTATGATGCAGACTTAATGATCAGATCTTTTCTTGCGGACAAGCTTATTCTTATAAAAAAACATTTAGGCGTGCTATCCACATCTGCCCTGAAAAAAAACGATTATGAACTTATAAAAGAAATAGAGTCCCTTTCTATTGCTACTGAAGGCCTTGTGAAAAAGGTTCGCTATGCAGAATATGGAACTTCAGGGACTTTTTCAAAAACAAAAATTACTGAAGAGGATCAAAACAGACTTCTTGAATACGATTGGAGGCTTTTATCTGTAGCTGATGATCTTGTTGAATCTGTAATGAAGATCGATTCTTCTGATAGTGTATCTATTCTTGATGGATTAAAGCCTGCTGGCACAATGCTGGCAGATTTTGAAACTGCATTTAATGAAAGGAAAAATATTATATTGGAGGTAATTTAATGGCTTTGCTTGATGTAGTACAATGGGATAACAAGCCTGGTGAGGTGATAAACAGATTTGAAGAGGGGGCTATAGCTCTTGGTTCTCAACTAATTGTAAAGGAGGGACAGGAGGCTATTTTCTTTAGAAACGGGCAGGCTCTTGATTCATTTGGTCCTGGCAGGCATACTCTTAAAACAGGAAATGTTCCAATTCTTGAAAAACTTATAAACCTTCCCTTTGGCGGGAAAACTCCTTTCCCTGCGGAAATATATTATATAAATAAAACTGAAATACCTAATCTTAAATGGGGAACAAAACAGGCTATGCAGCTCCTTGATCCTGTTTACAATCTACCTGTGCCTATAAGAGCATTTGGTTCTTATTCAATAAGGCTCACTGATGTAAGATCTTTTCTTATCACTGCTATAGGTACATGGCAGGCTTTTACCACAGATGCTATTGGGACTGCTTTAAGGGATCAGCTTATTATACCGGGTATTCAGGACATGATAGCAGAATTCATGATAAAGCAGGATATTACAATTCTTAAGTTGCCTGCATACTATGATGAAATAGGCGTTGCAAGTAAGGTAAAGCTCACAGAGGGGTTTGCCAGCTATGGAATTGAGCTTATCAGGCTTGCTGTTGAATCTATAAATATTCCTGATGATGATGAAAATGTTCAGAGACTTAAAAAGGCCCTTGCTGATAAGGCTGAAATGACTATCATGGGCGAGGATTATAAAACCAAGCGTACATTCGATACAATGGAAAAGGCTGCAGCTAATGAGGGTATGGCAGGCGGAATGATGGGTGCAGGAATGGGCGCAGGAATGGGATTAGGAATGGGGCAGCAGATGGGTGCCATGATGGGTAATGTTATGCCAAACGCAGCAGGCAATGCTGCACCACAGGGTGCTGCGCAGGGTGCTGCACAGGGAATTCCCTGTCCTAAATGCAATGCGGTAAATCCACAAAATGCCAAGTTTTGCGGCTCCTGTGGCGGTCCAATGGTAGTTCCAAAAATGGCCTGTCCTGCCTGTAATGAGCAGATTAAGGCTGATTCAAAATTTTGTCCCTCCTGCGGAGCCAATCTGCAACAGGTAAACTGCAAGCAGTGTGCTACACCTTTGAAACCAGGTGCAAAATTTTGTCCTGAATGCGGAACTGCGCAGTAGAAGGATTTATGTCTACGATAAACTGTTCATCATGCGGGGCTGCCCTTGAGATTAAAAACAGATTCAGTAAAATTCTTGTTTGTGAATATTGCGGTACGCATCATAAAATACAGGATGGTGGAATAAGCATTATAGGGAAATTTGCAAAGCTTGCAGATTTTGAATCCCTGCTTCAACCCGGGTCTAAGGGAACAATTCTGGGATCTCCCTTTACTGCAATGGGGCGAATAAGATATAACTATGGATCAGGTTTTTTTGATGAATGGTTTATTGACCTGGATGGTGACAAGGCCTGGCTTACTGATGATGAGGGTGTTTTTACACTCTATTATGATTTGCTTGAGGCATTTGACATCCCTGACATAGATGAGGTTAAGGCAGGGCAGAACATCACTGTTGGTGAAAAAAAGGTAATGATAAAAGAAAAGGGGAAAGCAGTTGTAGAAGGGGCAGAGGGGGAACTTTATTTCTATGTTGAACCCGGTTCTGAAATAACCTATCTTGATGCTGTATCTGATGGTAAAAAAATTTCCATAGAGTTTACTGAATCAGAAGTAGAGATTTTTTCCGGACGGCCCCTTTTGAAAAGAGATATTGTGGTAAGTTGATTCCTTTATAAGGAAGATATTATGGACATAGATAATGAAGATTTGATGGACGCCTTTAAGTGCACTGTTTGTGGCAGTGATGTTGTAAAAGGCACAAAGCGTGTAAGAGATCCTGAAGATGACGAAGAGTTTATAAGTGTACCAGTTGCTACCTGTGTGCAATGCGGAAAGGAATATGATCGCTATTCCAAAGAATACTACTCAATATTTAATGATCTATTTAATTTTGACAAGGATGTTTCACTTTTCAAACTGGGTCTTAAAGGGACTCTTCATGGAAAGGAATATGAAATAATAGGTCGAATCCGTTACCAGGAAGAGGAGGAGTATGAAAAGGCCACCTGGAATGAATGGATTGCGGTTTGTAGTGAAGGAAACTACCATTACTTTTCAGAGGAAGGCGGGAAAATATTTCTTTATACAGAGTATAATCCTGAATCTATAGATCTGGAATCGAATAAATCAAACATACTCTTTGAAGGGAAAAAAATAAGTAAAAATGAATCCTTTTATTCCAGAGTTGTCTATGTTGAAGGTGAGCTTCCATGGAAAGCGGAAATAGGGGAAGCCTCTATATGCTATGAGTTTAAAAAAGATGGTAATTACTTTTCAATAGAACAATCAGATAATGAGGTATCAGTAACAAAGGGCGAGCGTCTATTATATGGTGACCTGATTGAAGCTTTTGATATAAGTGAATACAGGGATGCTTATAAAAGCACTTTGTTAAAAAGAAAAGAATATAAGTCAAAAAAGAAAATATATATTATTGGCATTTTGATATGTCTTGTAGCAATGATTCGCGGGTGTTTATTTACTCTGCCTGTTCAGGGTGTAATGAATGAGCGTAAAATACTTACTGATAATATTCTCATTACAGATGAGGAGGGCTCCATCTATCAGAGCAGTTTGATTTTTGGTCCCTTTAATGTTGAAAATGGCGATTCACTTTATACTGCTCAGGTAAATGTTGATGAGTCAGTACAAAAACTTAGCCTTGAATGGCAGTCATTCAGGCTTATGCTTATTCCTGAAACAGGTCTTGTTGAGCTTACAGGTGGCAGGGTAAATGATGTTTCAGTTTTAAAAGAATTATTTGATGAAGTAGATGTTCTTTCCGATCCTGTTGAAGTCTACACCTTAACAGGTGATTTCTGGGATGAGGAGGGGAGCGATTCCGATGGTGATTGGCATGAGAATGAGCTTTCTGTATCAAAAGATTTTGTTCTTGATTCTCCCGGGAAATATTATTTTTACCTTGAGCTTTATAGTAATAAGGAAAGGGATCCCTTTTCTGTTGTTGCAGGATTAGACAGGGCAGCAGGTTACAGGTATTTTTTAATTGCAGGCGCTATCATGGCTATTCTTTATTTTTTTAATTTTTACAAGTCTGAAAATTATAATGAACTTCCATTTGAGTTTACAGGGAATTAGGAGATAGCATATGCTTAGACCTATAATTGTAACTGCTCTTCTTTTTGCCGGAGCCTATGCTCTTACTTCAGAAAATGTAGGTTATAATAAAGCCGGTGCAGATTATGTTTCAAAAGTCAGAGAGGAGAGAAAGTCTATACGCACAGGAAGCGGATACTATACTCCCATGTCACGGGGTACTGGAAGTTTTAAAAGCGGGAAATAAAAAGTATTTTGAATAAACAAAGCTCAAAAATCCCGCTCCATGGAATTTTAAGGGCTTTGTGGCAGTTAAAAATAAAAAAAGTGTTACTTGAATAAATAAAAAATGGAGGTTGTACAATATGGAATTTTCAGGGCTGCTTTACGGAATAGTAGATACAGTAATTTATTCGATACTAGGTATTATTCTTATGGGGCTGGGTTTCTTCTTAATCAATCTGTTTACACCCTTTTCTGTAAAAAAAGAAATAGAAGATGATCAGAATATTTCTCTGGGTATTATAATTGGTGCTGTTATTCTGGGTATTTCTATTATTGTTGCCTCAGTAATAATGTCGCCATCAGGAAGCTCCTATCAGAAAAAATCTGTTATAGAGCAGAGCGAAATACAGAAATAAATAGTGAAAATAAACCTGAATAAAAATGAACAGAGAATATTATTATTCTCTGTTTTTGTGCTTTCTATTTGTGGTATTATTTATGAGCTGGTACTTGCCTCTCTTGCAACGTATTTATTTGGCAATCCGGTACAGCAGTATTCTGTAACAATAGGAGTGTTTTTAAGCTCCATGGGCCTGGGCTCCTATCTTTCAAGATTTATTATAAAAAATCTTGTTAAGACTTTTATTGTTATTGAGGTAACACTTGGCCTTATTGGCGGGCTTTCTGTAATTATCCTTAATTATCTTTTTTCTTTTTCATCTTCGTTTTATCTGCTCCATCTCTTTTTTCTAATTGTAATAGGTACTCTGGTTGGGCTGGAAATACCGCTTTTAACAAGAATTTTAAAGAAATATGGCGCTCTAAAGGATATTCTTTCCAATGTTCTTACTCTTGATTATATTGGCGGTCTTGCAGGATCTTTGCTCTTCCCACTTTTACTGTTTCCTTTTTTAGGGAGATTTTTAACCTCAATTACTGTGGGGCTGATTAATATTATTGTGGCCCTTATAGTTATAGCAAAGGTAAGTTATCCTGAAAAGAAAATGTCTGATTATATTTTTCCTGTAATTTCAGCAGCAGTAATGGCTTTGCTCATATTTAACTCACACTGGCTAACAGCCTTTATTCAAAAGAAGATGTATTATGATGATATTGTTTTCAGCAAGCGTTCAAAATATCAGGAAATTGTGCTTACAAGAAATAGAGCGGATTTAAGGCTTTACCTTGATGGCTCTCTTCAATTTTCCACTTTAGATGAATACAGGTATCATGAAATGCTTATATTTCCGGGACTTTTCCAAAGGGAAGGTAGTGGTAAAAATGCTCTTGTTCTTGGAGGGGGTGATGGCCTGGCTGTGCGAGAGCTTTTAAAATCTGAATCTGTGGCTACTGTTACACTTGTTGAACTTGATCCTCTTATGATAAACCTGGCAATGAATAATTCAACAATAAGCTATATAAACGATAATTCCCTTGAAGATCCCAGGGTAAAGGTGATTACAGGTGATGCATACGATTTTTTAATAAAAAACAGAAAGCCCTTTGATTTAATTATAGCAGATTTTCCTGATCCCCATGATGAAACAATAGCAAAACTATATACTGATCAGTTTTTTAAACTTGTGAAAAGATCATTAAGAGAAGATGGAGTTTTTGTAACCCAGTCCACATCTCCTTTATCTGCAAGGGAGGCTTTCTGGTGTATTAATAAAACAATGGAACAGGTTTTTAAGCATGTAGTTCCATATCACACCTATGTTCCTTCTTTTGGCAACTGGGGATTTAACATGGCTTCCCAGGTTGAGCTTACAGAGGAGCCGGTTTTTACAGGTAAGCATAAGGATGAATTTCGATATTTTAGTGTTTCAATATTTAAATCAGCACTGTGTTTCCCTGCAGATTTAGCCTTTATTGACACAGAGGTTAATACCTTTAACAAGCCTGTTCTTTACAGATATTATTTAAAGGGATGGAAAAATTCAGATTTTTAGAGCAATAAGAAATTTATAAAATAAAAAAGCTGCTCAGGTAAGCAGCTTTTTTTTTAAATTATAATTTATTTAAAAATTACACAGCTTTGGAGAACTTTCCTGTTTTAATACAGCTTGTACAAATATTTTTTCTCACAGTGCGATTGTTAACCAGCACTCTGATCTTTTGTATATTTGGTCTCCACATTTTTTTAGTCCTTTTATTCGAATGGCTCAGGTTAGAACCAAACTGCACTGATTTTCCACATAATTCACATTTTGCCATTGTTTTTTCCTTCATAATCGAGTAGTTAAAAGTCAATATAGAAATGAGTTAATATTTTATCAAGTAAATTATATAAAAAACAGTATTATTACACTAAAAAATATTTTAGGAATGATTACTAAAATATTATATAATAAATGTTTTAAAATTATTGTAATAATAATAGCGTTTCTTTATCTTGTATTTTATTTTTAATTAGTAAAGTAATTATATTATCCAGGGAAAAATAATGAAAATAACTCCAACAACCAATGGGGCAGATGCTCTTAGAATGTCAAAGAATGTAGCAGAAGTTTTTAAAAGCTATAAACTCCACTGCACAAGATGTAAAGGCATAGCAAGTGAGACAATTGAAAAAATAGCATTTAATTCAGGCCTTGACCTCAATGTTTTTTTGGAAGAGTTAAACAGGGTTCTGGAAAAATAGATTATTGAAAAGCACAGTTAAAATTATTGCAGGGAACATGCGTGGCCGTATAATTCCCTTTGACAATAAAAAATTTTCACAAGCTGATATTACTTCTCAAAAGGTAAAGGGAGCTGTTTTTTCAATGCTTGGTGAGGAGCTCCATGGAAAGGTTTTTCTTGATCTTTTTTCAGGATCAGGGCAGATGGGACTGGAAGCCTTAAGCAGATGGTGTGAAAAAGCTATCTTCATTGAAAAGGATACTGAAAGGTTCAGGTTTATCCGTAAAGAAGTTGAGCTTACAGGAAATCTTGAAAGGTCCATATTATACAATCTGGATTATGTTGCTGCATTAAATAAAATATCAAAATCCGGTATTAAAGCAGATGTAGTTTTTGCTGACCCGCCTTATGTGAAATCCTCTACAGAAGCTGATGTGTACAAAATAATTCTGGAAAAAATTTATCACTCTGAAATATTAAAGGATGATTCAGTGATTGCTATTCAGCATTTTTCAAAAAATATTCTTCCTGAATCTGCAGCTGGATTTACTCAAAAAGCTTTAAAAAAATACGGCACTACATCCATATCACTTTACACTCTTTAGCTTTACCCGAATATTATTCAGGCTTGATACTGCTTTAAGGTAGCTCATGGGTACTTCGCTTTTCAGGTCGTGGTAGGAAAAGGCAATATAGGTATTGAAATTTTTATCCTCTGGTCTTGTCGGGTCTATAGGCTGCCATCTGCCCATATAAAAAACTTCAATCCACATGTGGTAAACAAAAACATTTTTTTTACCCATAAAATTCGGTACAAAAACCATACCAGTAATACCCCTGGCAGGAATGCCTGCACCTCTGAATAAGGCAGCAGCAAGTACAGCGTGTTCAGTGCAGTCGCCTGTGCGATTTTTCATTATAATAGGGGCAGATATAAGGGGCAAGCCTGCTGTTTTATTGTTGATGTGACTGTAAACAAAGAGGGATATTTCTTTTAAAGGATTGGAGGTTTTCTTTAATTCTTCAGCTTTGTTTTTAATTGTCATATTATCAGTTCTCAGCAAGGGGGTATTTGCAAGATGATTTTCAAGGGACTTCTGGTTTCCTGTAATCTGTTCCCCTGTAAGTATTTCCAGAGTACTGCCTGAACCCTTTTGTGAAACAGAAATTATTTTTTGATTTGCTGTGTCCGGGAGAATAAAGTCTTTGCTGTCATATGATATAATAAAGCTGCTGAGATTTGATTTGAGCATTGCAGGAGTTATATTTTCTGTTTCCACAACAAATGAGGATGGAGGAATTGTGCCTGCAAAAACAGGTAAGAGAGATAAAATTAAAGTAATAAAAAAAATGGATCTTAAATTTTTATTTTTTAAAAATTTCATTGTACCCTTACAAGTTCAAAAATATTGTTGAGCATTTTTATTACAGCCTTTTCTATTACACCTTCATTATTCAGGTACATGTCCACAATTTTAAGCTGCTCCACCCGCTGTTTAATGTGTATCAGGTTCATTTCAGAAGAGCCTACTTTTATTTTTTCGCGGCCGGCAACATCAATTATTACAAGTATGGTGTCATCTATTTCTACAGAAGGCTCATAAATTTGGGCTTCAATTCTGGTGCCCTTTTTAAAACCGGATTTTGCAAGTTCCTTGAAAAAATAATTTCCATCAAGAATAAAGGGGTGTGCAATATCAATAACAGATTCAAATCCATCTGAGGTAAGTGTTACCTTGTTGCCTTCAAAAGATGCAATTTTACTCATGTCGTGGTTAAGGCCTGAAGCACTGTCCTTTATTGTATTGTATATCTCCAGGCTTACAGGTTTAAAATCTTTGGTTTCAGTAACTGTCTGCACAGTTTTGTTTTCCATGGTACCTATTTTAAGATACATTTCGCTTTGTATGATATAAAGGTTTTCCTTTTCATTAAAAACAGTTGTTGAATATCCAGCCTTTACTCCATTAACAAAAAGGTCGTATTTCCATGTGCCTTCAGGAATGGATTCAGGGTTTGATCTGCATGACAATAAAAGCATAAAACATAAAATTAATAAACCTGTTCTTTTCATATTATCCTTCTTCATTTCTAAAATGTTCATAGCCCTCAATATCAGGTGTCCATGGTTCCCCTGATCTGTTATAAACTTTATCATTTTCTGTTATTTTACCAATCAGGGTTATACCATCAATATTTTCTATAAGTTCCTGTGAAGTAAAAAGCAGCTCATATTCCTCTCCGCTGGAAAGAGCATGGGATATGTAATCAATTTTTTTATCAGCACAGTATTTTTTAAGTTCATCATGGACAGGGAGGCTGTCGCAGTTTATGATGAATCCTTTTTTGCTTTCTTCGCAGAGGTGTTTTAAATCCGATATTAAACCATCAGAAATATCTATCATTGAATCTGGCTTGAATTTTTCAATTATCATTTTAAAGTTTTTTACAGGGCAGGGGCGCAGATGCCGTTCTACAAGTGAAGGGTATTTCTTAATATCTTTTCCTTGCGAAAGTATTTCCAGTCCGCCTTTTGATCTGCCTATATCGCCTGTAACATAAATAAAATCCCCTGCAGAAGCTCCATTCCTGTAAACAGGATTGTCTGTTTCACCATAAATAGAAATGCACAGAGAAATTGAAGTGCCTGAGGAAATATCTCCCCCTGCAATAAAAACATTGTAAGGAGCAGCGCTGTTTAACATGCCCCTGTATATTTCATCAATATCCTCCATGTTTATGTTTGAGGGAATCGTGATAGCTGATAAAATAAAGATCGGGGTTCCACCCATTGCAAAAATATCAGAAATATTGGCTGACATGGATTTAAAACCTATGTCATACCATGAGCAATATTCAGTGTTGAAGTGAACATTTTCAACGCTAACATCAGTAGAAAAAAGGCCATACCTCTTTTCATGAATTTTGTAAACAGCGCAGTCATCACCTATGCCTTTAATTAAATGCGAAGGAGCAGAAGTTTTGGAAACCTCTGCTTTAATTTTTTTTATAATATCAAATTCGCCTGGAATCATTTTATCAACAGTATGTTTTGTAACAGTATTCGATTCTTTTGAGAATTTTATCATATCCAATTATTGGTATGGCAGTATCCAGATCAGGCCCGCTTAGCCTTCCTGTAACCATTGCCCTTATGGGATGAAAAAGTTTTTTCCCTTTATGTTCACTGCGTGATTTTATCCCTTCTACAAGGCTTTTAGGCAGATCATTTTTGTCAATAGAGGGTATAAGTTCCATTGCTATTTTAATAATATCAATGGAGTATTCCTCTTTCAAAAGTGCATCTGTTGTTTTGTCCGGTGTGTTTATTTCTTCAAGAAAGATCCCGGCAAAGTCTTTAATGTCAGATAATACTTCGCAGTTTTTGGTAAGGCTGGAAATAATAGTGGCTAAGGTTTCTTTATCCATATCCTTTGTATTGTATCCAGCTTCATCAAGGTATGGAGAAAAAAGTTTAACCAGTTCAGGTAAGGTTTTATTTTTAAGATAGTGGCTGTTCATCCACTTTAATTTCTGAAAGTCAAAAATTGCAGCGCTCTTTCCTATTTTTGATATATCAAACTGTTTTATAAGTTCTTCTTCTGAGAGTAATTCTTCACCAGAATCTGTAGCCCAGCCAAGGAGTCCCAGGTAATTCATAAGAGCCTCCGGAAGGTATCCTTCCTGCCTGTAAAGGTCAACAGATGTAATTCCATGGCGTTTGCTGAGTTTCTTTTTATCATTACCCATAATAAGGGGCATATGGGAATATTCAGGAACAGGAAGGCCAAGGGCTTTGGCTATAATAATCTGCTTTGGAGTATTGGAAAGATGATCCTCTCCACGGACAACATGGGTAATGCGCATAAGTGTATCATCAATTATTACAATATAGTTATATACAGGCCCGCCATCTGATCTTACAATAATAAAATCACCGCCTATATGGCTGCTGTTAAAAGATACTTCGCCTTTTATTCCATCATTAAAGGATATGGTTTCATTTTCAGGAACCTTGAATTTAACAGTAAACTCCTTTTTTTCAGCTATAAGTTTTTCCTGTTCTGCTCTGGTAAAATCGCGGCATCTGTCAAGAAAGGGCCTGTTATCTTTTACAGCTTTTTCCTTATCCTCTTCAACCTCTTCTCTTGTGCAAAAGCACCTGAAAGCAGCGCCTTTTTCAAGAAGCTTTTCAGTATATTCATTGTATATATCGTTTCTTTCAGACTGTCTGTATGGGCCACAGTCTTTGATTTTGTCAGGGCCTTCTGTCCATTCTATGCCCAGCCATTTTAAATCTTCAAGTATTGATATTTCCGATTCAATTGTGCTTCTTATTCTGTCTGTGTCTTCTATGCGTATAATAAAATCAGCATTATTTTTTTTTGCAATCAGATGATTGATAACAGCAGTTCTTGCATTCCCAATATGTAAATAGCCAGTGGGGCTTGGTGCAAATCTCACTCTCATTCTATAACTCCTTTTATAAGTTCACGGGATGTGCTTCCTATAATAAATGTGGAAGATTTATTGCAAGGAAAAAATCTTTTATAGAATTGTAGCCGGTCGTACTTCTAATGGCTCGCAGAGCTGTATCGAGAAGAAGGCGGGAAAGGATGCTCTGACCCCGTCCCCTAACCCTTTCAGACCTCTCCCTCTAACTCCCTCTCCTCAATGAGAGGGAGAATTATGGCATGGATTTTCTGTAAATATTAAATTTTTGATTTCATGAATTTAAAAGGTTAGTATAAAACCTGAAGTTTTATGATTCAAAGCCCTCGCTCGTAGTGGACTACACACAGGATGTGTGTGTTTCGACGCGCAACAGGATGTTGTAAAAAGCGTCGAATGAGGGCACGGCGAAGCCGGGGAGGGGTCTT
>CAZYPA010000037.1:0-22658 GCA_964649175.1 uncultured Leptospirales bacterium | reverse complement strand
CTTCTATAAATAAAAAAATAGAAAATGAGTTTTCTCAATCAGAGATGGATCTATTTAAAACAACACTGCTGAAAATGTATTCCTTATTTAAAGGATAGAAATTATTTGATTATTGGGAATAAAGAAATTGTTGTTTCTGTGGCTGCCTTTTGTGTCAGGATAGTTATTGTTTAAAATAAATAGGAGATAATTTAAAAAAGCTTAGTTTTTTTAATTTTTTCGAATTTGTAATGGTTATTCCTTTGGTTTTTATTTTCTTGAGTACTAATAATTTGAAATGTCTGGTAGAAAATCAAAAAACTCTTAAAAGACTTATTTTAAAAATTTTAATTTATTTATAATTTCTTTATTCCGATAATTGAATTATGAATAAATTAACGGATAAAGATAAAACAGGTTTAATTGCAAAAAAAAGCAACGCACCTTTGGGGGATGCTCACGAATTGTTTGTTAAAGCTATTTTAATGCGATTAGGTTTTGAGGTTGGTTCAGTGGATTTATCTTCTGGACCGTATGATATTTTTGTTACTGCTTTTATTGATTTTAAAAAAAATCAGACAAAAGTTTTAAAAGTCCAAGTTAAAACAATATCTGGAAATCTTTCATTATCTGCAGGAAGCAGAGGCGGAATTGATCGAAAATATAAAAGTAGCATTAAAGAATATTCTTATACAGAAAAAGATACTGATTTAATAATCGGTGTTGATACAGAAACTCTTGATTTATACTTTTTACCGGGAAGATGTTTTGATATTTTTGGTAAATCAATTTCAAAAACAAAAATAAAAATATGTAAAAATAACTGGGATATTCTGTTAAACTGGAATGATAAATATTTAAATAATTTTAAAAAACAATTACTTGCAAAAAATTCTAAATAAATAATTAAAAAAAATTTTATTATTGACGTTTGTTCTTATGTCGTATTAAATGACTAAACTTATGTTTAGGAGTTTTATATGGATATTCGTGTAGCATCATTATTTTCCGGATGCGGTGGAATGGATAAAGGATTCAAACAAGAGGGTTTTAAAATTGTTTGGGCTAATGAAATAAATAAATTCGCATGTGATACCTACCGATTAAACTTTGGCAACTATATTGTTGAAGGTGATATTTCTAATGTTAATCTTAAAACAATCCCTGATTGTGATGTAATTATTGGTGGCTTTCCATGCCAAGATTTTTCAATGATATGGAAAAGAGGTGGTGTTAACACAGAAAGGGGAAATCTCTATAAGTATCTTGTTGAAGCAGTGAGTATAAAAAATCCTTTAGTGTTTCTTGCTGAAAATGTTAAAGGCTTATTGTCTGCGAATAATGGACAAGCCATTAATCAGATCATTAAGGATTTTTCTGATACAGGTATTTATGGTTATAATATTTCAGTAAAGTTAATTAACTTTGCTGATTATGGGACACCCCAATTAAGAGAAAGAGTTTTAATTATTGGTGTAAGAAAAGATTTAAATATTAATTTTAATTTTCCAAATCCGACTTATTCATCAGATAATTATATGACTGCAAAAGAAGCTCTTAAAAATGTTGAAAAAGTAGTTTATAATAATGAACATCAAAATATATTAAAAAGCACTCGTGAGAAGCTTAAATTAATACCTCCTGGTGGAAATTTTCAAGATATACCAAAAGATTCACCTCATTATGTAAAAGGAATGATAAGTCATGTTTACCGTCGTCTTCATCCGGATAAACCGTCTACAACAATAATTGCTGGCGGTGGCGGTGGTACATGGGGCTATCATTATGAAGAACCCCGTCCTTTAACAAATCGTGAAAGAGCAAGATTATTTGGGTATTCTGATGATTTTATTTTTACTGGATCAATAACTGAGGTAAGACGTCAAATTGGTAATTCTGTTCCACCGGTTGGAATAAGACCTTTTGCAAAAGAAATAAAAAAAATTATTAGTTACTATTATAAAAATAATAATGTAAATCTTCTCGATAAAGCAATTTAGAAAAACATTATTGGCTCATTCCGGATTAAATCTGCCACTAATCAGGTTTTTACCGGAATAAAAGCTATTCCATTTCCTTTTAAAACAACACTGTTGAAAATGTATTCTTTATTTAAAGGATAGAAATTATTCGATTATTGGTAATAAAGAAATTGTTGTTCCTGTGCCTGCATTCTGTTAATCCTGATTTTGAAAATTCTGAATCAGAATTATGAAGATTAAAGAATTTCTATGATGCTGTGAAAGTTTGCATGTACTGCAATTATGGGGGTTAAAGCCAGAATTTATAAAGAGTCTATTATACGCTTTTTAATTGTATCGTGAAATGTGGAGAGTTCGGTATCAATAATTGTTGAAATGCGTTTAATCTGATTTTTTTGCTGAGTTGTTTTATCAGACTCATTGTTAAGAAAGAGATCTGCAAAGGATACATTAAAAGTTACTGCTATTCTGTCTAACAAATCGGATGTGACAAAACGACGACCGCGCTCAATGTTTGAAAGATGCTGAACTGATATATCAAGTTTTTCTGCGAGTGATTCCTGTGTTAATCCTGCCTTTTCTCTATTAAGTTTTATATTTTTTCCCAGAATTTCCTGGGATAGCGCAATCTTTGGTTCTTTTGCCATTTTAATTCCTCAAAGACATAATTTAAAATTATATCAAGGTATGCCTTAAAGGTGAACAATCTTATAGGTGTATGTTATATATATCTTAAAGAATAAACAAGTTGACTTTTTATGCAGTAAGTATTACAGCTTATCTTATTATAGTGTTAATAATTTAAAAAAGATTCAGGTTTTATGGGTTCTTTAGGTTGGGTTTTTGATTATGGCAAGGATGTTTGGTATATTTATTGGGGGTCCTGTAAGGTTTATTGGCATTGTAATAATTATAGCAGCTTTAGCTTTTGGGGTAATTACAAAAAGAACACAAGAAGCTGTCGAAAAAATGGCAGAGCTAAACCAGAAGCAGAATGATGAATTAAAAAGAAAAGAGTTATGGGTTGCTGAAAGAATGAATGCCTTGACTTCAGAAGGTCTATCGATATCCGATGCTAAAGCGAAGGTGGATATGGGATATACCTTAAATAAAAACAGAGTAAAATAAAAAAACGGTGGAGGGCGGGATGAAAAAATATTTGATTCTTTTTTGTACTGTTCTGTTTTTAATGATTTCCGGCGGTCGTTCGGATCCCGCTAAATCGCGGTGAAAAGACCGTCGTGACTTCGCATAAACAGGATGTTTATGAAAAAAATATTAAAATTGTTTTGGTGAGAAGGAGATACAATGGAAAATATAGATAAAATTTATGATAAGTTTATACAAAAAATGGTTTTACATGAACAAAATTATAATATTTCTATGAGTTCTATCAATAATGAGCTTAAAGAATTAAAAAATAAATATTCTAATGCTAAAGAGGATGAACCACTTTATATTGAAAGGCCAATTTTCTACTTTTGGGATCAGGCTACGACAGATGCTAATATTTATTCTTCTAGAGAAGTATCTTTAAAATTATTGAAGGAAAATATGATTAATAATCAAAATAAACAGTATCAATGGCTTTTAGTATCTGCATTTGAAGATTATGAAAAATATTTGAGAGACATTTATACTTTTTTTATATATATACAGAATAAACCATCTGAGATAACTCAAAGCGATTTTTTTAAGTACTTTGAGAAAATATATAAAAATTTGGCTGAAGGCAATCAGAGAAAAAATTCATCGAAGATTTTGAAATCGCTTAGAAATGACTTAACAACTTACAAAAATTTGGAAATAAAAAATGCTATAGAACAAGATATGAGGTTTTCTTTATCACTTATCCAATTTTTTAGGCATGTAATTGTACATAATGATGGTAAAACAGATAATAAGAATAAGTTATTTGAAAAAATATTTACTGATGTAGGATTATCATGTAATATAAAAGATTATTGTAAAAAGATATTTTCTATTTATTTTCCTCAGAATACAAATATTATTACCTTATTAGAGATCACAGTCGATGAAATACCTGGAGTAATGAAGGCGCAAACGACAGTATTATTGAATTTATTTAGTATATTGATAAATAGTGCGTATTATATAAAAAACGAAATAAAAGAAAAATATGGCGTATAAAAAATCTTATACGTTTTTTTTGTAGATTACTCGGCTTCCATTAGTGTGACTGGAAAATGACTTGAACTCTGTATTTTTGAATTAGGTGTGATATAAATTTATAGATTTTTATGCCAGCACATTGGCTTTGCCAATGTTGTATATGTTGAAATGTGTCCTTATTGCCAAACGGCATTTAAGAAGGAGGGAATTGCATATCTCGACAAGATTGCTTATGGACTTATTGTTGGTGCTGTTCTGGTTATAAAGACATTTATCAATATAAGAAAGAAATGAGTGCTTATGAAGACAGGAAATAATTTGAGAGTCATTAAGGATTTATATATAAAGCATCTCAAGATATAGCAAACGTATTTTTTCTCTATAGAAAATTTCGGCGAGTATAAAATTTAATTAACAGATACATACAAATAAGAGATATGTTATGAGAGAATTATTTTTTTGCTTTCGATAAGCAAGCATATATTCCATGAATCTAGCGTGACGCAGGGGACTTTAAGTATGAAATTAGTTATAAATTATTTCAAAATTGATTGAGGAGATTTATAATGAAAAAACTTAGTACTATTATTTTATTTATGTTTATAATAAACTCATGTTCTTTTGGACCACCAGCAGAAATAAAAAAACTCATGGAAATCGCTAAGAATAATGATGTGACAGCACAATTTGAACTTGGAGAGGCTTATTATAATGGCAAAGGAGTTAAACAGGATTATAATGAGGCTTTCAAATGGTTTAATTTAGCTGCAGAACAAGAACATGCAGGTGCACAATATAATCTTGGTTTAATGTATGCAGCAGGACAAGGAGTTAAGCAGGATTATACAGAAGCTTTTAAATGGTTTAAATTAGCTGCAGAACAAGAATATGCCGGTGCACAATATAACCTTGGTTTAATGTATGCAGAAGGACAAGGAGTTAAGCAAGATTATACAGAAGCTTTCAAATGGTTTAAACTTGCTGCAGAACAAGAACATGTGTATGCACAGTACAACTTTGGTTCAATGTATGCAGAGGGAGAAGGAGTTAAACAGGATTATAATGAGGCTTTCAAATGGTTTAATTTAGCTGCAGAACAAGAACATGCAGGTGCACAATATAATCTTGGTTTAATGTATGCAGCAGGACAAGGAGTTAAGCAGGATTATACAGAAGCTTTTAAATGGTTTAAATTAGCTGCAGAACAAGAATATGCCGGTGCACAATATAACCTTGGTTTAATGTATGCAGAAGGACAAGGAGTTAAGCAAGATTATACAGAAGCTTTCAAATGGTTTAAACTTGCTGCAGAACAAGAACATGTGTATGCACAGTACAACTTTGGTTCAATGTATGCAGAGGGAGAAGGAGTTAAGCAAGATTATACAGAAGCTTTAAAATGGTATAAACTTGCTGCAGAGCAAGGACATATTGATGCACAGTACAACCTTGGTTTAATGTATGATATTGGACAAGGAATTAAACAGGATTATAATGAAGCTCTTAAATGGTATAAACTTGCTGCAGAGCAGGGAAATGTTAATGCACAGTACAACCTTGCTTTAATGTATAGAACTGAGAAGGGAGTTAAACAAGATTATACTGAAGCTTTCAAATGGTATCAACTTGCTGCAGATCAAGGACATGCTGATGCACAGTACAACCTTGGTTTAATGTATGATATTGGACAAGGAATTAAACAGGATTATAATGAAGCTTTTAAATGGTTTAAACTTGCTGCTGAGCAGGGAAATACTAAGGCACAGTACAACCTTGGTTTAATGTATATAAATGGAGATGGAGTTAAACAGAATTATAGTGAAGCTTTCAAATGGTATAAATTAGCTGCAGAACAAACATATAGCAACTCTCAGTGTATTATCGGAGAAATGTATGCAAAAGGACAAGGAGTTAAACAAAATTATAATGAAGCTTTTAAATGGTATAAACTTGCTGCTGAGAAAGAATATGCTAGTGCTCAATATAACCTTGGTTTAATGTATCATGCTGGCAAAGGAATTAAACAGGATTATACAGAGGCTCTCAAATGGTTTAAACTCGCTGCTGAACAGGGAAGTGCTGATGCACAATATAACCTTGGTTTAATGTATGCAAAAGGACAAGGAGTTGAACAGGATTATACTGAGGCTCTCAACTGGTATAAACGTGCTGCTGAACAAAGACATGGTGGTGGACATTCTAAGGCACAGTACAACCTTGGTTTAATGTATGAAAATGGTGAAGGAGTTAAACAAGATTATACTGAAGCTTTTAAATGGTATAAACGTGCTGCAGAACAAGGAGATATTAAAGCTCAATCTAATCTTGGTAAAATGTATTTCGAAGGACAAGGAGTTGAACAAAATTATACTGAAGCTTTTAAATGGTATAAACTTGCTGCTGAACAAGGAAATGTTGATGCTCAACATTTCCTTGGTTATATGTATGGAAAGGGACAAGGAGTTGAACAGGATTATAATGAAGCTTTCAAATGGACTAAACTTGCTGCAAAACAAGGACATGCTACTGCTTGGCATAATCTCGGTCATATGTATGTAGAAGGACAAGGAGTTAAACGAAATTATAGTGAAGCTTCAAAATGCTATAAACTTGCTGTTAAACAAGGATATCAAGGATTTGATGATGCTCAAGAATTAGCAGATATATATGCTATAAAAGCAGAAATTGAAGATTTTATAGAAAATTATCGGTATATATCCCAAGTAAAAATAGCTTTAGTTACATATTATAATTTTTCATTAGTAAATTCTGCATTTGTTAAAGAATCATCGAAATATCGTATCAGATATTCAATAGGAGGGTATTACAATTATAAAGGCAAAATATATGATGTAATGTGTGAAATTGATGAACTGCAAGGAACAAGTAATTTTTTATATAATATAAAAGTGAATGAATATTTTTAATATTGAAAAATTTATAAAGAATGCAATGATAATAAAAAAACTATTTTTTATTCTAATATTATTTATTCCAATTTTATCTGTTAGTCAATCTCTTGAAGATGAAAATACTGAACAGAATAATGAATATTATAGAGGATATTTTACTGATAGGGTTTTTGAAAACTATGATGATTTTGAAGAAGTTAAAACAATACATGTTACTTTAAGTTCAATCCAAACATTTCTTAATAAACAATGTTTGGAATTTATAAAAGTCCAAAACAACAACGAAACTTTTTATTATATGAGAACATGGATTAGGCCAAAATTATTTGATATTGATACTGTTTCTATAAAACTTGATGGTAAAATATATAATTTTGAATCTATAAAATCAGAATTTGACAGCATGGAAGTTGCTGCTGTTAATTATTATATTATTGATAAAAATTTTATAAAAACTTTTGCTTCTGCAAAAAACATAGCAATACGAGTAAAAGGAAGTGACGAATATTCTGTTAATCAATATTCTGTAATTCCTTTTAATCATACTAAACATAGTCCTCAATTAAAAATATTTTTAAACAAAATAAAATAATAAAAAAAAGAAAATTTTAAATTACTTTTAATTATTATGAATTTTTATTACCTGTTTTAACCCCTGCTCCAATTAATGTAACGACCAAACTAACAATAAATAAAATACCTCCTATAAACAATGCTAATGGTGTAAAAAAAAATGAAGCTAAACTATAATCTCCTGTCGATAAGATTAGACCAAAAATCCAAATAACAAATGGAACAATAATTGTTGCTAACCACAATTTAGTTGCCGGAGTCAGCCCAGTTGAATCTATGTTATTTTTTAGTTCAGTCTCACTTTTTTTAGCTTGTGATTTTTCATCAACTTCAGCAAGTTGTTTTAGTAAAAGTGTTCGTTGTAGCTCTTCATTTGTCATTTCCGAATAATCTTTATGGTCTTTCATTATTTAACACCTCCCAATCAGAGTTTTGAATTTCGTAATCTTTATTTTTTTGAGTCAACTGTCCACTAAATAGTTGATAAAGAAACGAATTTTGATTAATTGATACAGGTAAATAAATAATTTGTCAATAAAGAATAGTTTTTTGTTTGTAAAAATTAATCGTATGTTAAATGAATCCAGGATATAATGAAAAATTTTAAGTATTTAATCCAAGTTATTTTCTATACTAAAAATCTGTCATAATTTGTTTTATTGCAAACAGTTTTATTTATTTTAAAAAAAGTATTAGTCCAACAACCTGTTGGACAATTACAACAAGCTGAGGAACAGTATTTACAACAAATTATAATACAAATACCATGGGGTCACAATATACTCATTTTTACAAAAGCAAAAGATATAAATGAAGCATTGTTTCATATAAATCAAACCAAAAGAAAATAATTGGGGTCGTGAAACTTTAGCTTTGCAAATAAAATCTGATTTATTTAATCGGTCAGGAAAGGCAAGTGAATGCAGCATTGGAAAAATTAAAGCAAATTAAAGGTTTATAAAAAATGAAAAATGAAAACCACTATACTTATAAAACAGAATGGTACCCGGAAGATAATTGCTATATTGCAAGGGTATTAGAATTTCCATCATTATCTGCATTTGGTGAGACTAGATCAGAAGCTGAAGCTGAACTTGATGTTGTCATAGAAGATGTGCTAAAATGGATGGCTGAAGAAAAAGAGGATATCCCTGCTCCTTTAACAGAAAAAGAATATAAGGGAAATATCTCATTAAGAATACCATCAATAACTCATAGGAATGTTGTGTTAATGGCAGCAAATGAAGGCCTTTCTGTGAATCAATACATCACTTCTTTAATTGAGAGAAACTTATATTGCGATTCAATTTCAGAAGTTATGAATACTTTTGAAAATAAAATACAAATGCATAATGAAACCATTCAAAAAATGACACTAATCAATGTTGAAATTTTAAAAATAATTTATTCATTTAAAAATAATTCTTTTTCCGGACAAGATGAACAGGTTCAAAATGTAGGTGGAGCTTTTATTTATGCAAAAAAACCGGAAGAACAACAACTAATAATATGAAAGATATAAAATTTATTAAAACAACTCAAATAATGATTTTCCCTTCTGATGACATTGATTTCTATGGTATCAATAATGATGAGACCTTACAGGTAATTATATCAAAATATCAACTATCAAAAGTAACTCTTCCTGCACAATTCTCGGCGTCACTTCCTCAAATATTACTTCAAAATGGAAGTTTCCGTCAAAAACAAAGCAAGTTTATTATTGAACAATTAATAATAGAAGAAAGAAAAATAGTAATTAACATTTTATCCGATTCTGACACTTCCAATGCTTTTTATTCGGATTTAAGAGCTTTGTTAATATCATTGGATTTAAGACAAAGCAAAGGCTCGTATAAACCTTTAATCAGTACATATGAAACAACATGTATTTTAAAATTAAATTTTAAATTCGAACAATTATGTCCACAGATTCCAATAAGAAAGCTGGAAAATAAAATTTCTAAAAATACTACTTATAGTTCCAGTGTTTCTATTATTCCTTCATCTCTTCGATTTCAAATCAGTTATGATAAAATTCCTAGGAAATTATTAAAAAATAAAATTTCAATTTCCGATAAATATTTCGTCATTGAATTAAGAGAAAAAACAGATCCTGATGATCAATTTTATTTTACAATATCTCCAACGGATACTGAAACTCATTTTGAGTTGATAAAAATACTGGAAGATACTTTATCTTAACTATACTCAAAATATATAAAGAAAGTAAATAGACAAATTGGGTTATTGGAAAAGAAAGCTTCTTTTGAATTATCTTCAGATTTTAAAGTTTCAGATGAAAGCGCTTGAGACTGTTCTGGAAGTAAAAAAAGTTTTTTAAAAAGGTGGGATTTTTCAAAGTATTGATGATTTATTAAATCTGGTAAAATAATCCCTTCAAATTTCACCTCACATTTATGCCTTCCTGGTGCTAAAGTTCAGAATGAATTAATCAGCCTTCTGTAAGTTGCGGTAGAAAAAAATTTTTCAGGAAAGAAATTTTATTTCACCAGGGGCGATTTGATTTCCATCAAAAAATTCAGGTAGAAGTAAAATCATTCAGGTAATCCGTAAATCCTGCTAATCTTATAATCATGCAAATCATGGTCAATCAAGGAAATCATGGTTCGAGAATTGAGGAAGAAATAATTTTATGAAGTAAAAAATTAAAATTTCAGTAAGCATAATCTTTGAACCATGATTATAGGGATTGAGGGATTACCATGATTTGAAAAGAGTAAATGTATAGTAAATCCTGTTAATCCTATAATCATGCAAATCATGGTCAATCAAGGAAATCATGGTTCGCGAATTGAGGGAAGAAATAATTTTATGAAGTAAAAAATTAAAATTTCAGTAAGCATAATCTTTGAATCATGATTATGGGGATTGAGGGATTACCATGATTTAGTAAGAGTAAATGTATAGTAAATCCTGCTAATCTTTTAATCAAGAAAATCATGGTCAATCAAGGAAATCATGGTTCGAGAATTGAGGGAAGAAATAATTTTATGAAGTAAAAAATTAAAATTTCAGTAAGCATAATCTTTGAATCATGATTATGGGGATTGAGGGATTACCATGATTTAGTAAGAGTAAATGTATAGTAAATCCTGCTAATCTTATAATCATGCAAATCATGGTCAATCAAGGAAATCATGGTTCGAGAATTGAGGAAGAAATAATGTTATGCCCAAAAAATTATTTTAGAAATTGTCTTTTTTTAATTGATAGAAATCTGTGAAGAAGTTATAGTACGTCAAAATTTAAAAAAAAGAAGAGGTTCGTAGTGAAAAAGATTTATATTTTTATTTTATCTGTTGGTGTTATCTCAGCCTCTCTGTTCAGTTGTTCAGGATTTCAGTCGGTTAACGTTTCCGTTAATCCAAAAAGAATAGCCTGTGAAACTGCGGCAGATACAGCGTATGATTCCTGTGTTAACAATGCACAAGATTCTAAAATAAAGCTGGCTGCCTGTACCGCAGCTAAAACCACAGCCTACGAAGCCTGTGCCGGCCTGTAGTGTGGTAGTATTAAAATGCATTATTAGATTAAATCGGGTGTTTGCGATAAAACTACCCGGTTTTTCTTTCTTATTCTAATGGAGCAAATTTATCAAGAGAATCAACCACCTGTCTTTGAAAAACTGACAAATAAAAATCGGTAAATCTTCCAGGATATATAATGGAGGATTAAACGATCAAAGCTTTTTATAAATGGCAGAAGTCAGACAGTCCGCTTACCTAAAGAATACTAATAACTTTACGAATGAAGGGCGGGAGCAGGATGAAAAAAATGAAACTTTTAAGCTTTAAACAGAGTCTATTATGATTAAAAATAGAAGTAATAAATTTAGCAAAACAGAGATTGATAAAATTAAATTATTTTAAAGGAGAAAATTAAAATGCAGGAACTGATAAGAAATATTGAAAAAGGCGTTAGTGTAGATTTTGACAGTCTGGTAAAGTGCAGGGAAGGACAGATTGAATCTATTACTATAGCACAAAGAAAAGGTGTGGGCATAACAGCTCTGGCTTTTGGCAAAGGAGAAGGCGTGGGCCCCCATGCAGCCAAGGGTGATGCATTGATATATATACATCATGGAATTGCCACTGTTAAAATTGGAGATGAGGTAATGGAAGCTGTAAAAGGACAGGTAGTAGTTATGCCGGCTAATATTCCTCATCAGGTTACAGCAAAAGAAGATATGAAGATGCTTCTGGTAGTTGTTAAAGAGGACTAAATATGAAATATTTAAGAAACATAAAACCCTTTGAATCTCTTGTTATGACAGATTTTATAAATCATACAGGAAATAAAATAGCAAGTAAGGCTTTAATAGATAATGAAAATACAGAAATACGTTTCTTCTCCTTTGCCAAAGGGGAAAGTATTGATAAAGAATATTATGAAATGGAAACCCTGTTTGTAATGCTTGAAGGAAGTGCTAAAATTCTGTATAAAGAAGATGAGGAAGTCGTAATTAAAGCAGGTGAAATGATTGTAATGGAATCTGAAATAAATTATGGGATAGAGGCATTAACAGATGTAAAACTTTTTAATATATTGGTGAAGTTTTAAACTAGAACTCCGCTCGCTCTAAAATCTCCTTACATGAATTGATTTCTGTTTGTTTTTTGTAGGTATTGGATTTTCAGTTTTATGAACCCAAAAGTTTAATACCTAACATAAAATTTCATGATTTAAAGCCCTCTCACTAGGGAGAGGCAGGCTCTTTTCGGCACTTCCTGTGCCTGAGCCTGCATCAACCTCATCTTGAGAACGTGGCACGGCGAAGCCGGGGAGAGGTCAAAACTGGTGAAGTTCTAAACTAGAACTTCGCTCGCTCTAAAACCTTATTATTTGAACAAGTTCACTGCGTTTGTCTATAAAAAGCTTGATTAATTTAACCACCTTCTCAAACTTCTTAAATATATAAACAAAATACAATTAATAACATGCAAGTAATAATACTATAAAATATTTTTTTAATATAATCTGGAGGAGATTATGATAGCTGCATATGATACTTTAAAGCCTTTACCACCCAGAGAAAATGTTACTGAAAAATACAAAAGGGAAAAAGAAGCCCTTGCTGCAGATTTTCAGAAACACCTTGATGAATGGCAACAGACTGCGGTCATGGTTGTTAATCTTGCGAAAAAGTATGGTGATAGAGAACAGCTTCACCATAAAGTTTATGGCACATGGGAAACCTATACATGGAATCAGGTTTCTGAGGCAATGTACGCTGTTGCAGGCGCTCTTCTTGCCGGAGGATTTAAAGAGGAAGAGAAAACAGGAATTTTTTCTCCAAACAGGGCAGAGTGGCATCTTTCTGATTTGGGAACCCAGCTGATTAGAGGGATTACTGTTCCGATTTATGCAACAAACACAGAAAAAGAGGCCCAATATATAATTGATGATGCAGAGATTAGAGTGCTTTTTGTCGGCAGGCAGGTACACTATGATAAAACCTACGCACTTTTGGACAAGTGTCCTTCTCTTGAAAAAATTGTAGTTTTTCATCGTGGAACTAAAATTCATGATGATAAAAGAGTGGTGATGTGGGATGATTTTTTAGATGAAGGCAGAAAAGCAGGGAAGAAGGATGCTATTGAAGAGATCATGAAGCGCGCGCATTATGAAGATATCTGTACAATAATATATACTTCCGGAACCACCGGTGATCCTAAAGGGGCTGTTCATCCTCATAGATCCCTTATGCAGAACTCATGGGGAGTGGGAAGATATTCCCAGGTTGGATTTGACGATACAGGTTCAACTCTGTCCATGCTTCCATTGACTCATGTTCTTGAGAGATCCTGGGAATACGGGATTTTTTCCATGGGAATGCAAATCTGGTATTGCGAAGATCATAATGAGATCCTGGAGTATATGCTTGAAGCAAACACTGCTGTTATGAATAGCGCACCAAGACTTTTTGAAAAAATTTATTCAACTGTTTATACTAAACTGAAAGATGCGCCTAAGGCAAAACAGAATCTTTTTCACTGGGCTGTAAGCGTGGGGAAAGCCCATGGCGATATGGTGCTTGCAGGGAAGCAGCCCGGGCTTGGGCTAAGGCTTAAACGAAAGCTTGCCGGCAAGCTTGTTCTGGATAAAATTAAGGGTTTGTTTGGTAAAAATATGCACCATGTTAACTATGGCGGTGCTGCTCTTAACCCTGAGATTGAGAAATTCTTTTTTTATTGCGGGATGCTTGTTCTTGGAGGTTACGGCCTTACTGAAACCTCTCCTGTAATTTCAATAAATGGGCCTGGGGGTTTTAAGTTTGGAACTATTGGACCTCTTTCTCCCCTGATTGAAGTGAGGATTGATAAAGATTCCGGAGAGATTCAGTCTAAGGGACCTAATCTGTTTAAGGAGTATTATAAAAAACCTGAGCAGACAAAAGAGGCATTCACCTCTGATGGATGGTTTAAAACCGGAGATGTGGGAAAATTTGATGACGACGGCTATCTGATTATTACAGACAGGCTAAAGGATCTTATTATTACCTCAGGCGGTAAAAACATTGCACCTCAGATGATTGAACTTATTATGGGAGAAAGTCTGTTTATTGAATATATAGCAGTAGTTGGGGATGCTAAACCCTATATCTCTGCGCTTGTTGTTCCGTCTTTTGAAAATCTTGAAGACTGGGCAAATAAGAATAAAGTTTCTTTTTCTTCACGGGCAGATCTGATTAGCAAACCTGAAGTAATTGAGTTTTATAAAAACATCATTGAAGAGAGACAAAAGGATATGGGTCAGGTTGAGAAAATTAAAAAATTTACTCTGCTTGAAAAAGAGTTTTCACAGGAAACAGGTGAGATTACTCCTACAATGAAGGTGAAGAGAAAAGTTGTTCAGGAGAAGTACAAAGAGCAGATAGATTTGATGTATTCAAATTAGCGTCTATGGAGCAGATATTTCGTGTACGGAACAGGCATGCCTGTTCCGTACACATAGCAGGAGGTGTGAATAGTGGCTGAAAAAAAACCGGTTACCTTTGCAGCAGTAGGAGGCCTTCTTATACGCTTCATTCGTTTGTTTTACTGGCCAACCTATTTTATGACTTTTAAAAAGATTGATCCTGTTTTCAGGGAAAAGCTTCTACTCACAGTATCAATGTCAAATGAATGTGGAGGCTGAATAAATGTACACTCTGCTGCCGGTCGGCGGCTTGGGCTTTCTGCAGGAGAAATTGATGACCTCATTACTCTGCGAAAAGAAAATTTTGAATACAGAGAGTGGCTTGCCCTATCCTTTGCCAGAGAATGGATTTTTAGCAAAGGCAAACCGGATACATGGAAATACTTTGATGAGTATAAAAAGGCCTATTCTTCCAGTGACAGAAGATATATCCTTAAAATTATAAGGATGATGGATTTTTTTAATCATGCAGGGAACATGTTTATAAGGATACCATGGAAGTATTCCATTGAAAGGGACGAAAGCTGTACCCTTCCGCAAAAGGATGTATAGGTAAATTAAAGAGCAAATAAATCAAAAAAAGGTTGATTTCTTCATTTAATGTAATAGTGTATATTATTATTGTTACTAATGGTTGAAGATATGAGATACTATGCCCCTTATATTGCTGCATTGATTGTAATAGTTTTTATTGTTGCAGCCCTTTTTCATCACGGTTCGCGATATACAACACGCTCTGTAATGTATGGGGACCCGGCAAAGGAGAAACTTATACAGGAGTGTGTCCGGTTAAATGAGAGTGGCGAATCAGTTATATTTCGCCTTTATATGGGAAGCGATGGGGCTGGCGGAGCCTGCTGGTACTCAGTAACTGTTAAGCAGGGGAAGGACAAGGAGCAGCAGATCTTTGCCTCTTTTGATCACCCTGTAGTGAGTAAAATAAATGCCTGTGACAGCTGTTTACAAATAATATGCGGTAAAAATAAATTTAAAATCCCCATGGATGAGCTTGAGCAAAAAATAATAATGCCTCATGTTTATTACCAGGGGGAAGCGATAAGGAAAGGTGATTGTCTATCCGATTAGATATGAGCCGGTGCCTATGGCAATAAGTTCATTTTTTTCATTAAACATTTCCATTCTTGTAACTGCTACCTTGTTCCCTGCTCTTTCAACTTTTGATATACATTTAAAGGTTGCACCAGCACCAGGTTTAAGATAGTCCACTCTCATATTAAGAGTGCTCATTTTGCTGAATCTTAGAAGTATTTCTCCAATGGTTTTCCCGTTAAGTTTTTTAATGGCATGGGTTTGTGCTATTATTCCACCGGCAAGATCAATCACTGATGAAATAACTCCGCCATGAAGTATTTTTTGAATATAATTTCCCTGTAATTCCTCTTTTGAAGAAATAGTAATAACAGCCTTTTCAATGGAAAGATCAATAACTTCTATTCCAAGAAGCCTGTTAAAAGGCATAAGATTATTGTAAACCTCCATAAGCCTGGTTAAAATAGCCTTTACAGATTCTTCTGAATTGAAGTCCGGCACATGGGCAAGTCTTTCTTCAGTAATAGCAAGAAGTTCAAGGCTCTCAAAATGGGAAAATTTTTCTTTTTCAGAAGAATTCATAACGTTATCTCTTTTTATTAATTGTTGGGAAAATGCAGGATAATTGGTAAATAATCCGCATCCTGCAGGTATGGTGCGGATTATTTATGGATATAAGTAAATTTATAACTATTCTCTGTAAATATCAAAAAGATAGTTTCTGTTTTCTTTTTTAAGTGTAACTTTCCATCCTTCATTTTCAAAAAAGGTCTGAAAATTCTTGGCTACAGGGTATGGTATTGTAATTTTGGGATTGATTTTGCAGAAATTTGTATTATCCCAGTTTACTTTTTTCATTGTTACCCATGCATCAGTAATTACTCTTTTAAGAGCCTCTTCTTCTTCACCCTGAACTTTTGATATATCCTCAAAACTGAAACCTGCCATATTGATCTCCTTATTTTAAAAAAATATTATTACTTTACATATAAACTAATGTTTAAGATTTTTATGTCAATAAAATTATTCAGAGTCTCTCTAATTTTTGCATTGAAATAAAAATATAATTCCTGATTTGAAAGAAAAACCCCTGTTTTGTTTCTATTTTCTTGACAATTTTTTTATTATAGTGCAATATGAAACAAATTGCATATTGTGCTATGAAAGGAGAGGTCTATAATGAAAGTAATAGTTCTTAATGGCAGTCCAAAGGGTGATTTAAGCGTTACTCAGCAGTATGTTCGGTATATTGAAAAGCATTATCCTGATCATGAATTTACATATATCAATGTATCTTCACGAATACGTAAAATAGAAGAAGATAGATCTCTTTTTGAAGAGATTATGAATCAGATAGCTCTTTCAGATATTGTAATATGGAGCGTTCCCCTTTATGTGTGCCTTGTGCCTTCCCAGTACAAAAGGTTTATTGAACTTGTCTTTGAAAGGGGAGCTGTTTCTAATTTTAAGGATAAATTTGCAGCAGTTATTACAACTTCAATCCATTTTTATGACAACACGGCCCACCTTTATATGCGCGGAATATGCGAAGATATGGGAATGATTTTCGCAGGTGCACACTCTCCTGACATGTATGATTTAATGAAAAAAGAGGAGCAGGAACGCCTGTTGCAATTTGCATCTCTCATGTTTGCAATTGTTGAAAAGGGGACAGGTGCTGCAGCAATGTTTTCCAGAATTGATTATAACAGGGAGTCTTATAATCCGGGCAGTGATTTTCCCTTTGTGGATTCAAAGGATAAAAAAATTCTTATTCTTTCGGATAGGGATTATGGGGATGAAAATCTGGGCAAAATGATAAAAAGGTTAGCTGATATTTATAAGGGCACAGCGATTTTGCGGTCATTATCTGACATTGATATAAAAGGGGGATGCCTGGGCTGTTGTGAGTGCGGGTTTGATAATGAGTGTGTTTATACAGGCAAGGATGAATTTATAGATTTTTACAACTCGGAAATTAAACCGGCTGATATAGTTGTTTTTGCAGGGGAAATAAAAGACAGGTATCTTTCATCTGCATGGAAAAGAATGTTTGACAGGGCATTTTTTAACACCCACACTCCAACATTAAAGGGTAAGCAGATGGGATTTCTTGTTTCAGGTCCCCTAAGGCAGGTGCCCAATCTGCGAGAGATCCTTCAGTCCTATTCTGAATGGCAGGGAGTAAATCTGGTGGATTTTGTGACAGATGAAGATTCTTCAATGCATATTGACAGCAACATTGGCAATCTGGCAGTGAACCTCATTAAATGCTCTGAGGAGAATTTTGTTTCACCAGCTACTTATAGGGGAGTTGGGGGAATGAAGATTTTCAGGGATGATGTCTGGGGGCGGCTGCGATTTGTTTTTCAGGCTGATCACAAATATTATGAAGAGAATGGAATTTATGATTTCCCGCAGGATGATGAGAAGGTTATTGAAATGAACAAAAAAATGTTTGCGATCACTGCTAATCCTGAAATGAGAGTAAATGTCAGAAAAATGATTAAATCAGAAATGGTTAAGCCCCTTAAGCATGTAGTGGATAAGAAGTGATAAAAGGACAGGGATGTGAAAAAAAGCGGAACAATAAAAAAGTTTACGAACAAATATTTTCTTCCGGCTTTTTTCGCTGATATTAAGAACAAGGGAGGAGGAGGGGCTTTTAGCGGGAACAAGGTTACTCTTTTTACTGAAGGGGATGAATTTTTTGATACAGTAATAAAAGAAATTGATAATGCAAAAAAAAGCATAAACCTTGAAACGTATATTTTTAACAGCGACAACGTGGGATGGATTATTGCTTCAAAGCTGGCAAAAAAGTCTGCCCAGGGTGTTGAGGTTAATTTGATATATGATGCAGTAGGCTGCATTGCCACATCCAGAGATATGTTTAGAACAATGGAGGAGTCAGGGGTTGAAGTAATTGAATACAACCCCTTTGCTCCATGGCGGAGATACTGGAAGATCAGCTTCAGGGATCACAGAAAAATTATTGTTATTGATGGGAAAAAGGCCTTTGTTGGCGGTATAAATATTGGTGCTGAATATGCCGGAGAGAAGTATAATGGCGGAGGCTGGCGTGATACCCATGTCTTGATTGAGGGCCCTTCTGTGAGAGATGTGCAGTTTTTTTTCATGGAAAACTGGTTTAGAAATGGCGGAGAGGTTTTACAAACCAACCTGTATTTTCCCAATCTTAAAAAAAGAGGCTCCAAGCTTCTTATGATCCTTTGTGCAAGAAGCAGAAACAAGGGGAAGCCTGTAAAGGAATCCTATGTTTCTGCGATTAATAATGCAAGGAAATCTATTTTTATTACAAATGCCTATTTTATTCCTGATGCCAGAATACACAAAGCCCTTGTGCGCGCTGCTTCAAAAGGAGTAGATGTTGTACTTCTCCTTCCCGGGAAAACAGACATCCCCATTGTCAGGTATGCAAGCAGATATTTATATAAGCTTTATCTTAAAAACGGCTTAAAAATTTACGAATATCAGGAATCGATACTTCATGCTAAAACAGCTGTTATTGATGGTATCTGGTCAACTGTGGGTTCTTCCAATCTTGACAGAAGGAGTTTTCGCAAGAATCTTGAAGTCAATGCTGTTGTTCTTGATCAGGATTTTGGCGAGATTATGGAAAAGGTTTTTGAAGATGATCTGGCAAAAAGCATTGAAATTACTCTGGAAAATTTTGGGAAAAGAAGCTTTATTGAGTTTTTTCTTGAATGGTTTGCATACAGGTTCCGGAATATCTTTTAAGAATAAAAATATCTTGACATGTCACATGCTGCGTTTTTATTGTTTTTTATGGAATTTTCACGGTTAAATACTGGCTATTTTATAGCATTTATGCTTCTTGGGGGTGTTCTGGGTTCTGCACTGGGTACACTTCTGGTTAAATTTTTTCCTGAAGCAGATTTTATAACTTCCAGTTTGACTGGTCCTATTGGCTTTAATCTGGAAATAATCAGTTTTAGCCTTAAATTAAATCTTGCGTCTATATTTGGCATTGTAGCTGGCATTATATTATTTCGCAGGATTTAAGGCCGCTCCCGCGGTTATTAAAAGTACCGGATTTTATTTAAGTTCCGGTATGGATTTAAATCGGTTTAATTACCGGTTGCCTCATTTCTTAATTGAATAGGCAAAATTATCTTGAATACACAAATAGCTTTTTTAAGGCTTATTTAAGTGTATTTGAAAACACGTGACAGGTTTATTCCTGGTATTGGATTTGATTATCTTTGTCCAGCCCGGAGTGTGCTTGCGGTGTAACTTTAATAATATCTACTATAAAAAAGGGGGTACCCAATTGGCTGTTGTATCAATGAAGGCATTACTTGAGTCAGGTGTTCATTTTGGCCACCAGACCAGAAGATGGAATCCAAAAATGGCGCAGTTTATCTTTACTTCAAGAAACGGAATTCACATAATTGATTTGCAAAAGACAATGCAGAGAATAAAAGTTTCTTATGCTGCGATGAGAGATCTTTCCGCAGATGGCGGCAAGATTTTATTTGTGGGAACAAAGAAGCAGGCTCAGGCTGCTATTGTAGAGTACGCGGAAAAATGCGGAATGTATTATATTTCTGAAAGATGGTTAGGCGGCTTGCTTACAAACTTTAAAACAGTGGGCAATTCAATACAGAGGCTGAAAGATCTTGAAAAAATGCAGGAAACCGATTCCTGGGATGCAGAAACAAAAAAAGAAAGGCTTGATCTTCAGAGAGAGCTTGATAAAAAGAACAAGATTCTTTCCGGTATAAAGAACATGACAAAGCTTCCTGACGCACTTTTTGTAATAGATCCTAAAAGAGAGGCTATTGCTGTAAAAGAGGCGCAGATTCTTGGAATTCCTATTTTTGCTGTTGTAGATACAAACTGCAATCCTGATGAAATAGATTATCCAATACCAGGCAATGATGATGCTATAAGGGCAATTGCACTTTTTCTTGAAGTTGCTTCAAGAGCTGTTGTTGAGGGACAGTCAGGTGGTCAGGATGTGGAAATGCTATCTGAAGAAGATGATGAAGAAGGAGTTTCTGCTGAAGCATTAGATGGGTCTGTCTCAGAAAAATCTGAAACAGCTGAAAACCTCGAAGCTGCACAGGATGAAGCTGATGATGAGTGGTAGTAACAGGTTTTATATCAGAAAGGACAAATCTCCTTTCTCCATATAAGGTGTTTAGGAAAAGAAATTTTATTTAAAAGCAAGAGGTGTTAAATTGGCAGAAGTAACAAGTGCAATGATCAAAGAGTTAAGGGACAAGACACAGGCTGGTATGATGGACTGTAAAAAGGCCCTTGTTGAAACAGGTGGAGACATGGAAAAAGCAGTAGAGTACCTTCGAATAAAGGGACTTGCATCTGCTGATAAAAAAATGGGAAGAGAAGTATCTGAAGGTGTTGTTGCTTCATATATCCATAATAATAATAAACTGGGTGTTCTGGTTGAGCTTAAAACAGTGACTGATTTTGTTGCAAGAAACGAAGACTTTCAGGAGCTTGGAAGGGATTTGGCTATGCAGATAGCTGCTGCCAATCCTTTTTATGTATCTATTGAAGATGTACCTGCTGATGTAGTTGAAAAGGAAAAGGAAATTTACAGGGAACAGATGAAAGATTCCGGTAAACCTGAAAATGTAATTGAAAAAATAGTTGAAGGAAAACTCCAGAAGTATTACTCTGAAGTATGCCTTCTTGAGCAGGAATTCATTAAGGATGGAAGCATCAAAATTAAAGATCTGATTAAGGAAAAGATTGCCATTTTTGGTGAAAATATAGAAGTTGGGAAATTTTCAAGATTTCAGATAGGGCTTTAATCAATGTCAAAAGAACCTCATTATAAAAGGATATTGCTTAAATTAAGTGGTGCAGCCCTTGCAGGGCCTGATAAAACAGGGATTAATCCTGAAGTAATTCAGCAGATTGCTTCTGAAATAAAAGAGGTTTCTGAGCTGGGCGTTGAAATTGCCCTGGTTATAGGTGCTGGAAATATTTTCAGGGGTGCCATGGCAGAAGCTCTGGGCATAAATCGTTCAACCGGTGATTTCATGGGTATGCTTGCCACAGTGATGAACTCCATGGCTGTGGAAAACACCCTGGAAAAAATGAATATTACAACAAGGGTTCTCACTGCTATTGAAATGAAGCACGTTGCAGAACCCTACACTATACAGAAATCACTAGACCATCTGAGAAAAGGAAGAATTGTAATAGCTGCTGGAGGTACAGGGCATCCCTATTTTACAACAGACACAGCTGCCAGCCTAAGGGCTGTTGAGCTTGGTGCGGATGTTCTTCTTAAAGCTACCAGGGTTGACGGTGTTTATACAGGTGATCCTGAAACTGATAAAGATGCTCAAAAAATTTCTGAAATATCGTATATTGATGTGATTAAACAGCAGCTCAGGGTAATGGATCTTACTGCAATTTCATTATGTATGGACAACAATTTACCAATTGTTGTGTTTAATCTCTTTGAACGTGGCTCTTTAAAAAAGATCGTTCTTGGTGAAAAAATAGGAACTAAAATTTCCTGAAAAAGGATTATTTAAATGACTGATGACATTTTAATTGATGTAGAAGACAGGATGCAAAAAAGTATCAAAAGCCTTCAAAAGGAGTTTTCTACTCTTAGAACAGGCAGAGCGAATCCTGCAATGTTTGAAGGTCTTAAGGTTATGGTTTATGGTACAGAAATGCCCATGAATCAGGTTGCTACAATCTCTATTCCTGAGCCCAGGCTTGTGGTTATACAGCCCTGGGACAAAAATAACCTGGCTGAAGTTGAAAAGGCTATTCTAAAGTCTGATCTTTCTGTTAATCCTGCAAATGACGGAAACCTGATTAGAATCCAGATTCCTGAATTAACAGAGGAAAGAAGAAAGGAGTATGTGAAGATTGCCAAAAGCAAAGCTGAGGATTGTAAAGTTGCCATAAGAAATGTACGAAGAGATGGCAATGATATGATAAAGGCTTTGGAAAAGGATAAGGAATTATCAGAGGATGATTCTAAAGCTGTGCAGGATAAAATTCAAAAAATTACTGACAAGTATGTTGAAGAAGCACAAAAAATAACAGA